>PXAT01000202.1 GCA_003565775.1 Ectothiorhodospiraceae bacterium | reverse complement strand
GTGACAAGTTCAGTGCCGTCGTCGAAACCGCCGCAATGAGCGAGGTCGAAGTCGCCGAGTATTGTCGCCAGCGCGGCCTGTATCCGGAGCAGATCCAACGTTGGCGCCGGTCCTGCGAACAAGCCAACGCGCGCGCCGAGGCCGCGTCCCAGCGCGAAGGTGAGGGATTGCGCCAGGAGCGCAAGCGCACCCGGGAACTGGAACGGGAACTGCGCCGCAAGGAAGCGGCTCTGGCGGAGACTGCGGCGTTGCTGACCCTGCGAAAAAAAGCCGCGGCGATCTGGGGGGACGAGGACGCATGACCAGCACCCGGGATCGCCAGCACGCCCTGGAGCTGGTCAACGAAGCGCGTGCCTCGGGCGCCCGCCTGAAGAGCGCCTGTGCGGAGCTGGGCATCGGTGTGAACACCTACCGGCGCTGGTCGCGCGACCTGGCGGACAAGCGCCCCACCGCCGACCGGCCGACACCGGCCCATGCGCTGAGCGAAGCGGAACGTCAGGCCATCCTCGATGCCTGCCACCGCGCAGACTTCGCGAGCCTGCCACCGGCTCAGATCGTCACCCGCCTGCTCGATGAAGAGGGCACCTATATCGCCTCGGAGTCGAGCTTCTATCGGGTCCTGCGCGCGGCCAACGAGCAGCATCACCGGGGGCGTGCCGCTCCACCCCGGGCAGCGGGTCCGCCGCAGCGCCATGAGGCCGATGGCCCGAACCAGGTCTGGACATACGATGTGGAGCGCCACGAGGCGCTTTCTGACCGTGCGACGGTGCGAGACCGTCGCGACTCGGCTGTCGCAGCAGCCGGGGACAAGCTGAGGGCAGCCCGAACTGGGGAACGCCAGCAAGGGTGGCAAGCAGCCCTGACAAAGCCGGGACACGGCAGCATCGTCAGATGCCGTGGGTCCGGCGAGCAAACAAGGAAGGTGTAACGAAAGTGAACCCGTGGCGTAAAACCTCTCAAGAGAGAACCACCAGCTCCAACCTGACGGATATGGGCTGGGTTGCAGCGCGCAGCCACGGCTGGGCCGTGGTGAACTCCCTCGTCGGTCCGTACGTCGCCGGCCGGGAGGCTGCCGCGAAAGCCTGCGGCGTAGCGGCAGCGAAGCTGCAGGGGTATAGCGGGACACCTCTCCTCGTGAGCGGCAGAAAGTGAACGTGGGAACCCTGCAGGCAGCCCCGAACGTCGTCCACGACGAAGGGAAGGCGCGTTGCCCGCTGATGCTGTCCGCAGGGGGCGGAGGAGCCGTAGTAGTCCGAGCGCGGGAAAGCCGCGTACATGGCGAAGGGCTCCAGTGTGTTTGCAGCGAACTGACATCGCAAGGAGGCCGCTGGTGAATGCCGGCGCACCGTATTCCGACCGGGAAACCGCCGGGGCGCGGGTACTCGCGATGCAGACCAAGCTGCACCGATGGGCAACGGCTGATCCTGGCCGCTGCTTTGATGACTTGTTCAACCTCGTCCATGATCCCGCGTTCCTCGTTACAGCGTGGCACCGGGTTCGGGGCAACAAGGGCGGGCGCGCCGCTGGGGTCGATGGGATTGCACCGAGTTCCATCGATTCCCCGGAGGTGTTCCTGACCGAGCTTGGGGCTTTGCTCAAGGCTCGGTGCTACCGACCAACCCGAGTCCGCGAGAAGTCCATCCCCAAAGCCGGCGGCAAGGTGCGTCGCCTGGGGATCCCGACGGTTGCGGACCGAGTGGTCCAGGCATCCTTGGTGCTGGTGCTTGAGCCGATCTTTGAGGCCGACTTCCTGCCGTGCTCATACGGCTTCCGGCCTCGTCGTCGGGCTCAGGATGCGATCAGCGAAATCCGCTATCTGGCCACTCCGACTCGAAACTACCAATGGGTGTTTGAGGCGGATATCAAGGCATGCTTCGACAACATCGAACACACGGCGCTGATGCGCCGCGTTGCAAGACGGATCGAAGACAGGCGGGTGCTCGCGCTGGTTCGTGCGTTTCTTCGGGCTGGTGTCCTCGCCGAGGACGGCAAAGCCAGAGAAACGATCACCGGCACGCCCCAAGGCGGCATCCTATCTCCACTCCTCGCCAATATCGCCTTGTCGGTTCTCGACGAACACTTCACTCAGAAGTGGGAAGCGCTTGGACCATCGTGGCGACGCGCCAAGCTCCGCCGCACCGGAGTTCCAGCCATGAGGCTCGTTCGCTACGCGGACGACTGTGTGCCACGAAGGCGCACAGGAGGGCGCAAGCCCTCCGTGCAGCCATGCTGCACAAGAGATGAGGGCGGGCCCCTCGGAGCCGCTGTGCAGGCGGAGGCTCCAAACCACCCACTGCTGCTGCCTTCAAGAGAGGTGGTGGTGAGCGAGCTGGGAAAAGGCGGGGCTGGACCCTGTCAGGTAAGGACCGTGGAGTCGAACGTGAGTGAACCGCTGAGGACGTGTCGAAAGCGTAGGGACGACGTCAAAACCGGGGGGGAGTCGTTACTCCGGGATCAGTCTGGGGGGCACCTGTCTACTGCCCAGATGGCGTCCGGCATGAAGGCGGCGAGAACGTGGTCCAGGCTCTTGTGTGGAACGTGGGAACCTGTCACCCCGATGCCAAGGGAGCGATGCAAGGGGAAGCCCCCCGAGTGTCTGAGTACCGATGCGGGGTACAGGGGCGGAGCAACCCGTAGTAGTGAAGAAGGCCCTGTAATGGGGCTGGAGCGAAGGGGTTGCCCTATCCAGCTTGAGACAAGGGAGCAACTGGTAACAGGAGGACTCTTTTGAACCAAGCAAAGCCATTTCCCATCACCAAACGTCAGGTGTGGGAAGCCTATAAACGAGTTAAGGCCAACCGGGGCGGAGCCGGGGTGGATGAACAGACGCTGCTGGAGTTTGACGAGGAGATGGAAAACAATCTCTACAAACTGTGGAACCGTCTGGCATCGGGAAGTTATCACCCTCCACCGGTCAAGCGCGTGGAGATCCCGAAAGCGGATGGAGGTATCCGACCGCTGGGAATTCCAACGGTTGCTGATCGGATCGCCCAGACGGTGGTCAAGCAGGTACTGGAACCGGAGCTGGAGAAGCATTTCCACCCGGATTCCTACGGCTACCGGCCGGGGAAATCGGCTCACGACGCGATTGGGCAGGCACGCCAGCGCTGCTGGAAAAACGACTGGGTCGTGGATCTGGACATCAAGGGGTTCTTCGACAATCTCGACCAAACCCTGTTGATGCGCGCGGTGCGCCACCACACACAGGAAAGCTGGGTGGTGCTCTATATCGAGCGGTGGCTGAAGGCCCCGGTACAACTGCCGGACGGGACGCGGCAAGAGCGCACGAAGGGCACTCCGCAAGGGGGCGTCATCAGTCCGCTGCTGGCCAACCTGTACCTGCACTATGCCTTCGACCTGTGGATGCAGCGGACTTGCCCGAACATTTCATTCGAGCGGTACGCTGATGATGTGGTGTGCCACTGCCGCACGCAGTCGGAGGCGGAACATCTGAAAGAAGCGCTCGGGCGCCGTTTTGCCGAATGTGGGCTGGAACTCCACCCGGAGAAGACGCGAATCATTTACTGCAAAGATGATGATCGGAAAGAGAATTACCCGATCACCAGTTTCGATTTCCTGGGGTACTGCTTTCGCCCCCGGAGGTCGAAGAATCGCTGGGGTAAATTCTTCGTCAATTTCAGTCCTGCCGTCAGCAACAAAGCGGCCAAGGCGATTCGCAAGGAAGTCCGGAGTTGGAGCCTGCCGCTGCGCAGCGACAAGGCACTGGACGATCTGGCACGGATGTTCAATGCGCAGATACGCGGCTGGGTGAACTACTACGGGGCCTACTACAAGTCGGCCTTGTACAGAACCCTCAGGCATATCGACCGCAAACTCGTACTATGGGCTACCCGCAAGTTCAAACGACTGCGGGGCCACAAACGGCGGGCAGAGCATTGGCTACGGCGCATTGCGCGGCGGCAGACGGGGTTGTTCGCGCACTGGCGTTTGCTGCATGGGCAGGCTGGATAGGAGGAGCCGGATGAGCGGAGACGTTCACGTCCGGTTCTGTGAGCACCTCGGGGGGCGGTTCCCCGGGGTGACTCGACTCGTGGTAATGGTCAACGGGCAGCGAGCAGATGCCGCAGCGCTGCGGCAGGAAGTGGCGGAACTCCTCGCGCCGATCGGATTGTCCCTGTCGGTCGAGAAGACCCGGATCTGCCACATCGGCGAGGGCTCGACTTACTCGGCTGGCACATTCAGCGTCGCCGATGGCAAGGTCGTAGCGGTAAGCAGGCGGTGTACACGTATCCATCCAAGAAGGCCCTGGCCTCGGTGATGGCCAAAGTGCGCTCCCTGACGCGCCGGGACAAGCATCGTACGCTCGGAGATCTGCTGCGCGCGGTCAATCGCGTGCTGCGGGGGTGGTGTGAGTATTTCCGATACGGCGTGTCGGCACGAACCTTCAGTTATCTCGGCTACTTCACGTGGCATCGAGTCTTCCGATGGCTTCGAAAGCGACATGCCGGCATCGGGGTCAGGAAACTCGTGCGTCGACTCCTGCCGGATTGGCAAATGACCGATGGGCGGGTCTCCTTGTTCAGGCCCCAAGCGGTTTCGATCATTCGTTACCGGTACCGCGGGTCCAGGATACCCACACCTTGGGCGCTGTCGGCATGAACACATGGAGAGCCGGATGCGGTGAGAGTCGCACGTCCGGTTCGGAAGGCGGGCCGCGGAAACCCAGCCGGCGAAAGCCGGCCAGGGCGCTGCGGCCCGACACTTACACCTACCTGCCCACGCACGTGCGGGGCGTGTTCCTGTATCTGTACCTGGTCATCGATGTCTTCAGCCGCAAGATCGTCGGCAGCGAGGTCTTCGACGCCGAGAATGCCCTGCACAGCAGCCTCGTGATCGAGCGCGCCGTCCTGCGCGAGCAGTGCGCCCACCGGCCCCTGATCCTGCACGCCGACAATGGCAGCCCCATGAAGGGCTCGGCCTTACGGGTCACGCTGGAACGGCTTGGCATCACACCCTCGCACAGTCGTCCGCGGGTCTCCAACGATAACGCCTTCTCCGAGGCGTTGTTCCGCACCTGCAAGTACCGCCCGGACTACCCGGCGGACGGCTTCGACAGCCTCCGGGAAGCCCGGCTCTGGGTCCATGCCTTCGTGCAGTGGTACAACCATCAGCATCGCCACAGCGCCATCCGGTTCGTCACCCCGGCCCAGCGCCACCGGGGGCTGGATAAGGCCATCCTTGCGCAGCGCACGACCCTCTACGAGGAAGCGCGCCACCGGCATCCCCGGCGCTGGTCGGGCCGGATCCGCAACTGGAATCCCATCAAAACCGTCTGGCTCAATCCCGACCGGCAAGAGACCGGCGGGCCACCCACAGCAGCCCAAAAAGCTGCTTAACTCAGGTGCCATCTACCTTGACACATAGCGGTCCGCGTCGCCTTCCTGCAGGAACAGCGCTACGTTCTGCGAGGCGTCGTCCAGC
>PXAT01000080.1 GCA_003565775.1 Ectothiorhodospiraceae bacterium | reverse complement strand
CGGTGTTGCGTCGCCAGCCCGGTAGCGACGGCTACCGAACCGGCACCGCGCCTTGCCAGGCTGCCAAAATCGACTCGAGCGCGAACGCGGGAATAAATCAGTGTCTCCTTAAGCTCCGGACCATGTGTCCTGCAAGCCGTCGCGCCCATGAGGGTGCGGCGGTTTTTTTTACCCCGAGTTAAGTGTGCAGCAGTTGACCAGGGGGATCAGCCGGAACTCATGTCGCGCTTGTCGAAGTAAATCCCGCACCTACCTTGCCGGAATCAGCTAGAAGGCCTCCGGGCTGGTCACGACATCGGACGCCTTGGCTATTCCGCTGGAACAGCGGAGTGGCTTGAAAGCACTTAACTTCAGCGCCTTGCAAGCAGCGGAGCCGTATTAAAAGCAAGAGAACGTCCCGTTGGACCGGGCACACATCAGACCTTTTTGTTCGAAAGGCTCATCAAATACAGGCCTGCGGCAAGCGCCAGAACTGACAGGGCCAGATAGATGGCATCAAGTGGTGTCTGGAACCGGATATCCACGACGGCGCGGAAGAATTCGATGATGACAGCGAGGATCACGACACGGGCGATCTTGTCTTTGAGTTCGTCGAAGGAGAGGACGTTGAACGGGTGCTGCTGGGCGTGTTCCTCCGCCTGCTCGATTGGGGACACGAAGAGCCGATAAACGCCCAACCCGAAAATCAAAAGGACGATCGCGATCAAATAGATGTCGACGGCCATGATGATGTTCGGGATCACGGAGTCATGGATGTCCTCACTGTTATCAACAAAATAGTACACACCCGTATCAAAGAAGATTTTCAGGATGTCTACAGTGCCGATAACGAACAGGACAAATGCACCGAGGACACTCGGGATGACCGCCAGCATAACCAGATATCGGGAATTCCAAAGCAGTTTCTCGAACTGGTTTCCATTCTTTTCCGGCCTTGAATTCGACGTCTTGCGCTCGCTGCTCTCATCCAAAGCCGACATACGCATTCACCCGTTTTTGTACCTGCAAGTTCCCCGAAGTCTACGCTGACGTCTCGAAACACGACACTGGTCCCGCCGACCAACGTCCTCAAGGTGCGACGTCGGCACTCGCCGAATGTCGCATCCTGAGTGCCGTGGTGGTCAGTACTTCATGCGGATACCGGCCCAGTAGGTGCGGGGCAGGCCGGGACGTGCACCGGCCGGGCGCCAGCCGGCGATGTATTCCTGATCGGTGACGTTTTCGACGCTGCCGAACACCTCGACGTACTGATTGAAGGTATAGGACCCACCGACGTCCAGCAGCAGGCGGGATTCGAGCTTGTCATCCGACGGGATCCGTCCGCTGCCGGCCGTGGCCCGCGCCGCGGAGACGAAGTTGGCGGTGACGTTTCCGCTCCACGGCCCATGACTAACCCCGGCGCTGGCCGTGATCTGGTGTTCGGGGATCTGCGGGAGCCGATCTCCCGAATCCACCTCTCCCCAGGGTGCATAATCGAAACTGCCTGCTTCCCGGAAGTCCGCCAACGGGGTCCACGTGTAGACGAGGCTCAACGGAACCGAGAAACCTTGCCAACTCCGGGCAGCGGCCAGATCGTAGAGCGCAGTGGCTTCGACGCCGCCAACTTCGACTTCGCCGCCGCTGAACGAGTCACCCACGGTGCAGCCGCCGCCGCTGGATTCGGTACAGACGCCAACCAGGTTCGAATAGTCGTTGAAGAAACCGATGACCTCGGAGCGGAAAACCGGCGTCTGGTAGCGGAAGCCCGCCTCATAGTTGACGCTCCGCTCTTCTTCACCGTCGCCTCCGGCGCCGGTGGGTGCAAAACCGCGGTGAACGCCCGCCAGCAGGCTCAGTTCGCGGTTGACCTGATAGACTACGCCGAGGCCGGGTAACAAGACGTCGAAGTTCGAGCGCTGCTTGCCCTCGCTGACGCTGCGGGTCGGCGGGTTACGCTGAAAATCCTCCTGAACGATGCGAATGCGCTCACCACGCAGCCCCGGGACAATGGTCCAGTTACCGATGCGCATGGTGTTCTGAATGAACCCGGCCAGCGCTCTCGCATTCGTTTCCCGGTTCGCCTGGGTTCCCGGCTGTCCGCGATCCACGAGGAACATGTCGCGATTGCGCATCTCGTACTGATCTTCCCACTGCCGCCGGTCCTCTTCGTCCTCGTGGTAACGGAGCCCGACTTCCAGTTCGTGACTCACGTCGCCGGTGTTGAAGAGGTAGCCGATTTCAGTCTGGATGCCGCGGGAATAGTATTCGCGGTTGTTCGCCCGGACACGGCCGATCACGCCATCCGCGCCGCCATCGCGGTTGCCGGTAATCCAGTTGAAAGCGCGTTCATTCTCTTGGGGTGACTGCAGGATGTCGCCGAGGGAGCTGCCGTCAACGGACTGCAGCTTGTACCAGTTACGCTTGAACTCGTTGTAATAGGCGGTGGTGGTGATATCGAGCCGGTCAGTCGGCGCAATATAGTGGCTCACCTGATACTGGGTATGCTCGGTGGCGATCTGGTCCACCTGCGAGCCGGCATAGCGGCGGTAGGGGTCACGCCGGAAGTCCTCCCGCGTCAGACCCACATACGTCTCGTTGGCATCGGTCTCGTTGACACCGAACTTCAGCTCTACCTCCTGGTAGATGTCCGCGTCCGGGTGGCTGTTCCAGCGCAGCTTGCCGAGGAAGTTTTCGCGTTTGAAGCCGGTGTCGTCGGTCGCGACGTTGTTGCTGCCTCCCCGACTGGTGTCGAGCTGCTTGAAACCGTCACTGCCTTCCGTGAAGCCCTCGATCAGCCAGCCCCATTGGGTGGTGCTGCCACCCAGCCAGACATGGTTACGGCGGCCGCCGTTGCTGCCAAAGGACACGTCCGCGCGTGCCGCGAACTCGTCATCCGGAATCGGTGTGGAAATCAGATTGAGCGCGCCACCCGTGGTGTACGGACCGTACTTGATGGCGCTGGAGCCTTTACGTACCTCAACACGGTTCATTCGCCCGATCGGCGGGAAATAGTAGGCAGCGGGTGCGGAGTAGGGTGCAGGGGCGGCCAGCACGCCGTCCTCCATGACGGTGATACGCGTATTTCGCTCGACGCGGGTGCCCCGCATGCCGATGTTGGGAAACAGTCCGAACCCGTCCTCCTCCTGAATATTGACCCCAGGCATCTGACGCAGAACGCGATGGGGGTCGCTGTAGTTGAAGCGGTCCAGTTGCTCCCGATCCAATGCCTGGGCCGATCCGGGAATGTCCTGAATCCGATCCGGGTCACCGGTAATGGTGATCCGATCCAGGGTCTGGCGGGCCGACGCGCTGTCGTCATCCTGTGCGGCGAGCAGTGCCGGCAGACTGAAAGCGACAGCGGTGGCGGTCATTATCATGAATTGCAGAGTCGGCCGCTGGCAGTTTGCGGTGGAAGTCATCGTTCGTCCCTTCTGTGAAGCCTGTTTTTGGGATGTTGGTCGCAGAGGGAATTTAACGGAAAAAAATGCTAACGACAATGCGAATCATTCTCATTATTGTTGTGAGGTGGGCAGATGCCATCCGTGAGCCTGTTACTTGCCGATGAGCTCGCCCTTCTTCCGAACGGGCAGCACTGCAATGAAGGGACTAGCTGTCAGGTCCAGTGACAGCAGGGGCGGACGACCTGGCAGACGCGCGCGGGCATACAAGGGCTGAATGCCGCCGCTTGGTTTGTCTGCCATACGCTGGGAAGAGCGCCAGACGGTTGCTGGTTTTACAACGCTCAGGCGTAGGGGTTTCATCGACTGATCGTTAAATCAATGACTTAAAGATTTCGAATGAGACAGTTTCATTTGAAACGAGATCTGAAAACAGGCTATTGACGTCCCCGCCAACGCAACACTAGACTCAGCGGAAATATATACGGATATCCGCATATGATTACGCCAGAAACTCTCTTCCGCGCGCTGTCAGACAGCACGCGCCTCCGTTGTCTCTTGCTGATGCTAAGCGAGCAGTCGCTGTGCGTCTGCGAGTTCGTGCATGCGCTGGATCTCTCCCAGCCGCGGGTTTCGCGGCACCTGGGGCACTTGCGTGATCTGGGTATCGTCCAGGACGAGCGTCGCGGCCAGTGGGTTCATTACCGGCTGCATCCGCAGTTGCCGGACTGGGCCAGGGAAGTGCTGCAGGCCGCATTCGCCGCTGACGGCGTTGGCGATATTCGTCGGCGACTGGCGGCCATGCCCAATCGGCCATCGATTGCTTGTGACTGATTCATTCACCGTCCACGAGGGCTTTTTCCGTGACTGCATCCGACCGCAGCGTGCTGTTTCTGTGCACTGGTAATTCCTGCCGCTCGCAGATGGCAGAGGGCTATCTGCGCCACCTGGGTAAGGGGCAGGTGCAGGCCCTGTCAGCCGGTATCGAGGCCCATGGCAAGAACCCGCGTGCCATCGCCATCATGGCCGAGGACGGCGTCGACATCTCCGGCCAGGAATCCACACGGCTCGGCGACGACATGTTGCAGGGGGTCGACCTGGTGGTGACGGTTTGCGGCCACGCCGATGAGCACTGCCCGGTGTTGCCGTCGGGCATCCGCCGTCTGCACTGGCCGCTGCCGGATCCGGCGAAGGCGACCGGCAGCGAGGAGGAGATCCTGCAGCAGTTCCGGTCGGTGCGTGATGACGTGCGGCGGCGCGTTCGGACCTTGCTTGCCGAGGAAATCCGGGGAGGCCAGGCATGAGCGATCAGTCGAAGGATCCGGATATCCGGGAAGGCATGGGCCTGTTCGAGCGCTATCTCTCGATCTGGGTGGCGTTGGCGATCGTCATTGGTGTGGCGGTGGGTCAGTTTCTGCCGGTGGTGCCGGACACCCTGGCCCGGTTCGAGTATGCGCAGGTGTCGATTCCGGTCGCGATCCTGATCTGGGCCATGATCTTCCCGATGATGGTGCAGATCGATTTTGGCTCCATCGTCGGCGTCGGCCGGCAGCCGAAGGGGCTGGTGATCACCACCACGGTGAACTGGCTGATCAAGCCGTTCACGATGTTTGCCATCGCCTGGTTCTTCCTGATGATCGTGTTCGCGCCGCTGATCCCCGAAGACTTGGCGCGTGAGTATCTGGCCGGTGCGATTCTGCTCGGTGCCGCGCCATGTACCGCCATGGTCTTCGTCTGGAGCTATCTGACCCGTGGCGATGCCGCGTACACGCTGGTGCAGGTCTCGGTCAACGATCTCATCATGCTGTTCGCGTTTGCCCCGATCGTGATGCTGCTGCTCGGCCTGTCGGACATTATCGTGCCCTGGGATACTGTCGCGCTTTCGGTGTTCCTCTATATCGTGATTCCGCTGACGGCCGGTTACGCCACCCGCGTGACCCTGATCCGGCGACGTGGCGTGGAATGGTTCGACAACGTGTTCATGAAGCGCCTCGCGCCAGTCACACCGATCGGTCTGATTGCAACGCTGGTGCTGCTGTTCGCGTTTCAGGGCGAGGTGATTCTCGACAATCCGCTGCATATCGTCCTGATCGCCATTCCGCTGATCATTCAGACCGTGCTGATCTTCTTTCTCGCTTACGGTTGGGCCAAGGCCTGGCGTGTGCCGCATAACGTGGCCGCGCCCGGTGCCATGATAGGTGCCAGCAATTTCTTCGAGCTGGCGGTGGCGGCGGCCATCGCCCTGTTCGGTTTGCAGTCGGGTGCGGCGCTGGCGACCGTGGTCGGCGTGCTGGTGGAGGTGCCGCTGATGCTCGCGCTGGTTTGGGTCGCAAACCGCACACGACATCATTTCCCGGGGGCTCCGCCAGTTGCTGCCGGCTCCTCGTCATGAACCTGACGGTCTCGCCGGAGGCGCGACGCTGGTTACAGGATCGCGGCGGCAGCATGACCCTGCGCCGTTCGCTGCGGCACGGTTGCTGTGGTGGCGGTGCCGGCGTTCCGGTGGCGGAACCGGGTGTGCCTTCCGACCCGTCCCGATACCGGCGTCAGACGCTGGCTGGTCTGGATGTTTATCTGGCGCCGGATCTCGACGCCGAGGCTGATCTGCGCGTACGCCTCGAGGGTTTTCTCGGCTGGCGACGGCTGTTCGTCGACGGGGCCGACCTGGCGCCGCGGAAGGAGTGAACAATGTTTCAGCATGTGCTGGTAGGAATCGATTTCTCTCCCGTCTGGCCGGTGCTCCGGCGTCGGCTTGCAGGGCTGCAGTCCCGGGGTGCGCAGCGGGTGACCCTGGTGTACGTGCTCAGCAATCGTTACCCGGCGACTCCCGAGGAGAGTCATCGCCCGCATTACGAGTCCCGGCTGGCAGAAGAGGCGGTCTCCCTCGAGGAGGAGGGGTTTCAGGTCGACTGGCAGGTCCGGACCGGAGAACCTGCCCGCGAACTGACTGCCGCAGCCCTCGAGGTGGGGGCCGACCTGGTACTCCTCGCCATGCGTGGCCATAGCCGACTGCGGGAATTCTTCGTCGGAAGCACGGCGCTTGATGCAGCCAGGCTGACACGCAAGCCGTTGTGGCTCGAACCCGTTGTGGACGAGGCTCCGGCCGCAGGCGGTGCCCTCCTGTTGCTGACCGACGGTTCCGAGGCTGCGCGGCCCGCGGAAAAGCTTTTCTGCGCATTGCGTGACCAGTTCACGCGCGCTGCGGCGGCAACGGCCACCTGCGCCAGCGAGGGATGCGACCGCGAGATCGCCGATGCCCGGGCGTGGCTGAAGGAACTGGATGAGCCCGACGATGGCCTGGAGGTGCGCGTGCTGGACGGCGATCCGCGTCAGGTCCTGCCGGCACTCGCATCCACGCTGCCGGCCGATCTGGTTGTCATGGGGCAGCGGGGGCGTAATGCGCTGGAAAAACTGCTGCTTGGCAGTACGGCGGAGGCGGTGCTGCGGCGGGCGGCATGCCCGGTACTCCTGGTGCCCAGGGAAACCTGATTCAGGGACAGGCTGATTGAGTCCCGCGTCTGCGTCCGCGACGGGTTTCGGTCATCTGACAAGGCGCGGTGCCGGTTCGATAGCCGGTCTAGGCGGCGCCGGTCTCTTCCCGCGGGAACGCCACCAGGTGCTGGGCGTCGATGTGGATCCCGACCTCGTCGCCGATCTCATGGTTATGGTGGCTCGGGAACAGTGACAGGATCCGGGTGCCGTTCTCCAGCGCAAGCGTGTACACCGTCTCGGCGCCGGTGAAGGCTTTTTTCACGACATGAGCGCGCAGCGGGGAGTCCGGGTCAGGCTGCACGTCATCCGGCCGGAGCAGGACATCCACCGCCATCCCGGCCGGCCAGCCATAGGCGCGGTTGCTGCGGATCACACCGACTTCGGTATCGAGATGGTGATGGTCGATCAGCGTGGCGCGGATGAAGCGGCCCTGACCGACGAATTCGGCAACAAAACGGTCGATCGGTTCGTGATACAGATTGTAGGGCGTGTCCCACTGTATGATCTGACCGCCGCGCATGATCCCTACCTGATCGGCCATGGCGAAGGCCTCGCGCTGGTCATGGGTGACCATGACCGCAGTGATGCCCTCCGCCTTGAAGATGTCATGCACCTCGGTGCCGAGCTGCTCGCGCAGTTCCACATCGAGGCTGGAGAAAGGCTCATCCATAAGGATGAGGCTGGGCCGTGGCGCCATCGCCCTCGCCAGCGCCACCCGCTGTTGCTGACCGCCGGAGAGTTCGTGCGGGAAGCGGTCACCGATATCCGGTAGCTTGATCATGCACAACAGGTCGGTGACCCGACGCCGTTGTTCGTCGGCCGGGCGACCGTGCAGGCCGAAAGCGATGTTGTCGCGCACGCTCAGGTGCGGGAACAGGGCGTGATCCTGAAAGACCATGCCGAGCCGGCGTTTCTCCGGGGCCACCATGGCGTCCGGGCTTGAGACCACCTGTCCGTCCAGTTCCACCTCGCCGGCCGACACCGGGTGAAAACCGGCAATGGTCCGCAATGTCGTGGTCTTGCCGCAGCCGCTGGGACCGAGCAGCACCGAGATGCTGCCGCGTCGGACGCGGAACCCGAGCCCGCGTGCCACCGGTTCGCCGGCGACATCCAGGTCCACGCGGCGGAGCTCCAGCAGGATGTCGCCCCGGCTGGCGGTGTCGCCATCCAGCTGGAAGCGGATTTCAGTGGCGGTGGGTTCCTGCACGTTGATCAGTCCTCATCCAGCAGCAGCCATTCCAGCAGCGCCTTCTGCGCATGCAGACGGTTTTCGGCCTCGTCCCAGACCACGCTCTGCGGCCCGTCGATGACCTCCGCATCCACTTCCTCACCCCGGTGTGCCGGCAGGCAATGCATGAAAAGCGCATCGTCGGCCGCCTGCGCCATGATCGCACTGGTTACGCGATAGGGCTCGAAAACCGCCTCACGGGCGGTCTGCTCGTCCTCCTGGCCCATGCTGGCCCAGACATCGGTCACCACAAGATCCGCGTCCGTTGCTGCAACCATCGGGTCCCGCTCGATACTTGCGCGACCGTCGGTCCTGTCCAGCAGCCCGTGATCCGGATCGAACCCGTCGGGGCAGGCGATCCGCAGTTCGAAGTCGAGCAGTGCAGCCGCTTCCATGTACGAATGGCACATGTTGTTGCCGTCGCCGATCCAGGCCACGCGCTTTCCTTCCAGCGATCCGCGGTGCTCGATGTAGGTCTGGATGTCCGCCAGCAACTGGCAGGGATGATGGCTGTCGGACAGGCCGTTGATGACCGGTACCCGCGAGTGCGCGGCGAAGCGCTCCAGGATGTCATGGCCGAAGGTGCGGATCATGACCACATCGAGCATGCGCGACAGCACGCGCGCGGTGTCCTCTACGGGCTCGCCGCGGCCGAGCTGGCTGTCCCGCGGTGACAGGAAGATCGCACTACCGCCGAGCTGGGCCATGCCGGCCTCAAACGACACGCGCGTACGGGTCGAGGATTTCTCGAACACCATGCCCAGCACGCGACCGCGCAGCGGCTGATGCAGGTTGCCTTCACGCTGCAGCTGCTTGAGTTCCCGCGCCCGCCGCATCAGGAAATCCAGTTCCGTGCGTGTCAGGTCGGACAGGGCAAGAAAATGCCTGGCTTGCATGGTCAATCCTCGTCGATTCAGGCCAGGAACCGGCGTACCAGCCGGACCACCTGGCGAATGAGCTGATCGGCTTCTGCGTCATTCATGATCAGCGGCGGCAGCAGGCGGATGGTCTGGCCGGCCGTGACATTGATCAGCAGGTGATCCGCCAGCGCTTCGGCCACCAGTTCCGCGCAGGGCCGATCCAGTTCGATGCCGATCATCAGGCCCTGGCCGCGAATCTCGTGGACTCCGTTCAGATCGGCCAGTTCATCGTGGAAGCGTTGCAGCAGGTGTTCCCCGAGCTGTGCCGCGCGCTGCGCGAGCTGCTGTTCCTGCACGGTGTCGAGCACGGCGAGCGCTGCCGCCGAGGCCAGCGGGTTGCCACCGAAGGTCGAACCGTGACTGCCCGGCTGCAGCACGTCGGCCGCGGTGCCACGCGCCAGGCAGGCACCGATGGGCACACCGTTGCCGAGCCCCTTGGCCGAGGTCAGCACATCGGGCATGGCCCGGGTGTGTTGAAAGGCGAACCACTGTCCGGTGCGGCCGATACCGGTCTGGACCTCGTCGCAGAGCAGCAACGCCTGATAACGGTCGCACAGGAATCGCAGTTGCTCCAGATAATGGGCTTCCGGCACGCGGATGCCGCCTTCGCCCTGGACCGGTTCCACCAGCACGGCGACGATGGACGGATCCGCAGCCATCGCTTCGCCGGCGGCGGTAGCGTCGTTGAACGGCACCCGCACGAACCCCGGCAGCAACGGCTCGAAGCCCTGTTGCGCCTTGACGTTACCGGTGGCACTGAGCGTGGCCATGGTGCGGCCGTGAAAGGCGTTGTCCATGACCAGGATGCGCGGCTCGTCGATGCCCCGGGCATGGCCATGCCGCCGTGCAAGCTTGATTGCGGCCTCGTTGGCCTCGGCGCCCGAGTTGCAGAAGAACACCCGGTCCATGCCGCTGATCGCACAAAGCCGATCCGCCAGCTTTTCCTGCACCGGCAGGTGATAGAGATTGGATGTGTGCACCAGCGTGCGCGCCTGCTCGGCGACAGCGGCAGCCACTGCCGGATGCGCATGACCGAGGCCGCACACGGCAATGCCGGACAGGCCATCCAGATACCGTTCGCCGGCTTCGTCTTCCAGCCACGCGCCTTCGCCGCGCACGAAGCGCACGGGCAGTCGACCGTAAGTCTGCATCAGGGATTGCTGCTGCAAGATTCAGCCACCTCCAGAAACGCAAAACGGCAGCGCCAGAGACCGGCGCTGCCGAAAACGACAGTATAAGGAAGCGTTGCTCCGTTCGCACGTCTGCGTTGACGTCCGCCGTCATGCAGCGGGCAAACAGGGCAACGCTGAAGTATTCCCCAGGACTTTAGGTCAGGCGCTCCACGGCAAGAGCGACCCCCTGGCCGCCGCCAATGCACAGCGTCACCATCCCACGGGTTTCGTTGTTCCGTTGCATGGCGTGCAGCAGGCGAACCGTGAGCGCAGCGCCGGAGGCACCGATGGGGTGACCATGCGCAATGGCGCCACCTTCGACATTGACCACGTCCTCCGACAGGTCCAGTTCGCGCAGCACGGCAAGCGCAATGGCGGCGAAGGCCTCGTTGATCTCGACCCGCTCCAGGTCGGCAACGGACCATCCGGCCCGCTCCAGTGCCTGGTGCACGGCCGGGACCGGGCCGATGCCGAACATTCCCGGGTCCACCGCGCCGACACCCCAGGAGCGAATCCGGGCCAGCGGCGTGAGGCCCTGCGCCTCCGCCCATGCGCGATCCGTCAGCACCAGCGCCGCCGCACCGCTGTTCAGGCCCGGGGCGTTGCCGGCGGTAATGGTCCCGTCCTTGCGAAACGCGGGTCGCAGTTTGCCGAGACCCTCGGCCGTGGCGTCGGCCCGGTTGTGTTCGTCGGCGGCGAAGGTCGTCGGGCCTTTCCGACCCGGGACTTCCACGGGAACAATTTCCGTTTCGAACAGACCTGCGGCCTGAGCGGCCGAAAACCGTTGCTGCGAGCGCGCGGCCCAGGCGTCCTGATCTTCGCGGCTCACCTGGTACTTTTCGGCGAGATCCTCGGTGTGCCAGCCCGCATGCTCGCCGGAGAAGGCGTCATGCAGCCCGTCATAAAGCATGGAGTCCACCACGCGGCCGTCTCCCATGCGATAGCCCCAGCGAGCCTTTTCCAGCAGATAGGGTGCCCGATCCATGTTCTCCATGCCGCCGGCGACGGCGCAGTCCGCATGTCCCAGCAGAATCTCCTGGGCCGCCGAGGCAATGGCCTGAACCCCGGAACCGCAAACCCGGTTGACCGTCAGGGCGGGTACCGAGACCGGAATGCCGCCGTGGATCGCGGCCTGTCTTGCCGGGTTCATGCGATTGCCCGCCTGAATCACGTTGCCCATGACGACCGTCTGCACCGTGTCACTGCCCAGTCCGGTGCGGCGGACAGCCTCGGCAATGACCAGACCGCCGAGATCGACGGCCGGGACGTCCTTCAGGCTGCCGCCGTAAGTGCCGATGGGTGTGCGGGTGGCGGAACAGATGACGACTTCGCGTTGTTTTGTCATGGGTGACTCTCCGTTCGGTCGATGAGCCGAGCGACCTTCGCTGGCGACACGTTCAGGATAGGTAACCGGGGCGAACTAACAACTCTGGTTGCTCTTGGCGGAGGTGTTGAGTGTCTCCCCGGAAACGTGAAACGGCAGCGCCGGAAACCGACGCTGCCGCAGAGAGCACGAGGATAAGCCGGGGCGCCGGGCCTCGCCGGGGACAGAGCCCTGGTGGGCCCGGTCGCTCAGCCGATTCAGCTCAGGCGCGCAGCCACGAAGTTCCAGTCGACGATCTCGAGAAAGCCTTCGACGTATTTCGGACGCGCGTTGCGATAGTCGATGTAGTACGCGTGTTCCCAGACGTCACAGCCGAGCAGGGCGGTGTTGTCGCTCGTCAGCGGATTCTCGGCGTTCGGGGTCGAGGTGATCTCGAGCTTGCCCTGCGGCGTCTGGACCAGCCAGCCCCAGCCTGACCCGAACCGACCCACGCAGGCCTTGGTGAACTCGTCGACGAATCTGTTGTAGTCGCCGAAATCGCGCTGGATCAGTTCGGCAAGCTTGCCTTCGGGCTCCTTGCCGCTGTCCGGCGACATGCAGCGCCAGTAAAGCTCGTGGTTCCAGTGCTGGGCGGCATTGTTGAACAGCGGGCCCGAGGATTTGCGCACGATTTCCTCAAGCTTCATGTCGGCATACTCGGTGCCGTCGATCAACTTGTTCAGCGTGTCGACGTAGGTCTGATGATGCTTGCCGTAGTGATATTCCAGGGTCTCGGCCGAGACGTTGGGTGCCAGTGCATCCATGGCATAGGGGAGTTGCGGAAGTTCGTGCTTCATTATGCGCTCCTAGCGTTCGACGAATCCTGATGTGAGAGTACGGGCGACGGGCCGTGGCCCTGCACAGTTGCGCCAGGCTGGCGGCATTCCTGCGCTGCCGGACTGGAAAGTCTAACAGTGGGAAGGACTGATGCAATGCGGCAACGTTCCCGGTGTCCACGCCAAATCAGGTACAATTTCCGCAGCTGAAGCAAGCGATGCCCCGCCCGGTCGGGGCCTTCAAGAGGTCAAAACGCAATGGATGAAGTACAGCAGGCGATCAAGCAACAGGTCGAGTCACACCCGATTATCCTGTTCATGAAGGGGACGCCGCAGTTCCCGCAGTGCGGCTTCTCGATGCGCGCGTCGCAGGCGTTGGCGGGCTGCGAGGCGGAATACGCCTACGTCAACGTGCTGGAAGACGAGCGCATCCGGCAGGGCATCAAGGAGTACGGGAACTGGCCGACGATTCCCCAGCTCTATGTCGACGGTGAACTGGTCGGCGGTTGCGACATCATCCTGCAGATGTACGAAAGCGGTGATCTGGCCAAGATCTGCAAGGATGCCGTGGAAAAGTCGCAGAGCGCGTAGAAAGACATGGTGCCGAGGCGCAAGTCAGGCAACGTTACCGGCATTCTCGTGATGCTGGCACTGCTGCTTGCGCTGGTACCCTTGGCAACGACGCTTGCCGGCACCGGGCCGCAGTCGCCGATGGAAAGCGGACATGATTCGCACTCGCATTCTGCCGGCCATGATCATCATGCAAGCACCGGTGGCGATGATGATTGTCTCGCACATTGTGCGGCGCTATGCGGTCAGTGCGGCCATTGTCAGGCGGTGATCACCGCCGCATCCGATCAGCCTAAGGCGTCTGGCAGCGCCACCCGCACAGCCACGGAATATCTATCCTCGCCCCGCCCGAATTCCCTCTACAGACCCCCCAACCCCTCCTGATTCGTAGTATCTCGACCGTGCACTGACCGATTGGTCAGTGGCAACGTCTCGCCGTGGCGATCATCGCCCGGCGAACCGGATCAGGAGATTGTTCATGCGTTTGCATCGCCTATGCGGCGTGGTTCTGAGCGGACTGCTGCTGGTCGGCTGCGCCAGTGTGCCGGAGCCAGAGGAGCGCCCCGAAGACCTGCTCGAACTCGCCGGTTTGAGCCTTCCCGACGTCGAACTGCCGGCGCCCGAGGGAACGCTGTCCCGGGATGAGGCCATTCATCAGGCCCTGTGGCGCAACCCGAGCATGCAGCAGGGCTTCGCGGACCTGCAGCTCACCGCAGCCGATGTGGTGGAGGCCTCGCAGTTCACCAACCCGGGCCTATCCATGTCTGTGCTGCTGCCGGAGGGTGGCGGCCGCAGCGAGGTTGGCATCGGTCTGAGCTGGGGGCTTTCCGGCCTGCTCATGCGTGGCTCCCGCCTGGAGATCGCCGATGCGCACCTGCAGGCCCGGCGCCTGCAACTGGCCGAGGCCATGCTGGCGCTGGCCAGTGATACGGAGCGTGCGTGGTTCGCGTCGGTCGCTGCCCGGCAGCATGCCGAGGTGCAGGCGCTGGAGCACCGCGCTGCCGATCTCGCCCTGCGCATGGCCGAGCGCTTTCATGCCGCCGGCAACCTGAACGATAAGCGGCTCGCCGAGCTGCGGATCACTGCGGCCAACGCGGAACTGGATCTGGAAGAAGCGCAGCAGCAGGAGCGTGACGCCCGTCTTCGGCTGGCATTCCTCATGGGTCAGCCCGGGTCCGGCAGTGAATGGCAGGTGCCGGACGCCCTGCCACGACCATTACCGGATGAGATGACGTCGGATCACCTGACCGCCGAGGCACTGAGCGAACGTCTTGATCTGCAGGCTCTTGATCAGGGTCTTGCGGGTCTGACCGAGGGTGTTGCTCTCGTGCGTCGCTATCGCTGGCTGGGTGATATCGAGCCCGGAATCGCGTTCGAACGCGAACGTGACGGGACACGCCTGTACGGCCCAAGCCTGCGTGTCAGCCTGCCGGTTTTCCATCAGAACCAGGCCGCGCAGCGGCGTGCCGCGGCGCAACTGGCGGGTGGCGAGGCCAGTCGTGAGGCCCTGCAGCAATCCATCACTGCCGATGTGCATGCCGGTCAGGAGCGCCTGCAGCACCACCGGCGCCGTTTCCAGTTGCTGGACGAGACCGTGCTGCCGACCCAGGCGGAGCGTCTCGAGCGCATCCAGGAGCGGGTCAATTTCATGTTCGACGACGTATTCGATCTGCTCGCGGCAAAGCAGGAGGAACTGGCGGACTGGCGGCGCGCGGTCAACGTACTGGACGCCTACTGGCAGGCCCGGGTCGAGCTCGCCTACCTGGTCGGTACCGATCTGCCCGGCGGCTCACCCGATGCAGCGACGCCGTTCGACGTATCCGGGCTGGAACATCCGCCGGGAGCCCACGGGATGCAGCACGACAATGGTCACGAAGACCATGGTGACCATGATCATCACCACGGTCACGATCATGACGAGCACGAGCACGAGCACGAGCACGACCATCACGATCACGATGAGCATGACGAACACGGGCACGGAGGGCATCACTGATGAAGCGTCGCAACCTGCTTCTGGCGGCCGGGGCCCTGCTGCCGGCCTCGACCCTGACCCGCGTCCTGGCGGACTCGGGGCACGAACACCACAACCATGGCGAGCCGACCCCGCCGGAGAACGGCCAGGGCTATCGGCCCGTGCAGACACCCAACGGCTGGACTCTGCCTTACGAGATGCGGGACGGGGTCAAGGAATTCCATCTGGTGGCCGAGGAAATCGAGCACGAGTTCGCGCCGGGGTCGATGGCCCGCTGCTGGGGCTATAACGGCACCACGCCCGGACCGACCATTGAGGCGGTGGAGGGGGATCGGGTCAGGATCTATGTCACCAACCGGCTACCGGAGGAAACATCTGTGCACTGGCACGGCATCCATCTGCCCTCCGGCATGGATGGCGTAAAGGGTGTCACCCAGCCACCGATCCTTCCCGGCGAGACCTTCGTCTACGAATTCACGCTGCGCCAGCACGGCACACACATGTATCACCCGCATGCCGACGAGATGGTGCAGATGGCCATGGGCATGATGGGCATGCTCATCATTCATCCGAAGAACGGCGAGGAGGTGCCGGTGGACCGGGACTACGCCATCCTGCTGCACAACTGGGCGCTGCACCCGGGAACCGAGCGGCCCGATCCGGCGGTGATGGTGGATTTCGAATTGTGGAGCATGAACTCGAAGGTGTTCCCGGCCATCGATTCGCTGGTGGCGCGCACCGGCGAACGGGTGCGCATCCGGCTCGGCAATCTTTCCATGTGGAATCACCCGATGCATGTGCACGGGGTCAGCTTCCAGGTCACCGGCAGCGACGGCGGCCGCTGGCCGCAAAGCCTCTGGCGGCCGGAGACCACAGAGATCGTCGGCGTCGGGCAGACCCGCGACATCGAGTTCGAGGCACCGCCGGGCGACTGGGCATTCCACTGCCACATGACCCATCACACGATGAACCCGATGGGTCATGACATCGCCAATCCGCTGGGCGTCGACCAGTCGGGCCTGGAAGAGGAGATCCAGCGCCTGCTGCCCGGTTACATGGGCATGGGCCAGCACGGCATGGCCGACCACCAGGGGCATACCGACGGCGGCCACATGCCGGGGCCGCGCAACACGCTGCCGATGATGATGGGCGAGGGACCGTTCGGCGAGATCGGCATGGGCGGCATGTTCACCCTGATCAAGGTGCGCGACGACCTGGAGCCCGGCGATTTCAGCGATCCCGGCTGGTATCAGCATCCCGAGGGCACAGTGGCGCAGGCCGTCAGTTCGGATCCCGACTTCGGTTCACCACACCGTCGCGGTCGCCGCGCCGGGCCGGATGCCAAACGTCTGCCGACACCGAGTCGGGACGGCCATGACCACAGCAATCACTGACGCGGGAGGATCCGGAAATGCTAAGGGAAACACTGATCCATCCATGCGCCTGCGTTGGCGTCCGCATTTTTTCCGAGGCAAGGCGCGCAGCGCCGCGCCGCAGTCATTCTGCGGTCAAGCAGCGCAACGCCGCCGTCGGGGAAAATGCGGCCCAAGTCGAAGACCCCGGCCGGTTTTGGCCCCTGGCGGCGTCGCGCTACCGGTCCGTTAGCCCACCAACAAACCAGCACCGCGCCTTGCCAGCTGACCAAAACCGGTCTCGGGCGCAGACGGAGGAATAGATCAGTGTTTCCCTCAATTTTGCCCAACTGGCACCCGATCCTGGTGCACTTCACGATCGGCCTGTTCGGCGCGTCGATTCTCTTCTACCTGCTGAGCCTGCCGCGCAGCGATCACCGCAGGACCTTCCGCATGGCCGGCAGGCTGAACCTATGGTTCGGCCTGCTGTTCACGACCGGCACGCTGCTCACCGGCTGGTATGCGTACAACACCGTCCCGCACGACGCCGCCTCCCATGAGGTGATGACCACGCACCGCAATCTGGCACTGCTCACGGCGGCTGCGTTTGCCGCGCTTACGATGTGGTCATTGTGGTTCGCGATTCACCGGCGCCGTGAGAGCGGGGTGTTCGTGCTGCTGCTTTGTCTGGCCGGTGCGCCGCTGGCGGTGACCGGCTTTTACGGTGGTGAACTGGTTTATCGGCATGGTGTTGGTGTGCTGTCGTTGCCGGACCCCGACGATCACCACCACGGCGATGCCGGTCACGACCATCACGGCGACGGCAGCCCGGAGGACGCGCATACCCACGCCGGTGACGAGGCGCATGATGACGCATCGCCGTCAGAGGACGCAGACGATCACCGGCACGACCAAAACTGAGCAGGCGGTTTCACGTCCAGAAATCAGGAGGAAAGCCGATGCAGACCGAACGCAGCGGAGTGACTGACACGACTGGTGGCCGTGTGCGACTGACGGTTCCCGGAATGGGGTCCGATCACTGCGCCGGGATCGTCCGCGGCACGCTGGAGGAACTGGACGGCGTGGGCCGGGTGGAGACCAATGTCGGCAACCACAGGGTGACGGTCCATCTGACGGACGGCGCGCCCGATGCCGATGCCCTGCGCCGGGCCGTGGAGGGAGCCGGCTATGACGTGGCCGCCGTCGACGCCGGCGACGGAGCCGAACAGCGGGCGGATGCGGACATCGAGGCCGAGTATCTGGACCAGGCGTGGCGCCGGTTCCGGCTGGCCGCGGTCCCGACCACACTGATCATGCTGCTGATGATCCCGCACATGTTCGTAGCGCCGGTGCCCGGCTATCTGCTGATTGTGGCGGCGCTGGCCTTCCCGGTGGTGTTCCTGGCGGGCGGTGCCGCCACCCACCGGGCGTCCTGGCGCTCGCTGCGCAACGGTCGCGCGAACATGGATGTGCTGATCTCCATGGGCAGCCTGCCGCCCTATCTGATCGGCCTGGCGGGCTTCATCTACCCGATGACCTCGTTCATCGAGATGGCGGCCACCATCATGACCTTCCATCTGCTGGGCCGGTACCTGGAGGCCCGCGCCAAGGGGCATGCCTCCCAGGCCATTCGCCGTCTGCTGAGCATGGGCGCGAAGAAGGCGCGGGTGGACCGGGACGGGCAGGAGATGGAAGTCGACATCCATGATCTGCAGAGCGGCGATGTCATGGTTATCCGTCCCGGCGAGAAAATCCCCACCGATGGCGAGATTCTGGACGGCGAGAGCCACATCGACGAGTCACTGGCCACCGGGGAAGCGGTGCCGGTTTACAAGTCGGCGGGCGACATCGTGATCGGCGCGACCATCAATGCCGAAGGCCGGCTGCGGGTTCGGGTCACGAAGCTCGGCGACGATACCTTCCTGTCCCAGGTGATCCAACTGATGGAGCAGGCGCAGGGCTCCCGCGTGCCGATCCAGGACTTTGCCGATCGCATGACCGCGCGCTTCGTGCCGCTGGTCATCGGCATCGCCGTGCTGAGTCTGCTGGTCTGGCTGGTGTTGCCGGATGCCCTGCGGCCGGTGCTGGACTGGGGTGCCGGCTTCCTGCCCTGGGTCAATCCGGAGCTGGCCACACCGGCGCTGGCGATTCTGGCGGCGATTGCGGTGCTGGTCATCGCCTGTCCCTGTGCCCTGGGGCTGGCCACGCCCACGGCGTTGATGGTGGGCTCCGGCATGGGTGCCGAGCGCGGCATCCTGCTGCGTTCGGGGGAGGCCATCCAGACCTTCAAGGATGTCACGGTCATGGTGCTGGACAAGACCGGCACCATCACCCGCGGCGAGCCGCGTCTGACCGACGTGATTCCGGCCGACGGTGTCGACAGCGATCGTCTGCTGGCACTGGCCGCGAGCGTGGAGAACGCGTCCGAACATCCCATTGCCCGGGCGGTGGTGGACGGTGCCCGGGAACAGGGTCTGGATCTGGCCGACGTCAGCGATTTCGCCTCCACCGGGGCGCGGGGTGTTGCCGGGACGGTCAACGGGGAACAGATCCTGATCGGCAATCGTCGCTTGCTGGCCGAACGAAAGGTTGGCGGTCTCGAGCCCCTGGATGCCGAGCAGGAGCGCTTGGAAGGCCTGGGGCGCACTGTTGTCACTGTCGCCGCGAATGGTCGGGCAGTGGGCCTGGTGGCGGTGGCCGATACGCTGAAGGACGAGTCGGTCGCGGCGATCCGGGAGATGCACGCGCTCGGGCTGCATGTGGTGATGATCACCGGTGACAACGAACGCGCCGCCCGGGCCGTCGCCGACGAGGTCGGCATCGACGAAGTGCAGGCCGGTGTGCTGCCCGAGGGCAAGGTGGATGCCATCCGCGCGCTTCAGGAGCGCTTCGGCGAGCATGTGGCCATGGTGGGTGACGGCATCAATGACGCCCCGGCCCTGTCCCAGGCCAATGTCGGCATCGCCATCGGCGCAGGGGCCGATGTGGCCATCGAGGCCGCGGATGTCACTCTGGTGCGGGGCGAATTGACCGGTGTCGTGGACGCCATGCGTCTGTCGCGGGCCACGTTCCGCAAGATCGTGCAGAACCTGATCTGGGCCAGCGGTTACAACGTCGCCGCAATCCCGATCGCGGCGCTGGGACTGTTGCATCCGATGATCGGTGTCATCGCGATGACCGCCAGTTCGCTGTCGGTCATCGGCAACTCGGTGTTGCTCCGCCGGGCGATGCCGAAGCAGAACCACTGAGGTCGGAGGCCCAGGAATAAATCAGTGTTTCCTCCAGGGAGACGCTGATTTATTCGCACGTGGTGCTACCATGCGCGCTTCTTTTTTTCCGGGATCTTCCATGTTTCTGCAATCTGACTGCGGGCGATCGCGCGGAGTACCGCGATGAATACGCTGGAACGGCGAGCGACGTCCGGCCTGGCATTGATCTTCGGTCTGCGAATGTTCGGTCTGTTCCTGGTACTGCCGATATTCAGTCTCTACGGCATGGAACTCGGCGGCGCGACGCCGCTTCTGGTCGGTCTGGCGATTGGTATCTACGGCCTCACCCAGGCCCTGTTGCAGGTGCCGATGGGGCTGGCATCGGATCGATACGGCCGCAAGCCGATCATCCTTGCGGGCCTGCTGGTCTTTGTTGTCGGCAGCGTGGTGGCGGCGCTGTCCGATCACATCCTTGGTGTCATTGTCGGTCGCGCCTTGCAGGGGGCGGGGGCCATTGCCGCTGCGGTTCTGGCACTGGCGGCGGATCTCAGCCGGCCGGAGCGTCGCACGCGGGTCATGGCGTTCATCGGCATGAGTGTCGGCGGCGCCTTTCTGCTGGCGCTGGTGGCGGGGCCGGTCATTGCCGCCGGCTTCGGCCTGTCGGCGGTATTCTGGGTGACCGCGCTGCTCGCGCTGCTGGCCATTGCCGTGCTCTACCTGATTGTGCCGGATGCCGATCATTCGGCGAGGCAACGCGAGACCCTGCCGGCCGCAGGCCAACTGCGCGAGGTGCTCGGCAATGCCGATCTGCGGCGTCTGAATGTCGGCATCTTCACCCTGCACCTGGCACTGACCGCGGTCTTCATCGCCGTGCCGCTGGTGCTGCGCGACCAGATCGGCCTGCCGGCCGAGCGACACTGGATCGTGTATGTCTCGGTGGTGCTGCTGTCCATCGGCGGTCTCGTGCCGGCGATCCTGATCGGCGAGCGTTACGGCATGCAGCGGCTGGTGTTCCGGCTGGCCGTGGCGGCCCTGTTCCTGGCGTTCACCGGGCTCTATCTCACCGGCGGCGGAAGCTGGTGGTTCCTGCTGCCGTTCTGGCTCTACTTTGTGGCCTTCAACCTGCTGGAGGCGACACTGCCCTCGCTGGTGTCGCGTTACGCGCCGGAGCGGTTCAAGGGCACGGCGCTGGGGGTCTATGCCACCTCGCAATTCGCCGGTGCCTTTGTCGGCGGCGTGCTCGGCGGCCTGATGCTGGGGCTGGCCGGCCCGCCCGGTGTGTTCCTGCTGTGCGCGGCTCTGGTCATGCTCTGGCTGTTGCTGGCCAGCGGCCTCGGCCGGATTCCGGAGCGATCCGCGGCGGTGGAGGATGTCGCGGAGGGGCAGACCGGCGCTTGAGCCGACGTATCAGGCCGGTGGTATGCTGGCCACAGCGAATCAATCGAACACTTTTCTGGAGGTCTTCATGGCGCGGGGCGGTATCAACAAGGTTCTACTGATCGGCAATCTGGGGGCGGATCCCGAGGTGCGGTATTCACCCAGCGGTGCTGCCGTGACCAATATCCGCATCGCAACGAGCGAGAGCTGGAAGGACCGGCAGACCGGCGAGATGCAGGAGCGCACCGAATGGCACCGCATCGTGTTCTTCGGCAAGTTGGCGGAGATCGCCGGCGAGTACCTGCGCAAGGGCTCGAAGGTCTATGTCGAGGGTCGTCTGCAGACCCGGAAGTGGCAGGGTCAGGACGGCCAGGACCGGTTCACCACGGAAGTGGTCGCCAACGAAATGCAGATGCTGGATGGCCGCGGCGGTAGTGGCGGTATGGGTGAGTCCGGTGGCGGGGGTAACCGTCCGCAGCAGCAGGGTAGTGCGCCCCAGCGCAAGGAAGCGGCAACCCAGAGCGAGCCGCCGATGGATGACTTCGACGACGATATCCCGTTCTAGGGAGACGCTGATTTATTCCCGCGTTCGCGCTCGAGTCGATTTTGGCAGCCTGGCAAGGCGCGGTGCCGGTTCGGTAGCCGTAGCTACCGGCCCGTCGACGCAACACCGCCAGGGGCCAAAATCGGCCGAACCCCAAGGGGTT
>PXAT01000012.1 GCA_003565775.1 Ectothiorhodospiraceae bacterium | reverse complement strand
CTTGCGAACTGGCCAGGAGCAGGTCGCCTCGGGTAGCGGGGCTACCCGGGGTGGCATGCGACACCGCCAGACGTGAGAACGGCCCGAGCCCTGAGGGTGACCGTCGGATTCGCCGCCCTGCGGTGTTGCGGCGCTTGACGAGGGAATCACCCTCGCGCGGCGCACCGCGCCTGGCAGGCCAGCGAATCCGACGGTCACGCGACGGCGTGCAACGCTGCATGCTTCCCTGGAGGCCCGGCCGGTTTTGGCCCCTGGCGGCGTTGCGCTACCGGTCCGGTAGATCCACTACCGAACCGGCACCGCGCCTTGCCAGATGACCAAAACCGGGCTCGGGCGCAGACGTGGTAATAGATGAGTGTTTCCCTTTCCGGAGAGGGCCAGACGGCGGCGCATCTCGAACGGCATCCGTTCGGCAAGATCCCGGCGATGGCTGCGGATGGCGTCACGCTGTTCGAAACGGCGGCCATCGCCGAGCTGATCGAAGCCAATCATCCGACGCCCGCATGCATGCCGTCCGCAGCGATCGACCGTGCGCTGATGCGGCAGTGGATGAACGTAATCGACAATTACCTGTACCCGGATGTCGTGGGCACTCTGGTCTGGCAGCGGGTGGTGAACCCGAAGCTGGGCGAGCCCTGCGATGAACAGGCGGTGCTCGACGGCTTGCCGGCGGTGCGCAAGCAGTTCGGTCTGCTGGAAGATGCCTTGGCAGAGCGGACCTGGTTGGCCGGAGACCACGCCAGTCTGGCGGATTTCTACCTGGCACCGATCATGGCTTACGTGGCGCTGACCCCGGAGGCCGAGGCCCTGTTCTCGGCACACCCGAATGTCTCTCGCTGGTGGGGTGCCATGCAGGAGCGCGACTCATTCCGGAAAACGCCGTTCGACGGCGCCTGAGTTCAGCGGGATCGGGCGCGCGGACATCTTGTCGACGCGCCTGATCCCGTGTTCTCAGTCGTCGGCTTTCTCCAGTCCGAGGATGCGTCGGACGTCATCTTCCAGCTCCGTAAGGCCGGCCTCCTTGCCAAGTGCCAAAGCGTCCTCGGGCGTCGCATCGTGAAGCCAGTGGGCGCGCAGCGCCATCAAGGCGCCCACCCGGTTACCGGTCGAGCAGTGCAGCAGGGTTGGCTGCCCCTCTACATCGCTCAGCTGTCGATCCAGCCAGTCGACGCTGTCCTCTGTCAGATCCACCGCGCCGCGGACGGGACGGTAGCGATAATCCAGGCCGAGATCTTCGGCCAGGCGGCGCTCGTTGAAGTCCGGCGTCTCGTCGCGTGGCCGCAAGTCGATAACCACATCAATGCCTGCATCGGCCGCGCGCCGCAGTTGCTCCTCGTCGGGTTGTCCGCCGGTATAGAGCCAGGGCTTGAACTGCACCTGCTCGGGCAGAAAATCCTGTTCCGCCTGAACGGTGCCGATGACCAGAAACAGGCCGATCAGAATCGCTAGAAGTTGCCAGTGAATTCGCATTGCCAGTCCTTACGGTTTGCCAAGGGAAGTCGCCTGCAATGGCGTAATCCGTAGTATGCACCACCCGATCCGACGCCGTGTATGCTGCCACTGAATGCTTTGCCCCCGAAGAAAAATAATCATTTGATGTTTTCCCATATGACAACAGGCAGGGAGGAGTGATGAGCAGACTCTACGGTGACGCGCATCGCGCATTGCAGGATCAATTCGATACCCGCCGCATGGCGGACAGGATCGAGGAACTGGCGGTAACGACGGAATTCGCCCCGGAGGTGAAGACCTTTATCGAATCCCGCGACATGTTCTTCCTCTCCACTGTCGATCAGGGCGGGCGACCCACGGTGTCGTACAAGGGCGGCGATACCGGACTGGTGCGAGTGATCGGCGAGGGCGAGCTGGCGTTTCCCAGTTACGACGGCAACGGCATGTACTACTCGATGGGCAATATCGCCGAGAACCGGCAGGTGGGCATGCTGTTCATCGATTTCGAGAAACCGCACCGCATCCGCCTTCAGGGCGTCGCTTCGGTAGATGTCGACGATCCGTTGAAAGCGCAGTGGAAGGAGGCGGAACTGGTGGTGCGGGTGCGCGTGACCGAACTGTGGCGGAACTGCCCGCGCTACGTCCATCGCTACCAGCGGGTCAAGCAGTCGCGCTATGTGCCGACCGAGGCCTGTGAAACGCCGGTGGCGGGCTGGAAGCGGACCGATGCCGTGCAGGATGTCCTGCGCCCGCACGAGGCCGATCAGGTCCGACGCAGTGGTGGCGAGATTTCCATCGAGGAATGGATCGAGCAGGTGGAGTCCGGCGACGAGAACGCCTGATGGCGCGGCTCTCCCGCCAGAGCGGTCTGCGGACGAGGGTTGCGAGGGTCTTGTCCGGATCCGGGAATTTTTCCCGTATTCGGCGTTTCGGGGAACGGCTGACCGGGGTTTCGGCCTACAGTGACATGGAGCAACGGCAAATCGTGCCGCTGCACGGGGGTGGGAGGACGCGATCCCGTTTTGTCAAAAACGCCGTACAGGAAGCCAGCGGCGGGGAGGTTCCCCATGTCTGGACGTCTCATTGCCGGCCTTGCGTTCGGCTTGCTGCTGCTTTCCGGACCGCTGCCCGGTCAATCGTCGGACATCGATATTTCGGATGCCGAACTCGATCAGGCCCTCGCTCCGGTCGCGCTCTACCCGGACGCCCTGCTATCGCAGATACTGATGGCGTCCACCTATCCGCTGCAGGTTGTCGAAGCGGCCCGCTGGTCCCGTGAACGGCCGGGTCTTGATGGTGCCGACGCGGTCGAAGCGGCCGCGAACCAGGGGTGGGACCCCAGCGTGCAGGCGCTGGTGGCCTTTCCCGATGTGCTGGCGCGGATGGACCGGGACCTGAGCTGGACCGCGACTCTGGGCGACGCCGTGCTGATGGACGAGGGGCGCGTCCTGGATCGGGTTCAAGATCTGCGTGAGCAGGCGTTTCGTGAAGGCCAGCTCCAGTCGAACGACTACGTCGAGGTCGTCCGCGAACGCGAAGTGATCTATATCGAGCCACGTGAGGTCCACGTGGTGCACGTGCCCTACTACGACCCCCGGCATGTCTACGGCCCATGGCGACATGCGGCCTATCCGCCGGTTTACTGGTCGCCGCCGCCGCGCTACCGGCCGCGGCACGGATTGTACTGGGGCAAGAGTTATCCGGTATCCGGTTTCTTTTTTACCTCGGTGCTGGACTTCGGGCATCGGCATGTGAGCGTGATTTCGATTCACGGCGGCGGCCGGTCACTGCGGCCTGCCAAATCCGTGCGGCATGTGCGTAGCGGCCACAATGCGCGACGCTGGACCCATCACCGCACGGCACGTTCAGCGCGAACACCCCGAGGCCGCGAATTTCGCCCACCCCGGCAATCTGCTGATCGCCGGGCGGCATCGACCCGCCGTCAGGATACGCGCAACCAGTACCAGCAACGGCGCCCGCCGTCACGTCTGCAAAGCAGCGGGATTCGCGAGCGACGGCAGCAGGATGGGGCTGTCCGGAACTGGCAGACGCAGCGGCGGCAGGCACCGAATACCGCCCGTGAGCGGCATCAGCAGCAGTTCGGTCGGCAACAGCAGGGACGTGGCTCCGACTCCCGTCGCTGGCAGCAGCGCCGTGAGTCGGGTGCGGAACAGCGCGGTCAGCAGCAACGGACACAGCGTCCAGCGGGCCGGGAGGGTCGTGGTTCCGGAGCGTCACAGCGTTCACAGCGCTTCGGTGATGGTCGCCAGCAGCAATCGCGTTCCCGGGATTCGGGTGCCAGACAGCAACGCGGTCGCGACGGTGCGCAACGCGAGCGGTCCTTTTCGCGTGGTTCGGGGCAGGCCCGCAGTGGTGGCGAGCGCGGTGCCCGGCGTGGTGCCGCCCAGCGTAACCAGCGTCAGGGCCACGCACGATCCCGTGGCGGTGATCGGCGCGGATCCGGGCGCTGACGGGCGAACGGACCAGGCTTTCCCGAGGCCCGGACAAACAGGAAGCCCGCACGACGACGTGCGGGCTTTATCAGGGAAAAATGACCGCCTGGACGGTCAGATATCCAGAATTTCCTCGGCCCGGTCCAGCGCCTGGTTGGCGTAATCGCGATCCTGCGCCAGATAGTGCTCGCGGGCCTCAGCACTCAGGATCCTCACGAATTCCTTTTCCGACGCCTCCAGTTCCTGCGTCACTTGCTCGTCCTCAAGTGCCTTGTGGATCCTTTCCAGACGCTCCTGGGGTTCGGCGTTCGCCGCGAACGGGATGCTGAACGCCAGCCCGAGCGAAAGTGCGAGTGTCGTCAGTAAGCGCAACATATGACACCTCCAGAGCGTTGCGTCGCTTTTACGATGACCTCACCCCCTTGGATGCCGATGATCGGTGTGAGTTTCATGGGGAATCAGACCGGTCTGCGCCGAAGCCATCCCGCCAGCGCGGCACCGCTGATGTTGTGCCAGACACTGAAGAGCACGCCGGCAAGTGCAGCAGCCGGGCCGAAATGGGCCATTGCAACAGCGACCGCCAGACCACTGTTCTGCATGCCGACCTCGATGCTGCAACTGCGTATGGCGGCCCTCGGCAGTCCGGCGGCACGGGCCGCCAGAAAACCGGTCAACAGGCCGGTGGCGTTGTGCAGGATCACGACAAGCACCAGCGGCAGGGACAGTCCGGCCAGGTGGCCACTGCTGGCCGCGACGATGATGGCGACGATTGCGGCCACCGCAATGGCGCTGACGGCAGGGAAAGCGCCGCGGATGGCGACGCTGCTGTGCGGTGCGATCCGGTCCAGCAGATGGCGCAAGACCAGGCCGGCGAGCACCGGTAGCAGGACAATCAGGGCGATCTGGCGAAACAGATCCCAGTATCCCACCTGAATCGTCTCGCCCAGCAGCACCAGGACCCAGAGCGGCATGATGACCGGTGCCAGCAGGGTGGTGACCGCGGTAATGCTGACCGACAGGGCGACATCGCCGCGCGCCAGCAGGGCAACCACATTCGATGCGGTGCCGCCGGGCGCCGCGCCGACCAGAATGACGCCGGCGGCGATGCCCGGGGGCAGGTCCAGCAGTCGCGTAAGCAGGAATGCCGTCAGCGGCATCACGGTCCATTGCAGGCCGGCCGCGAGCAGGACCTGGCGCGGTCGTCGGACGACGCGCCGGAAATCGGCGAGTTGCAGGCTGAGGCCCATGCCCAGCATGACCAGGCCGAGGAGGACTGGTATCCAGGAAGCCAGAGGCGTCAGCAGGCCCGGTAATAAAAGGCCCAGCACGGCGCCCAGCAGCACCCAGGCAAGAAAGGCATTGGCAAGACGTTCGCTGAGCATGAGCAATGGTCCGATGGCGACGGCGAGAGCTTACGGAAAGATGTCTGGCTTTACATCGTGGGGAGCGCTCACCATCTTGCGCCCAGCGCCCAGCGCCCAGCGCCCAGCGCCCAGCGCCCAGCGCCCAGCGCCCAGCGCCCAGCGCCCAGCGCCCAGCGCATCTCGCAAACCCGGGCGCGGGGCGCCGGG
>PXAT01000213.1 GCA_003565775.1 Ectothiorhodospiraceae bacterium | reverse complement strand
ATTTTGCCCGATTGCTGCGTTGCGCTGCTTGACCGCAGAATGACTGCGGCGCTGCGCAGCGCGCCTTGCCTCGGAGAAAATGCGGACTCCAACGCAGTCGTGCGAATAGATCAGAGCTTCCTTAGGTAAATGTTAATTCTAGCCGGCGTTTGTGTCGAAACCGGTTTTTGGTTATTCGGGATAGGCGCGGTGCCGCCAAGGGCATCCGGGATGGAAGTCTCTTCGCAAAGCAAGATTGATTCTGACAGTCGACAAGAAATCAAAAAATCGACTAACCACGAAGAGCACGAAGTTAAAAATCTTTCCCGCTTTCTCTTTCCGACCTTTATTCGTGCGCTTCGTGATCTTCGTGGTGCATTCTTTCCTTTGCACTGCCCGCACTGGCACAGCGGCAAACTGGCGGCGCCCGGCTTTTTGGCAGCGAAGTTTTTCGGGCGCGGGGCGCCGGGCGCTTTTAGACACCGCGTGCGTTCGCCGCCGGCGAACTGCACCCTACGGGGGCCAGGGACTGGATTCAGCCACCCATCCGCTTCGACAGGGCCTTGCCGGCTTCCAGTACCCGCGGAATCCAGGTGTCGCGATAGCGGCTGGACGGTGCCGACAGCATCAGCGCTGCGTGAAGCCTGCCGCCCGGACCGAGCACCGGAACCGCGATCGCGGTGACGCCCTCCTCGCGCTCCTCGCTGTCCAGGGCATAACCGGTCCGTTGCGCCCGCTCCAGTTCCCGATACAACCGTGGTACGTCGCGGACTGCTCGCGGCGTGCCGCCGGACAGGCGACTGCGCTCGGCATATTCGGCGCAGGCCTCGAAACCACCCTCCGCCAGAAACACCTTGCCGGCAGCGCTCAGGTGCAAGGGCTCGCGCGTCCCCGGTGACAATTCGACGCGCAACTGCAAACTGCCCGCCATGCGCTCCAGGCAGACCACTTCATCGCCATCGCGTACCATCAGGGTCAGCGTTTCGCCGAGTCGATCGCGCAAGCGCTGCATGATCAGCAAGGCCTCGCGGCGCAGGTCGAGTCGTCCGTCCATGCGCCCGGCGAGCGCCAGCAGGCGGCTGCCCAGGGCATAGTGCCCGTCGCTGGGCCGATCGACGTAACCGAGCTGGATCAGGGAAGCGAGGATGCGATGCGTTGTGGAACGGTGCAGATCGCAGGCTGCCGCCAGTTCCGCCAGCGGCCACGGCGTATCACGCTCGGCCAGCTGGCCGAGCAGGCGATCGGCGCGCGCCAGCACCTGAATCGCGTCCGGATCACGGGACGGAGACGGCGGCAGCATCAGGGCGCGCTCCGGTTCATGGGGACAGGCTGCGACCGCTGTCGATCAGGCCTCGGGCCGCATGGTCGGGAACAGCAGCACATCGCGAATCGATGCCTGATCGGTAAACAGCATGACCAGGCGATCGATACCGATGCCCTCGCCGGCAGTCGGCGGCAAACCGTACTCCAGGGCACGGATGTAGTCGGCGTCATAATGCATCGCCTCCTTGTCCCCGGCATCCTTGCTCGCGGCCTGCTCACGGAATCGCTCGGCCTGATCTTCGGCATCGTTCAATTCGGAGAAGCCATTGGCGATCTCGCGGCCCGCGACGAACAGCTCGAAACGGTCGGTGACCGTGCCGTCGTGGTCGCAGGGCCGTGCCAGCGGTGACACCTCCAGCGGATACTCGGTGATGAAGGTGGGTGCCCGCAGCTGATACTCGGCAGTCTCCTCGAACAGCGCCACCTGCAGCGCGCCCAGGCCTTCGGTGTCCTTGAACGAAACCTTGAGCCGTTCGGCGGTCGCGCGGGCAGCATCGAGCGTATCGATATCCGCCGCGTTCAGGCCTTCATTATGGGCAAGGATCGCCTCACGCACCGTCATGCGCTGGAAAGTGGTGCCGAAGTCCAGCGGCTCGCCCTGGTAGTGGACCAGCGTGCTGCCGCACAGGGATTCCGCCAGACCGCGCAGCAATTCCTCGGTCAGATCCATCAGGTCATGATAATCGGCATAGGCCTGATAGAACTCGAGCATCGTGAACTCGGGGTTGTGCCGCGTCGAGACCCCCTCGTTGCGAAAGTTTCGATTGATCTCGTAGACCCGATCGAAGCCGCCCACCACCAGCCGCTTCAGATACAACTCCGGCGCCACGCGCAGATACAGCGGCATGTCCAGGGCGTTGTGATGGGTGATGAAGGGCCGAGCGGTCGCACCACCGGGGATCACCTGCATCATCGGCGTCTCCACTTCCAGGAAGCGGCGCTCGTTGAGGAAATCGCGAATGGCCTGGATCAGGCGGCTGCGCGCGACAAAGACATCGCGCACCTCGGGATTGACGATCAGGTCCACATAGCGCTGACGATAGCGCACCTCCTGGTCGTTCAGGCCGTGATATTTCTCCGGCAACGGACGCAGCGACTTGGTCAGCAGTTGTGACGTTTCGCAGCGCACCGACAGCTCGCCCTTGCGGGTGCGGAACAGCACACCCTCGGCACCGACGATGTCACCCACATCCCAGGTCTTGAATTCCTGGTACACCCCCTCGGGCAGGTCGTCGCGGGCCATGAACAGCTGAATACGGCCGCTCATGTCCTGAATGCTGGCGAAACTCGCCTTGCCCATGACCCGCTTGGCCAGCATCCGGCCTGCGACGCGCACCCGCACATCGGCGTTTTCAAGCTGCTCCACATCGTATTCGGCGAAGGTCTTCTGCAGATCCTCGGCGAAGGCATCACGCCGGAAATCGTTGGGGAACGGGTTACCCGCCGCGCGACGGGCGGCGAGCTTCTCGCGGCGCTGGGCAATCAGCTTGTTGTCGTCGGTATCCTGGGGCGTATTGGTCATTCGGCTCTCGATGGGTTCAGGGGAGAAGGTTCAGGGTTAGACATGACGCAGCCTGTTCGGCGCCGGGCGCTTGCCGCGCTTACAGACCGGCCTTCAGGCTGGCCTCGATGAAGCGATCCAGATCACCGTCCAGCACACCCTGGGTGTTGCCGACCTCGACGCCGGTGCGCAGATCCTTGATCCGCGACTGATCCAGAACATACGAGCGGATCTGGCTGCCCCAGCCGATATCGGACTTGCTGTCCTCGACCAGCTCGGCGGTCTCGCGCCGGCGCTGCATTTCCTGTTCGTAGAGTTTGGCCCGCAACTGGTTCATCGCGGTGGCCTTGTTCTTGTGCTGCGAACGGTCGTTCTGACACTGCACCACGGTGCCGGTCGGTTCATGCGTGATACGCACCGCCGATTCGGTCCGGTTGACGTGCTGACCGCCCGCACCACTGGCGCGATAGACATCGATACGCAGGTCCGCCGGATTGATCTCGACATCCACGGACTCGTCGATCTCGGGCGACACGAACACTGCGGCAAACGAAGTGTGCCGGCGGTTACCCGAATCGAACGGCGACTTGCGCACCAGCCGGTGCACACCGGTCTCGGTACGCAGCCAGCCGAAGGCATGATCACCGGCGAAGCGGATGGTAGCGCTCTTGATGCCCGCCACTTCACCCGCGGAGACTTCGATCAGTTCGGTGGTGAAACCGCGCCGCTCACCCCAGCGCAGATACATGCGCAGCAGCATTTCCGCCCAGTCCTGGGCCTCGGTGCCGCCGGAACCGGCCTGGATGTCGACAAAGCAGTTGGAGGAGTCCATCTCGCCGGAGAACATGCGCCGGAACTCCAGGCTTTCCACCTGACGCTGGGCGACATTCAGATCACCCTCGATGGAGGCGAGCGTCTCTTCGTCGTCCTCCTCCGCCGCCATTTCCACCAGCTCGGCAATCCCGTCCAGGTTCGCCGACAGGGTGTCCAGCATCGTGACCGTGTCATCCAGCGAAGAGCGTTCCCGGTTCAGCGTCTGTGCGCGCTCCGGATCATTCCAGATGTCCGGGTCTTCAAGGGTGCGGAGAACTTCCTCCAGGCGTTCCTTCTTGCCCGGATAGTCAAAGATACCCCCTCAGCGCATCGACGCGCTCACGGAGGTCGGCAGACTGACTCAGCAGGACATTGATTTCCGTCATGTTCGGCAGGTAATCCCAGATCCCGGAAAAGCGCGCATGGTACAGCAGAAGCGGGGTTCGCGGCCATTGCATGGCTGGTTTTCAGACTTTCGGTTTTCGGATGACGGACTAGGTCGGACCCCAGAAGGTATGGACGGGTGAGCAGCTACACCGAAGCCACGATACAGCGGTGCACCACAACATCAGGCCGGGCGGGCGGATGCCGGCGGAGGAATGTCGATCGCAGGGACGCGATCGTCAAGCCCCAGGGATGGGTTCACGGCGGTTCCGGAGCCGGCATCCGGCCGACCGGCATCGAGGCCACCATTTTCGGACTGACGGTTTTCGGACAACCGACAAGGACGAGGACAGAAACCGGGCGGCGGGAGCCGGGCGCGGGGCGCTTGTATCAGCCGAGCCCTCTCGGCGATGGCGTTTTTTTACCGCACCTCTTCCCACTGCGCCTTGAGCCGCTTCTCCGAGACCGGCATGGCGGTGCCAACCGGTTGGGCGAACAGCGAGATGCGGAATTCCTCGAGCATGCAGCGGTACTCGAGCAACGCTGCATCGTCGATACCCTCGCGAGCATGCCGTTCGGCGCGTTGCTGGTACTGCTCCCAGAACGGGCGCACCTCGCGCGTCCGCAGGGCATCACGCCGGGGGTCGGCGGCCAGCTTGTCGATCCGGTACTGCAGCCCTTCGAGATAACGCGGCAGGCCATCCAGCAAAACCGCCGGAAGGGTTTCCATGAAACCGGGATAGACCAGCGTCTGCAGGTGTTCGGCGATATCCCGGTGGCTGTCCATTGCGTCCAGCCCCTGGGGCTTGCGCAGCACCTTCTGAATGGCCTGGTAGCGCTGCAGGGCCCGGGCGATGGCCGATGCGAAACGCTCGCCCTCCTCGATCAGTTGGCTGCGGCCGCGATCCAGTTGCTGGCGAAACGCGGCCTCGCTGCGCGGCAGGCCATCAGCCAGAAAGACCCGGTCGAACACCGCCGCCGCCAGATCGCGCCCGAGTTGATCGCTGCTGCCGAGCCCGCGGTAAAGAAGCTCCATGTTGTGCGCCGCCGGCAGCTTCTGCCGCAGGTACTTCGCCTGATCGGCCAGTTGCAGCAGATACAGCCGACGAATGCCGGCCCGGCTGGTGTTGGCCGCCTTTTCCGGCGCATCCAGCAACTGCAGCGAGACACTGTCGCCGTCATCCACGACCGCCGGGTAGGCCTGCAGCCGAATGCCCTGCTGCTCCATGTCCAGACTCTCCGGCAGGTCGCCGAAATCCCAGCGGCGGATGCCGGTGCGCTCCCACCCGGAGCCGGCCGCCGCCTCCGGCATCGCGAAGCTGCGACTCGCCTGCCCGGCCAGCTGGCGCTGCAGCGCCCGCAAATCGCGTCCGCGCGCCAGCAGTTCGCCGTCGGTGTCGAGCACGCGGAAATTCATCCGGTAATGGTCATCGAGATTGAGGTCGTCCCATTGCTCCGGCGGCACATCCACACCGGTCATGCGACGCAACTCCCGGCGCATGCCGTCGAGCAGCGAGCCCT
>PXAT01000002.1 GCA_003565775.1 Ectothiorhodospiraceae bacterium | reverse complement strand
GCCAACCCGGATTTTCCGGAGCGGGTCCGTCGCGATGCGCCGATGAACGAGCCGGACTACGACACGTTCTACGGCGGTGACGAGCGGGGCTATACCGACTATCCGACCCTGAAGCAGCTCGAGACCGCCTGAGGCTGCATCGGGCCAGTCTGCAACGAAGGAGGGCCGGGGTTGAAACGAACCCCGGCCTTCTTCGTGTTGCGGAAAGGCCGATCCGTTTCCACCTCGGCGCCCGAGACCGGCCTTGCTTACCTGACAAGGCGCGGTGCCGGTGGCGCAACGCTGCCAGAGGCCTCCGGCCGGTAGGGTGTGTTCGCGAAGCGAACGCACGCCGGATTGATTCTGAAGGTCGACAACGCGTGCGTTCGGCGTTGCCGAACACACCCTACAGACCTGGCATCCGGCCGATCGGCATCGGCGCCCGCTGTTGTGCCGCATTTCCCCTTGCTGCGGAGCTTCGCGGCGCGCCTTGACTCGGGAAAAATGCGGACGCCACCGCAAGCGCGGGAATAAATCGCCACTCGCTTAACGCACGGGCTTATGGTCCCCGGACTCCGCCATCAGCTGTTCTAGCTGTTGCGCGTGCCAGTCCTGCGCCTCCGGGCCGTCATCCGGTCCGTCGTAACGGCCCAGGGAACGGGCTTTCTGGAAGAATCCCGGGCGAGGGATGCCGGGCTTGCCGACAATCAGGGCAGCCCGGAACGGTTTTCCCGCTGCGGCATCCTGTTCCATGGTCTGTTCCAGCATCTCGGCCAGTTGCCCGATGACCCCGGGCGGGTCCAGGTCGAGCCCGTTCGCCGCATCCCGGTAGAGGAGCGTTCTGCCGTTCGCCCGCTGGCGCTCAAGCAGGCGGTCCAGGGCCTCGGTCATGCGCTGCCTCTTGGCTGTGCCAGGAGGGGGCGGAGCGCGACGAGTCCCAGCGCGGGTCCGATCACCAGTAGCCAGGTGGTGGCGCCGCCGAGCTGCTGCCACCAGCCGGCGGTGAGTTCGATGGCGAACACGGTCAACAGGAAACCGATACTGTTCATGACGGCCAGCGAGCTGCCGACGGAGTCGCTCGGCGCGGATTCAGCGGCCAGCGCGGAGAGTTGAGGGGAGTCGGCAATCACGGCGAGACCCCAGGTCAGGAAAAACAGGATCCCGATCCAGTTCGGCAGACTGCCGAGCACCGGCCAGGTCAGGCAGGCCAGACCCGAGATGGCCAGCGCCGTGAACGCCACCCGCGCACTGCCGAAACGCCGGCTCAGATAGCCGCCGAGGACACAGCCGACGGCACCGATGCCGATGAACAGAAACGCGGCCAGTGAGACCTGGGCGCTGTCGGTGCCCAGCCCGAGCATGCCGGCGATCAGCAGCGGGGCCAGCGTCCAGACGGCATACAGCTCCCACATGTGGCCGAAGTATCCGAACGCGGCGGCCCGGTAGCGCGGCAGGCGGAAGGCCCGCAACACGCCGCCCCAGTCAAACACGCCGCGGGCCGGCAGATGAGGCCCGTCGCCGAGCCGCCCGATCATGATGCCGGCGACGGCGGCGAGCAGTGACGACACCAGGACCACCGTCTGCCAGTCCCAGTCCGGCCCCAGTGCGCGCACCAGATGCGGGAACGCGGTGCCCAGGGTCAGCATCCCGACCAGCCAGCCGAGCGCCATCCCCTTGCGGTCCGGCGCCCAGCCGGCGACCAGTTTCATGCCGACCGGATAGATTCCGGCCAGCGCCAGCCCGGTGATGAAGCGCCACAGCATGGCTTCACCCATGCTGCCGGACAGGACGAACGCCGCGTTGCTCAGGGCTCCGATCATCGCGCAAACCAGGAAGATCCGGCTGGCCGGCCAGCGGTCCGCGAGACCGGAGATTGCGAATGCCAGTGCGCCGGTAATGAAGCCGAGCTGCACGGCGCTGGTCAGGTGACCGAGTTGGCCGGTTGTCAGCTCCCATTCCCGACCCAGATCGCCGATCACCGCATTGGCCGTGAACCACAGTGAGGTGCCGAAGAACTGGGCGATGACGATGAGCGGCAGGGGGCGCAGAATCGTGTGCCTATGGGTCATTGACGGACATCCCTGTTCGCGAACGGACGACGGATTGGCGCCGGGCTGGCGGCGTGAACCCGGCTCAGGACGATGCCGTGCCATGCGCTGCATGGCAACTCCGGGTCGGTGACGCCGGAGCGTGGAATCCGTTGCTCGCGGGACAATTTCGTTTGGAATCGTCCATATGCTGTCGGGTATTGTTATGCGATTGCTCCCGCGCCAACCAGTTTTCAGGGTACCGAATGCGATTCTTCAGGCAGTTCTCCACCGCCGGCCTGCTGCTCGGCACGCTTTTCTTTGCGTTTTCACTGACACCCAGCCTGTTGCCGCGGCCGTTCGAGGTGCAGGGCGTTATCTCCGGTCTGTCCTTCGCCGCCGGCTATGCGCTGGGCTTTGCCGGCCGCTGGCTGTGGCACTACCTCGAGTTGCCAATGCCCGGCTCCCGTCTGGAGCTGGCGCTCAAGCTGGTGGCGACGGTGGCCTGTCTGCTGGTTGCCGGCCTGTTCCTGCGCCAGGCGGCCGAATGGCAGAACTCCATTCGTCTTCTCATGGAGATGGAAGAGGTCGGTGGCATCCGGGTTTACAGCATCGGTCTGATTGCGGCGCTGGTGTTCGCGGTGCTTCTGCTTTTCGCCCGGCTTTTCGGTTACACCTTCAGGTGGCTGTCCCGCCGGCTCGAGCGGCATGTTCCGCGCCGCGTGTCGACGGTGATCGGTGTGCTGGCGGCGGCGGTTCTGTTCTGGTCGGTGATTGACGGCGTGATCTTCAGCCTCGCCTTGCGGGCGGCCGACAACTCCTATCAGCAGGTCGACGTGCTGATGCAGGACGAGCTCCAGCCGCCGGATGATCCGGGCCGGACCGGCGGTGCCGAATCGCTGGTTAGCTGGGAGGCGCTGGGCAGTCGTGGGCGGCGTTTCATGGTTTCCGGGCCCGATGGCGAGGAGTTGTCGGCGTTTTTCGGCGAGGCGATGCCTGACCCGATTCGCGTCTATGTGGGGCTGAACGCAGCCGATACGCCCGAGGAGCGGGCCGAACTGGCCCTGCAGGAGTTCATCCGTGTCGGCGGTTTCGAGCGCCCGGTGATTCTGGTGGCGACACCGACCGGTCGCGGGTGGGTCGATCCGGCCGCGCAGGACACCGTTGAATATCTGCATCGGGGGGATATCGCCACGGTCACGTTGCAGTATTCCTATCTTCCCAGCCCGTTGTCGCTGATTGTGGAGGCGGATTACGGAGCCGAGAGTGCGCGGGCACTGTTCCAGGCCATCCACGGTTACTGGTCCGAACTGCCGGCGGACGAACGACCGCGTTTCTATATCCATGGTCTCAGTCTCGGCGCGCTCAACTCCGATCGCTCGTTCGATTTCTTCGACATCATCGACAACCCGTTTCATGGCGCACTCTGGAGCGGGCCGCCATTCCGCAGCGAGACGTGGCGCACGGTGACGGCGGGGCGCGATGCCAGCTCGCCTGCGTGGCTGCCCCGATTCCGGGATGGGTCCGTGGTGCGCTTCATGAACCAGTATCAGGGTCTTGATGGCGGCGATCGTCCCTGGGGCGATTTCCGTATCGTGTTCCTGCAGTATGCCAGTGACCCGGTGACGTTCTTCGAGCCGGAGATCTTCTATCGCGAACCGGCCTGGATGCGCGAACCACGCGGGCCGGATGTATCGCCGGAACTGCGCTGGTATCCGGTGGTGACCATGCTGCAACTGCTCGCCGATCTTGCCGCGGGTGGTGCGCCACCCGGTTACGGCCATGAGATGTCGGCGCGACACTACATCGACGCCTGGCTCGGTCTGACCGAACCCGAGGGCTGGCACGAGAGTGACCTCGACCGCTTGCGTGCGCGTTTCAGCGACTGAATTCCTGTTGTCGTTAAGAACACGCTGATTGATTCGCACGTTCGCGTTGGCGTGTCGCATGTCGATGGTTTGCCTCGGGCTGAGCTAAATTGAAGGAAGGGGCCGGATGTCGCGCGGCTCCGGACCACGTGGGTGCCCGGGTCGGACGGGAAGGCCGACATGGACGACCGGCAGCGTTGAGTTCCCGGGCGGGGGGCGAGCAGGAAGCATTGCTTGCCCGAGGGGGCTTGATGAGCGAATTGATCGCACTGTCGAATGGATTTCAGCAGGGGGATGACGATGACCAACTTGTTGCGTATTCCGACGATGTTACTGGTCGCACTGTTGCTGGGTGTGCTGGCGGCGCCGGCCCAGACCGAAGATCGTGATCCGGCACGGGCGATCAACGAGGCACGCCTCGAAGGCCAGCTGGCTGCGACCTATGCACTGAACGATCACCTGTCGGTATTCGATATCTCGGTGGACGTGGAGGGTGACACGGCGATTCTCTCCGGCACCGTCGAGGATGACACCCAACGGCAACTCGCCGAGCAGATTGCGCGCGACGTGAGCGGCATCGAGAGCGTGGATAACCGCATCGAGCTTGATGCCGAGGCAGGTGCAGACGCCACGGAGCGAAATGACGGGCAGGAGCGGAGTTTTCGTGATCGGGTCGCCGATTCGTCACTGACCGCAACGATCAAGTCGAAGTTGCTGTGGAATCGCAGTACCAGCGGGCTGGACATCAGTGTCACGACGCGGAATGGACGTGTGACGCTGAGCGGCGAGGTCGATTCCGAGAACAGCATGCGCCTCGCGGAACGACTGGCCCGGGATACCGATGGTGTACGTGAGGTGGATAACCAGCTGCAGATTCGTGAGGGTGCCGCGGTCGACGAGGAAGAGCGCGAGTTCGCCGATACCGTATCCGACAGCTGGATCACGACCAAGGCCCGGTCGACACTGGCCTTTTCCCGGGATGTGGCTGCTACCGGCATCAGCATCGAGACACGCGACGGCGTAGTCCGTCTGAGTGGCGAGGTCAACTCCGACGAGGAAAAGCGGAACGCGGTGTCGCTGGTAAGCGATCTCCGCGGCGTGCGGGCGGTCGAGGCCGACGAGCTGGTGGTGAGGTAATTGCCGGCAGCCGGCCCGGCAACTGATCAGTGGATGATCAGGCTCTCGATCAGCACGATTTCGCAGGCGCCGGCGCCCGTTTCGGTGCGACTGGTCGACGTCCGCCAGATGCCGCCATCGCCATCGGCGACGTCCACCAGATGGCCGCGCAGGGTGATTTCGTCCCCGGTCCTGACCCGCTTGAGGTCACTCATGGCGGCCGGGTTGCCGGCGATCATGTGCATATTGCTGCTGTGCCGATCAATCGCCTGTCGCGGCATCGGCAGCGTCCCGGCACGCCAGGTGTACCAGCGGCCGCTCTGCGTGATGCGAATGCCTTCCAGAATCTCGTCGTCGGCCATCGGCCCCCAGCCCAGTGCCAGATCCCGGGGTGAAACCCGGGATTCGCGTCCCAGTCGGTAATTTCGGGTCGAGAGGACGCGGGCGCGCAGTTCGAATGTGGCTTTCGGCGTCAGGTGGATGTCCGTTTCGCCAACCGCGAAGGGTCGACCGTCATCGGCAAGATCGAACTGCATCGGCTCGGCATCGATGGTCGGCAATGGCCGCTCGGCAGGCCATGGGTGCGTCTCCGCGATGTCGGTTTCCAGCACCGGCGCAGGCGGAGCGATGACGAAATGAAAGGCCCCCCACGCCATTATGCAGACCAGGGCGAAACGCAGTATTGACATCTTGGCGCTCCTGATCCGGTGGCCGATTACAGGCTGAGAGTCCGGCGACCGGAAACCCTTGATCGAATCCACGTTTCCTCGGGGATTGCCAGGACGATGTTGCACAGTTTCTGTGCGTGACGCCCCCCAAGCATTATTTAATCAAGTATACTTTGACATGCATCAATAAAGTCCGATTCAGGTTCGCTGGAGTTCTTTTTGCGTCAGACCAGCCCCGTACAGCTCGTGATACCGGCGAGGCATGACGAACGTCTGGTGTCGCGCCTGTGCACGGCGCTCGAGGGGCGGGGGCAAGAGCTCGTTGCCTGTGATCCCGACAACGGCCTGTCTGCTGCGCTGCGTGCGTATCGGCCGCTGCTTCTGATCGTTGTCGCCGGTGACGATTCGACCTCGCCGACTACTGCCATCGTCGAACGCATTCGTGCCGACCCGGCGTCTGCAGGGACTCCCGTACTGGTCGTGCTGCCTCCGGGGCAGACCGCAACGACCTCCGGTCTGCTGGCCGCCGGGGCGGACGCCGTGCTGGAGGCGACGCCGGATCTTGAGGCCCGGGTGCAGAGCGACTGTGCCCTGCTGCTGCGGGCAGCAGCGCAGCAACGGACGACAGGCGACCAGGAACCGCTCGACTTTCATATCAAGAATTCGCCGCTCGGGGTGATCGAATGGGATCATGAATTCCGGGTTCGGCGCTGGTCGGGTCGTGCACTGCAGATTTTCGGTTGGGCCGAGCAGGACTTGCTGGGCAAGCACCCGACGGAATGGACATTCGTGCATCCGGACGATGCCGGGGCGGTGGCCGCGATCATGCGCGAACTTATCAACGGCACCGTGCCCCGCAATGTCAATTCCAATCGGAATTTCACGCGTGACGGGCGTGTCGTGCATTGCGACTGGTACAACTCGGTCCGGCTCGGTGCCGATGGCCAGTTACTCTCGATCCTCTCTCTGGTGCATGACACCAGCGAACTGCGCCGCGCCGAGGCCGCGCTGCAGGAGCAGGGCCGACTCCTTGAACTGGCGGGACGCAGTGCCCTGTTCGGCGGCTGGTCGGTAGACCTGAGGAACGATCGAATTCAATGGTCCGACATGGTCGCGGAGATTCACGGCCTGCCCGCCGGTTACACACCGTCGGTGGCCGAGGGAATCCGGTTTTACGCGCCGGAATGCCAGGAACGGATTCGCGCGCTTTTCACCCGCTGTGCGGAAAGCGGAGAGCCTTACGACGAGGAACTGCAGATCGTCACGGCCCAAGGCCAGCGCCGCCGGGTGCGCACCACCGGCTTCGCGCTGCGCGACGATCGGGGTCAGATCGTTCGCGTCGAGGGTTCGTTCCAGGACATTACCGAACAGCACCAGGCCGATGAACGCCTGGAGCGTTACCGGCAACTGGTCGAGTCCAGCAATGACATGTGCGCGATCCTCGACGCGGACTTCCGTTATCTGCTGGTCAACCGCGCCTACGCCGAGCGCACCGACCTGTCGGTCGAGGAGATTATCGGCCGGCGCATCGACCAGGTGCTGAACGCCGAGACCATTGCCGCGGTGCAGCCGCGACTCGAGGCCTGTCTCGCCGGCGAGGCTCAGCAATTCGAACTGGAACTGTTCCATGCGAACCGCGGCCGGCCGACTCTGTTCATGCGTTACATGCCGTTGCACACCGCGGAATCCGGCCGGCCACTGATCGTCATGACCATCGCCGATATCACCGAACTGCATCTGGCGCGGACCGAGCTGTTGCATGCCAACGAATGGCTGCAGAACCTGCTCGAATCGCGGCAGGGGATGATCAACGCCCTGCCGGCGCATGTCGCGCTGTTGGATGCAGATGGCTACGTGCTGGATGTCAACGACAGATGGCGCGATTTCGCCATGATCAACGGCATGCGGGATCGCGATTACGGTGTGGGCAGTAACTACCTGGAGGTCTGCAGAAGCGCCGGGTCGGATGACTGCGGCGATGGCACCCTCGTGGCGGACGGTCTGCAGGCAGTGTTGTCCGGCGACCGGGACACCTTTTCCCTGGAGTATGCCTGCCATTCCCCGACCCAGCGGCGCTGGTTCCGCATGACGGTCAATCGAGTCGCCGTTCCGGAAACGGGGATGGACAGCGCCGGTGCCGTGGTCATGCACGTGGATATCACCGAACGCAAACTGGCCGAGATCGAACTTAACCGTCTCGCTTACGAGGATCTGGTCACCGGGCTGCTCACGCGTAACGGGTTCATGCAGGAAATGGCAGGGCGGATCACGGCCTGGGACTGGAATGAACGCGATGCGCTGGCAATTCTGGATCTGGAAGGGCATCGGAATGTGAACGATGCCTACGGCTATGACGTGGGTGACCAGGTGCTGGCGGAAGTCGGTGTCCGGCTTCGGCACTTCGTCGGCGAGGACGGACTCATCGGACGAATCGGTGGTGACGAGTTCGTCGTGTTTCTTGCGGTGACAGAGGAAAAGATGTCGATCGAGAGTCGTGTCGCCGCGCTGGCGCGGATATTCGACAAGCCGCTGCAGATCGGCGAGCGCAGAATCGGTGTTTCAATCCAGATCGGCTTTACCGAACTGGGATCGGAGCGGCGCCAGACTCAGCAATTGCTGCAGGAGGCGGAGCTCGCCCTGTTCGAGGCGCGCACGTCGGGCGATCGGCAGATGCGGGCCTACACCCCGGCCATGCAGCGCCAGGTCCGTGAGCGGATTGCCATGACCAAGGAACTCCGGCAGGCCCTTGTCAATGGCGAGTTCGAGTTGTACTACCAACCCAAGGTGCGACTCGCTACCGGCGAGCTTCTGGCCTGTGAGGCCCTGATGCGCTGGAATCATCCGGTGCGCGGCTTGCAGTCACCGGGCGTTTTCATACCGGTTGCGGAAAGCAGTCAGCTCATCGGCCCGATCGGTGACTGGGTGCTGTTCGAGGCCTGTCGACAATTACGCGAATGGCAGGATGCCGGTCTCGATATCGTGCGGGTATCAATCAATGTCTCGGTGGTGCAGTTCCGCCTCGGACACTTCAGTGACAAGGTGCGCGACGCGCTGACCACCTACGGTGTTGCTCCCTCGGCACTGACTCTCGAAATCACCGAAAGCGTCTTTGAACAGGAGTCGACGTTTCTGCGGCAGCAGATGCAGGAATTGCAGGAGCTCGGGGTGAAGCTCTCGCTGGATGATTTCGGCACCGGTTTTTCCTCGTTGCTGTACCTGAGCCAGTATCCGTTCGACGAGATCAAGGTGGACCGGGAATTCGTCCGGCACATGCTGGACGATGACTACAGTCGGAAGATCGTCAGGACCGTGTTCGATATTGCGGCATCGCTGGGCACCGAAGCCGTCGCCGAGGGCATCGAGACCGAGGCCGTGCGTGACGCGCTGATTGCCCTGGGCGGCGAAGTCGGTCAGGGCTACCTGTTCAGCGTGCCGTTGAGCGCCGAGGATTTTCACTGGCTGCTGGAGCGGCGTCGGCCGTTGCCGCTGGACCAGACAACGGTTGCGCCCGGAAGCGGGCCATGAACGAATGAGCGGGAGTGACCATGGGGAAGCGTGAGGACAGTCTCGGCAAGCGCCTGACGGGGATCGACGGACTGGATGCGGTCACCCGGGGTGGACTGCCCGCGGCGGGTGCAGTACTGGTCATCGGCGGCTCCGGCACCGGCAAGACGGCGCTTGCGCTGCAGATTCTGGCACATGCCGCGCATCGCCACGAAGGCGGTGTCTATCTGACTTTCGAGGAGTCCCGGGAGCAGATCCTGAGGGATGCGGCTTCCTTTTCCTGGGGCGATGCCCTGACGGACACGACGCACTGCGAGATTGTCGATGCCCGGCGCCGGCCGGACGCGATTGCCGCTGGCGGCTTTGATCTGGGCGGTCTGACTGCGGTGATCAGTCATTGTGTGGAGCGGGTGCAGGCATCCTGGGTCGTTCTTGACGGTATCGACCAGCTGTTGCGCCTGCAGCACGATCCGGAGCGGGCCACCGCGCAGCTGGTGCAACTGGGTGAATTCTGCGAGCAGCGCGGGCTGACGCTGCTGATAACCGCGAAACCGGGCGCGAATGGCACGGCAACCGCGCAGTATCTCGACGGCATCGATTACATGCTGTCGACCACTTTCCTGTTGTCCGCAGATGTCATCGGTCAGCGCCTGAACCGGCGGTTTCGCATCGCCAAGTATCGCGGTACCGGGCACGTCACCGACGAGTTGTCGTTATTGATGGACGATAACGGCCTGCATCTCCCCTATGGCGAGCAGATTGAACCCGTGGGCGAGGCGCCGAACGAGCGGGTCGGGACCGGCATACCGAGGCTGGATCGACTGCTCGCCGGCGGGTTCTATCGCGGCTCCACCACCCTGATATCGGGTCAGCCCGGCACATCCAAGACCACGCTGGCTGCATCGGTGGCCGAGGCCGCCGCGATGCGGGGCGAGCGTGTTCTGTTTTTCAGTTTTGACGAGTTTGCCCGGCAGATCGTACGCAACGTCGGTTCGGTGGGAATCGACCTGCAGCCGCACCTGGATTCCGGCAATCTGGTTCTTGTTGCCCGGTCCGCCTGGGCCGGGCTGGTGGAGGAGCATTATCTCGAGCTGACTCGCCGGATCGAGGCGTTCAAGCCTCACTGTCTGGTGCTGGATCCGGCTTCGGCACTGCTCAAGTCGTCCCACAGGGACAATGCCTTTCTCGCCATCGAACGGCTGATTCTGCAGACGCGCTCTCGCGGCATCACCACTGTTCTGACCTCGCTCAGCGAGACGGATGATCCGGTCGGGGAGTCGACGCTCAGTCACACCTCGACCCTGGCGGATACCTGGATCGTGTTGCGCTATCAGGCACGCGGTGGCGAACGCAATCGCCTGTTGTCGGTGGTCAAATCCCGCGGCACGGCTCACTCCAGTCAGGTCCGTGAGCTGGTGGTGTCGTCGGATGGGATGGATCTGGCTGATGTCTACGCGTTCGGCACCGATGTGCTCACCGGGGCAGCACGGGCACAGAAGGAAAAGGAAGAGCGGGATCTGGTCCGCCGCGGGGATTTCGAACGGGAGCGGAGGCGGCGGGAGTTACAGCATCAGGTGGAGGATGCGCGAGCGCGTCTCGGCGAGTCCCGCGCCGAGGTGGAGCGGCTCATCCAGATGCTCGAAACCGAACAGGCGCTGGCCGCGTCTGACGATCAGGCTGCCGAGCGTCATGTGTCGGAAGTGCTGCTGCGGCGCGGTTCGGATAGCAGCTCGTCCGACGCATCGGACCAGGGAGGTACTGAGCAATGAATGCAATGCCGGACGAGTCAGCGACCGAATTGCATGATCTCATCCTGTTCGTTGCCGGGGATGCGCCGCGCTCGCGTCGTGCCCGGTCCAATCTCGAAGCTGCCCTGCAGGCGGCCGGGCTGGATGGACACTGGCCACGGGAGATCGATGTACTGAGTGCGCCGGGCGAAGCAATCCGGTTCGGCATGTTCGCGACGCCGGCATTGCTGCGTACCGATAGTTTCGGTCAGGAATCGGTGCTCTATGGCGACCTGTCCGACGATGCTGCCCTGCAGCGGTATCTTGATGGTCTGGCCGCGACCAGCTGATTGCCGAAACCCGAACGACGGCTTCTCAACGGAACAACAGCACGATCCCGGCGGTGATCAGCAACAGGACGATACCGCCCACCGTGATCGACCGTGGTGCCGCGCCCGCACCGGAGCGGTCCGCCTGGCGTAACTGTTCCGGTGCGACCGCACCGCCGAGCAGCATCTGCCAGACGCCGGCCAGCAGCAGGCTGATCCCGAACAGGACACCGGCAACGATCGTGAAGTGCACCTCCAGCAGTCCGACCTGACTGCCGATGAACCACACAACGCTGATGCCGTGGCCACTTACCAGTGTCGCCAGCGCTGCGGGTGCGGCCAGGCGGTGATGGAACAGCCCGAGCAGGAATACCGCCACCAGCGGCGGCGTGACATAGGCGAAGCCCTGCTGCAGATAGGCGAACAGGCCAGGGAAATTGTCGATCATCGGTGCCCAGGCGGCCGCCAGCAGCATCAGGGTAATCGTGATCCAGCGACCTGTGCGGGCCACGTCCCGGGATCCCATCTGTGGTCGCCGCGGCTTGATGAAATCGACCGTGATCAGGGTGGATGCCGAGTTCAGTGCCGAGTCCACCGATGACATGATGGCGCCGAGAAGGCCTGCCAGCAGCAGCCCGGCCATGCCCACCGGGGCATATTCCGCGATCAGCATCGGGAAGACCTGATCCGCACGCTCGAGATCGGTCAGCAGCACGGCCGCCATGGCCCCCGGGAGCACCATCAGAAACAGCGGCAGCAGTTTCAGCGCCGCGGCGATCAGGGCCCCCTGACCGGCCGCCTGCACGCTGCGCGCGCCCAGCAGCCGCTGCGACACGTACTGGTTCATGGTCCAGTAGTAGAAGCCCAGTACCGGCAGGCCGATCAGGGTTCCGAGCCATGGCATCGCCGCATCGTCCAGGGGCCGGATGAGGGACAGGCGCTCGGTGTCCAGTGCTGCTGTGACATTCGACCAGGCATAATCGAATTCGGCAAACACCAGCACGAACAGGACCGTGGAGCCGATCAGCAGGATCACGGCCTGCAGCACATCGGTATAGGCCACCGCGCGCAGTCCGCCAGCGGCGGTGTAGAGGCCCGCGAACACGGCAATCAGGACCACCGTCGGCGTCAGCGACAGTCCCGGGAAGAACAGCATCAGCACCAGCGCGCCGGCGTAGAGACTGCCGGCGGTATCCAGCGCGATGGACAGAAAGACCGTAACGCCCGAGAGGTACTTGCGCAGCCGCCCGTCGAAGCGTCGCTCCAGCAGTTCCGGGACGGTGGTGACGCGTGAGCGTATGAAGATCGGGACCACGAAAATGGCAGTGAAGACCAGCACGACGGCCGCCATCCACTCGTAGTTTGCCACCGAGATGCCGGTTTCCCAGGCGGCGCCCGGCAGGCCGATCAGCGTGGTCGATGAAATATTCGAGGCGAACAGCGACAGTCCGACGACCCCGGCACCCAGGGTGCGGCCGGCCAGAAACAGCTCATCTTCCCCGGGGTCGCGTTGCGCCACCCGCAGGCAGATGAAGATCACGATGGCGCCGTACAGCAGCAGGATGCCGTAATCCAGCGCGTGCAAGCCGTTCATGGGCAGACGGTGTCGGCAAAGGGATCGCACTCAGCCTACTACAGCATCGGTGTGGCAGGCGCATGGCAGGCAGCGAGGTCGCTGTGGAGTCCGAGGAGACTCCGGGCGAACCGCGGTGGGCCCGCCTGCGGAGCGGGATACTGTCAATCTCGGGCCTGGCCACCATCATGGAGCGGTAGCTCGCAATGATGTCCATGAACTCGTGCGACGTGACGTTGAGGATGGTATCGAGATCATCCCTGCAGGGCGCAGCTAACCGTCAACAGCCACCCCCATCCCCGCCGCTACCAGCACCGGTGTCGCCCGGTCCGCCGGTGTTCTGACCCAGTTGCGGGGCGATGAGCACCAGAAAGCAAAGAAGGTAGATGGCCGATGCCATGACGTAGAGCGGCAGGTAAACGGCTTCCAGATGCTGCTCACTGGCAAGGTTGCTGTTTGTCAGAGCCAGAAACCCCGTGGCGAGAAAGAAGATGAGCAGATTGCCGGTGGCAAGGCGCGAGAAGACGGCCAGCGCGATGGCCGCGGCCAGTCCTGTCACGCTGGTGACCTCAAGCGTGAACGCGAACCACAGCGCCAGTGCCGTTGCTGCCCAGATCATGATCGAGTAAACCGGCATCGTCAGCTGCCCTCCGTCCCGGGTGCCGTGCCGCAGGCCATCCCGCTGCGCGCCTGAATCGCAGGCGGACGGCACCTCACGGCCTGCCGTCATGTTAGCAGTCCACGGTGAAGCGGAGCTTGCCGATCATCTGTCCCGAGCTGGTAAGAACACGGACTTCCCAGCGACCGCGGGCTTCACTCGGAAAGGTTTCCTTGTAGGTCCAGAGCCGGTATCCCTGTTCGCGCCCCCCCGAGATATCCACGGGCAGTTTGTCGTAGCTCTGGCCTTCGTGAATCCACTGATGCCAGATTTTTTCGCGAAGCCCTCGTGGCGCGCGAACGGCGGTGAAGGCGTACACGCGTCTGTTTTCCAGGTCGGCCTGACAGAAGCTTTCCATGGGAGTTCCGGGGCGGCGCTCCTCGGTGTCCAGTTCCAGCGTCATGGTCCGGTCGGTGAGCCAGAAGGTGACTGGTGGCACGGCGGGCCGCGCCAACCAGGCGCCGCCGGCAAGCAGGGTGATCAGTGCCATCAGCTTGCCGATGCCGAGAATGCTGCGCAGCGGGATGGCATCGAGCAGCGACGGAAACGCGAAAAGCAGGCTCAGACCTGCAGCAATTGCGTAGGTGTCCGGCGTTCTCAGGTGAAAAATGATCGGCAATGCCGTGAGTAGCAGGACAAACATGGCCAGGGCATGGAAGGCGAGGTAGATCCAGCGGCGTTGCGCCAGCCAGCCGTGATAGAGCGGATCCCAGACGGACACCGCGGCGGCCAGTGCAATGAGGCCGGTGAACAGCAACTGACTGCTGTTCAGGGTGGTGGTTAGCACCAGGAACGGCAGCACGAAAAACAGGCTTTCCTGATGCACCACCTGCGTGGTGAAGCTGACCACGGGGGACGGAATTGCCACCCCGGCCAGGCGGGACAGGAGGCGTCGCAGGGGCTTTTCCACCAGTAGCAGCACCCAGCCCGCCAGCATGAAGGCGGCGAGAAAGCTGGCCATGCCCTCCTGGCGGTCGACCAGGATAAAGCTGCCGATGCCGGACGCCAGGCCGAGCAGCGCGAACAGATAGGGATGGCGGCGGACGAAAACGGCGCATCGCAGCAGTCGCCGTTTCCAGCGTGTCTTCCACATGGTCTGACTTGCCCCTGAGATTCTGCGGATCCGGGACCGTGATCCCTGTGTTCGGCTGCTGCCGGCGCTGATCAGCGCAAGGTCTTGTACATCACGAACGCGTCGACAAAGCCGCGTTCCGCATGACGAAAGGCCCCCGGCAGACGACCGACAATGTCGAAGCCCTGCCGTTGCCAGAGCCGGACTGCCGGTTCATTGGTCGCCACCACCAGGTTGTACTGCATGGCGCGGAAACCGAGGGACACCGCCAGCCGCTGCGAATGCTCGCACAATGCACCGCCAATGCCTTGCTGTCGTGCCCCGGCGACGACGACATAGCCGCAGTTACAAACGTGGCCGCCAAGAGCCGGCTGGTTCGGTTTCAGGTAGTACGAGCCGACGATGCCTTGCTGGTCGTCGACCGCGACAACGGTGGCGGCGGGAACGTCGATCCAGAGACGGCGCGCCTCTGCCTCGCTGATATCGGTGGCCAGCGGGTAGCTTTCACCAGCGCGCAGAACGGGTTCCAGAACCGACCAGACGCCCGCCCAGTCCTGCGTTTCGAATGTCCGGATTTCCAGCATTGCTCGGCCTCGATCCTCGGTCCGGATGAATTATCGTCCCGGTTCTGCGCCGCCGTCCGTCCTGCTCCGGTGGGCGGCTTCGTCCATCGACGTCAGGCGCTGCGCCAATGGCCCGCCTTGCAGTGGCCGGCCCCAGGTATCGCCGTGCACCAGATCGCTCAGCGGCAGGCGCGAGCGCCAGCCCCTGCTTTCCAGTTCAGGTTGGTCAAGAAACTCGGTGACGTAGCCCAGGCAGAGATAGGCGAGGGGATAGACGTCGGTCGGAAGTTCCAGTGTCGTCGCCAACTCGGTCTGGTCGAGAATACTGACCCAGCCTACGCCGACGCCTTCGGCGCGGGCCGCCAGCCACAGATTCTGCACGGCCAGACAGGTACTGAAGAGATCGGTCTCGACGATGCTGTCGCGGCCGAGAATGTGGGGGCCGCCGCGGCTCCGGTCGCAGGTGATGCACAGGTTCATCGGGCTGTCGACGATGCCCTCCAGTTTCAGGCCGCGGTAGAGCGTCCTGCGATCTCCGTCAAAGCGGTCGGCCGCCCGCGCGTTCGCCTGCTGGAACAACCCCTGCACCTGCCGGCGAATGGGTATGCTGTCTATGACAAGGAAGTCCCAGGGCTGCATGAAGCCGACCGATGGCGCGTGGTGGGCAGCCTCCAGCAGTCGTGCCAGGACTTCGGTCGGGATCGGGTCGGGCAGGAACTGGGAACGCACATCGCGGCGCTCGTGAATGGCGCGATAGACCGCGTCCCGGTCGCTGTCGGAAAATCGATGATTACCTGTCGTCATGCCCGGCACTTTACACAAAGTCGCTGGTCCCGGCGGCACGAGGGCGGGCACCGGGACACTCGTCTGCGGGTTTTCGTGCGACGGGCTGATTGTCCGGATGTTGGCGGGTTGCTGAAGCGGGTTGATGCGCTGACTGGATTCGCGGGGTGCGGCCTCTTCCGGCCGCGATGGTCGGGCCAGGAGGCGAGAACGACCGCATTCGATGGGGGTCGGAAATGGATGCGCAGACGCTGTGCCGGTTGTTCGATCAGCATGTTTCGGAGACCGGCATGATGCCGGGGTCGACCACGCCGGGACGGAATCCGGCGGTGATCTTCGCGGAAGGCGAATTCCTGCTGGACTGGTCCCGGCGTATGGTGACCCTGCCCCTGCTCGGCGAGGTGCCGATCACTGATGATTCCGCACGGCCCGACACCCTCGGCTGGGTGGCGGTGATTCCCGGCGAGAGCGGCATTGATGTCGTGCTCGGAAACGGCAGTCCGTTCGACCCGGGCCACGGCGACACCTTTCGGCGGATCGGGGATCTGGTTTTCGCGGTGCCGTATTCCTACGATCCGGTGGAATGAGCCGGTCGACGCGGCCGTCGGCGCATTGAGCGCCACGGCCAGGACCAACGGCACCGCGTCGCTGTCGGCGTAACGACGACGGCGGCAGGGAGGGTTTTACATGGCGACCAGGGACGAGATCGTCGCATTCCTTGCGGCAGAGTTTCCGCAGACGAAATGCCGTGTGCTGAGTGTGGGCCGGGGCGGTGCCCGCGTTAGCCATGCCATCGGCAAGGACGAGCTGCGGCCAGGAGGCACGGTATCCGGGCCGGTGCTGATGGCGGTTGCCGACGTGGCGCTGTATGTGGCCGTGCTCGGCGAGATCGGTATCGTGCCACTGGCGGTGACCACCAGTCTGACCATCAACTTCCTGCGCAAACCGGTTGCCGATCAGGACATCGTTGCCGTCTGCAGGCTGATGAAAGTCGGTCGCTCGCTGGCGGTCGGCGAGGTGCATCTTTACTCCGGGGCTTCGGACAGCCCGGTGGCGCACGTCGTCGGAACCTACGCGATTCCGCCGACGCGGCCTGCTGGGTGAGCCAAACCGACGGCGGCTGGTGACGCGAAGCCCTGCAATCGCTCAGCGCGATGCCCCGATTGCCGTGAATCGGAGCAGTGCGGCTTCAGGTCGACCACAGCAGGTGGAAATTGTCATCCGCGTCGGCTATGCAAGCCGTCCCGGAGCCTATATCTTGGACAATTGAAGACTGCCCGTCCGGGTGATCAGCGGATTCAACTGCGCCGCGAAAATTCCGAAACCTGGAGGGCAAGATGTTTCGCAAAAGGTTTTTCGGTGGCTGCCGTCTGGCGATCGCCGCTTTTACCCTCGCCAGTCTGGGCCTCCTGCCCGGTTGTTCGGTAGATTCCTCGGAGACGGATGCCGACGACGATGTCGTCGTCGAAGTCCCGGTCCGCGTTGCGGAGCCGGAACCCATTGTCGTGTCCCGAACGTACACAGGACGGGTCGAGGGGCTTCGCGATGTCGAAGTCAGAGCGCGGGTCAGCGGGATTCTCGAAGGCCGCGGTTACCGGGAAGGGGAACTGGTTGCGGAGGACCGCTCCCTGTTTCAGATTGACCCGACCCGATATGAGGTTCGAGTGCAGCGGGCCGAGGCCGAACTGGAGCAGGCGCGGGCAACGCTGCAGCAGGCGGAACGTGTCTGGGATCGTGTTTCCGAACTGCATGATCAGAATGCCGCCAGCGGCCGTGAGCGCGACGAGGCCAGATCGGCTCTGGAGATGGCTCGGGCCGGAGAGGCTCTTGCCGAGGCAGACCTGGCGGATGCCCGGCTGGAGCTGGATTACACCGTGGTGACGGCGCCGGTGGAGGGGATTGCCGGGCTCGAGCAATATGCCGAAGGCAGCCTGGTCGAGGCAGGCACGCTGCTGACCACCCTCACACAATTGGCGCCGATCCACGTGCGGTTCTCGATTCCGGAATCGCACATGGCCATGTTCGGTTCTCAGGTCAGGGCGGGGGCCGGGGTTCGGGTCAGGGTCATAAAACCGGACGGCAACGAACATCCGGAGCCGGGCAGCATCGACTTTGTCGAATCGGCGGTCGATGCCGAAACCGGCACGGTGCGGGCGCGCGGCCTGTTCCCCAACAACGAGCGCAGCCTGCTGCCCGGTCAGTTCGTTCGCATCACGCTCTCGGGGCTGCAACTCGGTCTGGCGGTCACGGTTCCCCATCGGGCGATTGCCGAACGTGACGGTGGCCCGGTGGTGTATGTACTGGACGACGACTCGCTGCAAGCCCGCCAGGTCGAGCTGGGCGATGATCTCGGTGCCGAGGTGCTGGTCCGTTCGGGCATTGACCGTGGTGATCGGGTGGTCGTGGACGGTCTCGCCGGTCTCAGCGAGGGCGACGTGGTCACGGCCGTGGACGAGGAGCGCGAGGTCGAAGCCGAGGAACCCCAGGTACTCGGGGTTCTGCCGCCGGCGAACATTGTACCGGATCCGGATGAGGACGCGCCGGAGGTTGATGCGGATGATCTGCGCGGCGACGGTGACCTCGACTGATGCTGCGTTACTTCATTGAACGCCCGGTGTTTGCCTCCGTCATCTCGATTCTTGTCGTGATGGCGGGTCTGGCGGCGGCGCGGATGCTTCCGGTGACCCAATATCCGGACATTCTTCCGCCTCAGGTCGTCGTCACGGCAAGTTTCTCCGGTGCGAGCGCCGAGAACGTGGCCGAGACCGTAGCGGCGCCTCTGGAGACCGCGATCGATGGCGTGGATGGCATGGAATACATGCGATCCCTGTCCACCGACGACGGTTCCATGGAACTGGTTATCACCTTCGCCGTGGGCACGGATCCGGACCTCGCGGCCATCAACGTCAGCAACGAAATCCAGAGCGCGATGGGCCGGTTGCCGGAGACGGTGGTCAATGCCGGTATCGCGGTGGAGAAGCGCTCACCGGCCTTGCTGCAGATGGTGACGTTTTCGTCGTCGGACGGCAGCCTCGACAACCGTTTCATCAGCGACTACATCTGGCGCAACGTCTATACGGAATTGCGCCGTGCTCCCGGTGTTGGCGATCAGACCTTCTTCGGCGCGCAGATCTATTCCATGCGTATCTGGTTGCGTCCGGATCAGATGGCCGAATACGGCATGACGGCCGGCGACATTCGCAACGCGATTCAGGAACAGAACACCCAATACGCGGCGGGCACCTTCGGCGCCGAACCGAGCTCGTCGGACCTGGATTTCACCTATTCGGTCAATACCCCGGGGCGGCTGTCCGAAGTCTCCGAGTTCGAGGACATCATTCTACGCAGCGGCGAGGCGGGTTCCACGCTGCGCTTGCGCGATCTGGCCCGGGTCGAACTCGGTGCCCATACATACTCGTTTTCCGCCAGTCACAACGGGCGTGACGCGGTGCCGGTCGGGCTCTATCTGATGCCGGGGGCGAACGCGCTGCAGACCGCGAATGCCGTCTCCGACATTCTCGAGGAACTGGCTCCCGAGTTTCCGGACAGTCTCGAGTATTCGATTCCCTTCGATACCACCAACTTTATCGATGCGGCGCTGAATCGTGTTCTGCTCACGCTGATCCAGGCCCTGATCCTGGTGGTGGCGGTGGTCTACCTCTTTCTGCAAACCCTGCGGGCGACGCTGATCCCGGTGGTTGCGGTGCCGGTCTCCCTGATCGGCACGCTGGCCGGGATGTATCTTTTCGGCTTCTCGATCAACATGCTGACCCTGTTCGGCCTGGTGCTGGCCATCGGGATCGTGGTGGATAATGCGATCATCGTGCTGGAGAACACCGAACGCATCATGCGCGAACAGAATATCAACGCGCGAGAGGCGGCGATCAAGACCATGGACGAGGTTGCCGGGCCGGTCATCGCGATGACACTGGTGACCGTAGCCGTGTTCATCCCGGTGACATTCATCGGCGGCTTCAGCGGTCAGATGTACCAGCAGTTCGCCATCACGATCGCGGTCTCGGTGGCGATCTCCGGTGTGGTTGCGTTGACGCTCAGTCCGGCCATGTGCGCCAGGCTCCTGAGTGACAAAAAGCCGCGTCCGGCCTGGCCGTTCCGCTGGTTCAATCGGGCATTTGACCGCTTTACCCGTACTTATGTGCTCGGCGTCCGCTTTCTGCTGGATCACTACCTGATCGGCCTGTTTCTGTTTGCGCTGCTCGTGGGCGCGATCGTCATGCTGTTCCGGGTCGTCCCCGGCGGTTTCGTGCCGGCCGAGGATCAGGGCTACGTCTTTGCCGCGGTGGAGATGCCGGCTGCCTCGTCGTTGCGCCGGACCCAGGGGGTCATGGACGAGTTTGGCGACATGGCTCTGGACGATGAGCGGATCACCGATGTGGTCGCCTTTTCCGGCATGGATCTGCTGTCCGGGGGTATGAAGAGTTACACCGGCGCCGCATACATCACGCTCAAGGACTGGTCCGAGCGGCGCGCTGCCGATCAGTCCAGTGAATCGGTGATCCGTGACCTCGAAGCAAGCGGGCTTCGCATCACGGAGGCGAATATCACGGCCTTCGATCCGCCTCCCATTACCGGGATTTCCACCACCGGTGGCTTCGAGGCCTACCTGCAGAGTCGCCGCGGGGAGAGTTTCGACGCGGTGCTCGAAAAGACCAATGCGCTGATTGACGCTGCCGCCGAGCGTCCTGAACTGGCCGGGGTGCGGACTCTGCTGACCACGCAGGTGCCACGCTACGAGGTGGAGGTGGATCGGGAACTGGCCTGGTCCATGAATGTGCCCATCAGCAGTGTCTTCGATGCCATGCAGAGCACCTTCGGCGTCCTGTACGTTAACGACTTCAACATGGGCGGGCGCGTCCTGCGTGTGCACATGCAGTCGGAAGCCGAGTTCCGCGAGCGGCCCGATGATCTTGATCGGGTCTTCGTCCGATCGGATGGTGGCAGCCTGGTGCCGTTGTCCACCCTGATCACCGTTGAGCGGAAGCAGGGTGCCGACATGGTGGAGCGATTCAACGTCTACCCGGCCGCACGCATCATCGGCGAACCGGCCGAGGGCTACAGTTCGGGTCAGGCGATTGCGGCGATGGAGGAGATCGCCGACGAGTTGCTGTCGAACGATTATCTGCTGAGCTGGACCGGAGCCGCCTACCAGGAGCAGCAGGCTGGCGGTGCGGCGATGCTCGCGTTCTTCCTCGGGCTGGTCTTCGTATTGCTCATTCTCGCGGCCCAGTACGAGCGCTGGAGCCTGCCGCTGGCGGTGGTGACGGCGGTGCCGTTCGCGATCTTCGGCGCGCTGGTGGCACTGATGCTGACCGGGCAGAAAAACGACATCTATTTCCAGATCGGCCTGCTGGTGTTGATCGCCCTGGCCGCCAAGAACGCCATTCTTATCGTCGAGTTCGCGATGATGAAGCATCGCGAGGGATTCAGCCCGATGGAAGCGGCCATGGAGTCGGCAAGGCTGCGCTTCCGCCCCATCATGATGACTGCGGTGTCGTTCATTCTCGGCAGTATTCCGCTGGCGCTGGCGTCGGGGGCCGGGGCCAACAGTCAGCAGGCCATCGGCATCGGCGTCATTGGCGGCATGCTGAGCGCCACGTTCCTCGCGGTATTGTTCGTACCGATGTTCTATTACCTGATCACGATGCTGACGGATCGCGTCAGCGCGATCCGGGCCGAGCGCAGCGCGGAGGCGCAGACCGATGGTTAGGGAATCCCGGTTTCTTCCGACGCCGACCAGGAATGTCCGTCAGCAGGAACCTGCCGCGGCCCCGGGCGATAAGGGGTCGGCCCGGTTGTCCCGGAACGTCATCGGGTCGGTACTGCTCGGGGCGGGTCTGCTGGGCGGTTGTGCCCTGGTCGGGCCGGACTACGAGCGACCCGATCTGGTCTTGCCGACAGAGTGGCCGACGGAACTCAGCGTGACCATGGACGGGGGCGAGGAACTCGGAATGTGGTGGCAGCGCTACGACGATCCGGTGCTCGACAGCCTGATCGAGCGTGCGCAGCTGAACAATCTCGATATCGAACTCGCGGCTGCGCGGATGATGGAGGCACGCGCCGATCTCGGTTTCCGGCGTGCGGACCGGTTTCCCTCCATTAGCGGTTTCATCGAGGCGGACCGGGAGAATCCCGGTCTCACCGGCGGCAGCACGGAATCCGAGTTCGTGGTTGCCGGCGCCCTCAGTTACGAAGTCGATCTCTGGGGCCGTCTCGCGCGCGCGACCGAGGGGGGCCGCGCCAATCTGCTGGCATCGGCCTTCGGGCGGGATGCGGTCCGGCTGGCCGTGATCACCGACGTGGTTGCCAGTTATTTCGAGTACCGCGCCGTGGTCGAGCAGATTCAGATTACCGAAGACACCATCGTCTCGCGGCAGGAATCCTTGCGCCTCGAACAGGCCCGGTTCCGGTCCGAGGAGATTGCCGAGCTGCCGCTGCGTCAGGCCGAG
>PXAT01000201.1 GCA_003565775.1 Ectothiorhodospiraceae bacterium | reverse complement strand
CAGCGCCATCAGGGCGGGGCTTTCACGCGCATGATGCGCAAGGGCCGAATCGTCAATCAGACTTCTATGACACAGGGGATTTCTAGATGACCAACAAGATTCGGACTGCCCTCAAGGTCGGGGCGCTGTCGATGTGCGCCGTGCTGGCCACTGGTTGCGCCGGCGCCAACCTCCAGACCCAAGTCGAGGAAGCCAGGGCCGCCGCGGATCGTGCCGCTCAGGATGCCGCCGCCGCACAGACGGCTGCGTCCGAGGCGCGTCGCACCGCCGACGAGGCGCGCCAGATGGCTTCCGGTGCCCAGAGCACGGCCAACCAGGCGCTCGAGGCAGCCCGTGCCGCCCAGCGCTGCTGCGATGAGACCAACGAGAAGGTCGATCGCATGTTCCGCGACCGCATGTCGAAGTAAAACTGCTTCGTACACTGCGAGAAAGCTGCAGCCTTTCGGGGCTGCAGCTTTTTTATTCAACGCACACTGCCCTCACCGTGCCACTTCGCGAGCAGACGCAGTGGTGCCAGCAGCACCAGGACGAGCACCATCGTTGGTCCGAACGGCTGATCGAGTTCGATGGCCAGCGCAAAACCGACAAGGTAAGCGGCTAGCGCCAGTGCGACCGTCATCACCAGCGCCTTGCGCCAACCCCGGCACAGCACGAACGATACCCAGGCCGGCACGAAGAACATCGCAAAGGCCGGCACCGCGCCCATCGCCACGGTGCCCAGCACGACAGCAAATACCACCAGTGCACCGAACGGCAGACGATGACGCCACGCCGGAATACCGTTGGCGGAAAAGTGATCAGGAAAGAATCGCCCGATCATCAGCCGTGAAGACAGCCACCGCACACTGGCGAAGAGCAGACACAGCAGGACCAGCGCCGACACCAGGTGCCAGGGGTTCGAAAAATACAGCTGCCCGCGCAGCAGGCTTTCGACGACCACGCTGCCCTGGTGGGTATTGGCTGCGAAAATCAGCGCTGCAGACCAGCCCAACAGTATCGTCCAACCATAGTGATTGTTGTTGACCCGCGGTAACAGGCCGAAAACCAACGCTACCACGCCGGCCGCAACACTCGCCGTCAGCACCATCGGCAGGCCCAGCGGCAGCGACAGCACACCACCGGCCGCGGCAACCTGGGACAACGCGAATGCCGACAGCCATTCTTCGCGCATGCGCAGGTAGGCCCCGAGCAGTGACAACACCACCGCCAGCAACAGCCCGTTGAAGAACGGCACGCGGAACAGCGGATCGAACAGAATCAGGCCGTCCATTCACTGATATCCAGCTGACGATTACAATTGGCTTCGAGGAAGGGGCGCTCATGACTGACCAGGATCACCGCTCGATCCGGCCCGAGCCGATGCAGGATCCCGCTGAGCACCTCGATCGCGGAACCGTCCAGATTATTTGTCGGCTCGTCCAGCAACACCACGTCGGCACCGCTGTTCAGACACGCCCAAGCCTGCAATAACTGATACTGGCCACCGCTCATCAGTGCGATCGGTTGCCCCATCAACCGCGCGATCAACGGAGGCGGATCGGACGGAGCGCCGAGCAGCGCCACCAGCTCGCGGCCGAGCAACGGCAGTTCCGGCGGCCTTTCAGGGCGCTGCCGATGATGCGCGACGCGCACGCCGGACGGGTGTCGGTCGATGCGCCCGGAAAAAATCCGGGCAGAGCCGGTAAGCGCGCGCAGAAGGGTCGACTTTCCCGCCCCGTTGGCACCGCCCAGACCGAGCACCTCGCCCGCGTACAGGTCAAAAGATACGGGGCCCACGACGGGCCCCGTATAACCTGCCACCAGCTGATCGTAGCGAATCAGCAGCCTGGAAGTTTCATGATCGTTCAGTTCGTGAAGGCCTCCACCCAGCGTTGCACCAGCGCGAAATAATCGCCCTTGTCGCCATCGATGGCAACCTGGTTAGGAAACTGTTGTGCAGTCCATCCGAGCTCGCGTGCCAGAAACTCTGCGCCCTCGGCGGGCTGGAAATCAGCATGGATGATAACGCCTTCGCGCCCGCGAAGCGTGCTGACCAGCTCCCTGAGATGGCGCGCAGTGGGCGGAATACCAGGCAAGGGTTCCAGGTACCCGAGCAATGGCACGTCCAGCAACTCGGTCAGGTAGTCCGCATCCTTGTGATAGAACACCGCGCCAGGGGCGCCGTCGGCCTGAGAGCGCCAGCGCTCTACCTCTTCGCGCGCCCGCTCGGCAAAACGCTCGGCATTGGCCTCGAACCGATCGGCGTTCGCGGGATCGAATTCGCCCAGGCGCCGGGCCAGCGCGTGACCCACCTCGGCCATGCGCAGGGGGTCGAAGTAGTAGTGCGGGTTGCCGGCCGGGTGAACGTCACCCAGAGCGCGATCGGCCGCTCCTCCGACCTGGATCAGGCTGACCTGCGCGGCGCCCTCGAAATAGCCGGATCGACCCGGGCGTACCCGCGGGTTGTGCGCGCCCTGCAGTGCAGCCGGCAACCAGCCGACCTCGAGCTCGGCACCGACCGCAACCAGCAGGTCGGCCCGGCGCAGGGCGGCCATCATGGACGGGCGCGCCTCCAGGTAGTGCGCATCCCGATCGGGGGGCGCGAGCACGGTGACCTGCACGGCATCACCACCAATCGCGCGCGCGAGCATGCCCATGTTGGGCACGGTGGCGACTACGCGAACTTCGGCTGCCGCCTGAAAGGCCAGCAGGCCGAGAAAAAGGGAGAATAAAAGCTTCTTCATTACAGGCTCCTCGACGGTTGAACGGGAAATCCAGGAGAACCTACCGGACCCGCCACGGACGGGTCCGGTAACCTTCCGGCCAGGTTCCAACCGTCAGAATGCATGGGCCCCGTGTACGCCAAGGCTCATGTTGAACTGCAGCATGAACTGCCAGGCGCTGTGACCATCGTCGTAGTCGTTGTAACTGATCTGGCCGCGCAGGCGGGAGAACTCGGTAGGCGCGTAGGTGATCTGGCCGGAGTAGCGCCAGGAGGCCCCGAGGTCATCGAGCATACCGCGACGGCCGAGTGTGTCCCTGCCATCATCGAACGCACGATTGGTCAGGCCGACACCATCGATCCGCAGGCCCGCATTCCAGCGCGGCGCAAAACCGTAGACACCCTGCGTATAGAAGGCGTCCTGCCGCCAGTTCTGATTCCGAATATCCGGGTCATTCGCCGGACCGGTCAGGGTCAGGGTCGAGAAATCGGTAAACTGGCGACTCTGGTATTCGGCATCGATCCTGCGATAGACGTATTCGGCCTGCAGGACGAAATTGCCGTGCCCCATCACGCCACCGCGGCTGTACTTGTAGACGAAGTCGCCGCCGATGAACTCGCTGTTGCCGTCCCACGTTTCCAGCCTGCCGGATGAGTGGCCGGCCTCGTTCTGCCAGACCCGGCCGTAGCCGCCGAAGGCGCCCAGCTGGATCGCGTGATCAAACCCGAGGTCCGGTGCCCACTTCACGAAACCGGTAAACAACCGTGGACCGTCGCGGTCCCGCAGGTTCTTGTCGGCACGCCAGCGATTGCGCTGCGGTTCGTTGTTCGCACCCGGCAGGACCGTGACCATTTCATGGCGGCCGCCGCCTTCGAAGTTCGCGATGCCGGCGCTGTTGCCTTCCAGGACCTCGATGCCAAAACGGGTGTAAGTGGTCGTCGGCGCAAGCCAGGACAGCTGTACGCCGACCTCGCTCAGACCTTCATCGCCGAACATCAATTCGCGCATCCACGGTTGATCAACGAAGAACCAGTCATGGATGTGCTGCTTGTTGATATACCCGACGTCGCTCAGGAACTTGCCGGCCTTGACCTGCAGCCCTGCCGGCAACGCACGGGTGGTAATGAAGGCCTCTTCGAGCTCGATGTCCGAGGATGTCACCGACGCCATGACCATCATGTCGAAATAGGGATCGATGGTGCCGGTAAAGGTGATCTCGGCTTCGCGAAGATTGAAGCCCTCGGAGATTCCGTGGCCATGCCCACCGTGCCCATGTCCGTGGCCGTGGCCGTGGCCGAAATCGAACCCGGGCGGCTCCTCGACCTCGCTGCTGAAATGCGCGTAGGTGGTGTCGAGGATCACCGAAATGGCCGGATTGAACGCGGTACCCGAAGTCACCTCGCCCGTCGCCGCCGGGGCTGCGCGCTGGCGGGCCGGTACCGGGTCGAGCGGATCACGCTGCGGGCCGGTGCCGACCATCGACGAGGGGGCCGGCGTCGTCGCCGGTTCGCGTTCCCGACGCGGTTCTCGTTCCTGGCGGTCGCGTTCGGCGGCAAGCTCGGCCTCGAGCCTGTCGATCCGGGCCTGGCGCTCCTGCTCGCGCTCCTCGAGCGCCTCGATCTTGCGCATCAGCTCCCCGATGCTCGGCTCGTCAGCCGTGGCCGCGCTGGCAAAAAAGATGCCGGCCATGGCCCACAGCATCAAATGTTTCATGGTGTCACTCCAGGGTTTCGATTCACGACTTCCCGCCGGCCGGCAGTTCCCGTCACGGGCGCTGCCGGTCGGCCAACCGCAATAATATAACGTTCTCGGTTAAAAAATTGAAGCTCAGCGGGTACCGGGACCACTCTCTTCCCATCCGGAAAGCGTGCTCGGTGGCTCCGGGTCGGGTGGCGCACGGTCGAACGGCGTGCGTTCGAGAAAATCGTCGAGGAACCAGGCCGCGCGCTCCTGGTGCCCGGCCATCCGGTAAACGCCGTAATGGAAATAGCTTCGGCCCGCCACGACGTAGCCGCGCTGGGTGGCGTTGAGCCTGGCAAGATACGGGTCCTGGTCCACACCGGGGGTTCGAAGCAGGCGTTCGTAAAGCAGGCCGAGCTGATCGCCGGTCAGCCAGCGGGTGCGACCGGCCTGCACCTCGCGCTGGGTCCGGGGCGCCTGGTATTCGACCAGTGGCCGGTTGTCGGTGTTGAGCGGGTAGTCTGCGAACAGCCCTGATGCACTGATGTTGCCCGCATAAAAACGCAGGTTGACCGCGGCCAGCAGGTCATCGGGCAGCGCGGGATTGTCCGCGAGCGCGCGTCCGTGGCGGATCGGCACCGACGGATCCAGCGGTGCGGCGGTGTTCTGCCCGACCAGCGCGATCACCGACTGTTGCGGAAAAAGGTCGCCGCGCCACAAGAGGACCTGGTCGAACGCCTCGTCCATGGTCCGCGCGATGATGCCGAACTCCTTCTCCGACACCTGGTAGCTGGGCACCCACTGCACGAACAGCCCCCCGGGTTTCAGGCGGCTGGACGCGGTACGAAAGTGTTCCAGGGTGTAGAGGTTGCCGGTACCGGCCTTCCACGGGGTGAACAGATCGCTGATGATCAGATCGTATCGATCCCGGCTGCGACGCAGGCAGTTGCGCCCATCCTCGGCCTCGATGTGGACGCGCGGATCGCTGAACAGGTTGCCGGCCCACGGCTCGAAATGTGCTTTTGCCAGTGCGACCACCTCGGGCAGCAGTTCGCACACCACGACCCGCTCTACCGGAAACATCAACGCCGCGCCGGCAGTGATGCCGGTCCCCATGCCGAGGAAGAACACCTCGGCCGGATCGGGGTGCAGCATCATCGGGATCAGCGTCTGGTTGCGCTCCGATTCCAGCGCCCCGGTACCGCCCAGGGTGTAGTGGTTGTTGACCCGGATCAGGCGATGCCCTTCGCGTTCTATGACCGCCACGGTGGCATGACTGCCCTCCCTGACCTCGATGAGCTGCTCGTCATGCGCGGGGTTGAGAT
>PXAT01000086.1 GCA_003565775.1 Ectothiorhodospiraceae bacterium | reverse complement strand
TTTCCCGATTGCTGCGTTGCGCTGCTTGACCGCAGAATGACTGCGGGGCTGCGCAGCGCGCCTTGCCTCGGAAAAAATGCGGACTCCAACGCAGGGGCGCTAATAAATCAGTGTTTCCCTAGGGAATACTTCAGCGTTTCCCTGGGTCACTCCCCCGGTCGTTGCCGCTTGATGAACAGCACACAGGCGGCCGGCACATGCACCAGCGCAAGGCCGCTGATGAACACCAGCACCGAATTCAGCTCGGTGTTCATGCCGTAGATCCGTGCCATGACCCAGCCGAAGGCGATGCCGGTGAACAGCAGCACCATGCGCGAGACACGCAGCTGTGTCTCGTTCGGTGTGTGGTAGGGCAGCCGGATATGGGCATAGGCCATGGCCGGCAGGGTGACGGCACAAACCAGAATCAACCAGAGGGTGTACATGTGAACCTGTTCCTTGGCAGCGGGAAATGGTGTCCGGGGCGCGGCCGGCGATGAGCGGATTTCCTCGCCGTCTGCTGGGGCTTGCCGCGTTGCTGGTGCTAACGCTCCTCGGACTCGCGCATATCATGACAACGGAGCCGGAGGCGCGTTTCACGGCACTCGGCACCGGCGGCGTGACCGGCGTCTATTATCCCACAGGTGGCGCCATCTGCCGACTTCTGAACCGGGAACGGGAGCGACACGGCATTCGCTGCGCGGTGGAATCCACGGCCGGTTCGATCTTCAACCTGAATGCCCTGCGTCAGGGTGATCTCGAGTTCGGCGTGGTGCAGTCCGACTGGCAGCATCACGCCTATGCCGGCAGTAGCGTGTTCGCCTCCCGGGGCCCGGACGAGGATCTGCGTGCCGTGTTCGCCCTGCACCCGGAACCGTTCACGGTGATGGCGAGGCGCGATGCGGACGTCGATGATTTCCTGGACAGTCGCGGCCTGCGGGTCAATGTCGGCAATCCGGGGTCGGGCCAGCGCGGCACCGTCGAGCGGCTGATGGAAGCGCTCGGCTGGACGATGGACGACTTTTCGCTGGCCTCGGAACTGCCGTCGCGCGAGCAGTCGGCGGCGCTCTGCGACAATCGCATCGACGTGATTCTGTTCACGGTCGGTCATCCGTCCGGCTCGATTCAGGAACCGATTGCCACCTGTGATGCCCGGCTGCTGGATGTCCGCGGCGAGGTTGTGGACGAGCTGGTCGCGGAACATCCCTATTACAGCCACGCGGAGTTGCCGGACGGGCTTTATCCGGGCATGGACGGGGCCATCAGCACCTTCGGTGTGCGTGCCACGCTGGTTACCCGGGCGGCGGTGCCGGACGACGTGGTCTACGAACTGGTGCGCGCGGTGTTCGAGAATTTCGACATCTTTCGCCGTCTGCATCCGGCGCTTGATCTGCTGGAACCGGAGGAGATGGTGCGCGAGGGGCTGAGCGCACCGCTGCATCCGGGCGCCGAGCGCTACTTCCGGGAGCAAGGGCTGCTCGACGCCGGGGCGTCGGAATGAGCGCCGGTCAGCCGGAGCGAAGCGATCCCCCGGCAACGCCCGCCGGCAACTGGCGCGGTAACGCCTGGGCTGGACACGTGCTGGCCGGCGTCGCGCTGTGCTGGTCCCTGTTTCAGCTCTGGATCGCCAGCCCGCTGCCATTCCTGATCGGCTGGGGCGTGATTTCCGAGACCGAGGCGCGGTCGGTCCATCTTGGCTTCGCGCTGCTGCTCGCATTTGCCCTGTTCCCGGCACAGTCCCGAGTCCGGAGCGCCGATGACGGGATCCCCATGCTGGCCCTGATCATCGGCATGGCCGGCACGGGTCTGCTCGCGGTCGCCCTGTGGACAGCGTTTCATGACAGCCCGGCGGGTGCCGCGCCCTGGTTCGGCATGGGCCTGGTCGCCATGCTGATCGCCTGGAGCCGCGGCCGCCCGGCCGCCGTTCGTTTGCCAATGATCGATGTCGCGCTGGCGCTTCTGGCAGCCGGCACGGCATTCTACCTCTACTGGCAGCATGCCGCGCTGGCGGATCGGCCGGGGCGGCCTCTGACCATGGATCTGCTGGTTTCTGGTGTCGGCATCCTGCTGCTGCTGGAGGCGACACGCCGCTCGCTGGGCCCGGCGCTCAGTCTGATCGCCGGGCTTTTCCTGCTGTTCGCTTTCGTCGGCCCCTGGCTGCCGGATCTGCTGGCGCATCGTGGCGCCTCGCTGAGCCGGGCAGCATCCCAGTACTGGCTGTCGGGCGAGGGCGTGTTCGGCATTGCGCTGGGCGTTTCCACCAGCTTCGTGTTCCTGTTCGTGCTGTTCGGTGCGCTGCTGGAGCGGGCCGGCGCCGGGCGCTACTTCATTCTCGTGGCGTTCGCGCTGCTCGGGCACCTGCGGGGCGGGCCGGCCAAGGCCGCGGTGGTGGCCTCGGCCCTGACCGGCATGATCTCCGGCTCGTCCATCGCCAATACCGTGACCACCGGTACCTTCACCATCCCGCTCATGAAGCGGGTCGGCCTGTCGGCGAACAAGGCCGGTGCCGTCGAGGTGGCCAGCTCGGTCAACGGTCAGTTGATGCCGCCGGTGATGGGTGCTGCTGCCTTCCTGATGGTCGAGTACGTCGGGATTCCCTACATCGAAGTCATTCGCCACGCCTTTCTGCCGGCCGCCATCGCCTATATCGCGCTGCTCTACATCGTGCATCTGGAAGCGGTCAAGGGAGGGATGCAGGGGCTGCCCCGGCGTGCCGACGCCGACTGGCGGGCGCGAGCTCTGGGTATCGGCCTGGTGATCGCGAGTCTGGTCATTCTCGCCGGCCTGCTGACGTTGCTGCTGAGCTGGCTGGAACCAATGGCGACCGGTGTCTCGGTATCGGTGCTGGTGGCCGGCCTGCTGCTGCTGTATCTGGCGCTGGTCCGGCTTGCCGCCGGCCAGGAACCGGCCATCGAGGACCCCGCCGAGGAACTGCCGGCCCTGGGACCGACCGTGCTCGGTGGCCTGCATTATCTGTTGCCGATCCTGGTGCTGATCTGGGCCCTGGTCATCGAGCGCTTGTCACCGGCGCTGGCGGCGTTCTGGGCGGTCGCGCTGCTGCTGGTCATCTGTCTGACGCAGCGACCGCTGATCGCCTGCTTCCGGCGGCAGCGCGGCGCTGTGATCAAGGCCGGCATCGACGGCGTGCAGGATCTGTATCACGGCCTGGTGCTGGGTGCGCGCAACATGATCGGCATCGGCGTGGCTACGGCGACTGCCGGGATCATCGTGGGTACCGTCTCGATGACCGGGCTGGGTCTCGGCCTGAGTCAGGTGGTGGAGGCTCTGTCCGGCGGCAATCTGCTGCTGATGCTGGTACTGGTGGCACTGCTCAGCCTGGTGCTCGGACTTGGTCTGCCGACCACCGCCAACTACATCATCGTCGCCAGTCTGATGGCGCCCATCGTGGTCGAACTCGGCGCGGACGCAGGTCTGGTAGTCCCGCTGATTGCCGTCCACCTGTTCGTCTTCTACTTCGGCATCATGGCGGATCTGACGCCGCCGGTGGGACTGGCGACATTCGCTGCGGCCGGCGTGTCACGCGGCGACCCGGTGATGACCGGCGTGCACGCTCTCCGCTACAGCCTGCGCATGATCATTCTGCCGTTCGTGTTCATCTTCAACACCCAGTTGCTGCTGATCGGGGTGGATTCGTACTGGGATCTGGCACTGGTGGTACTGAGCGCCACTGCCGCCATGCTGGTATTCGCCGCCGCGTCGCAGGGGTTCTGGCTGACGGCCAATCGCTGGTACGAGACCCTGGCACTGCTGCTCGTGGCATTCACGCTGCTGTATCCCGGTTTCTGGATGGACCGCCTGGCCCCCGAGCACGAGCATCGCCCCGCTGACGAGCTGATGGAGATCGTCGACGCCACGGCCGAGGGCAGCCATCTTCGCTTGTGGTTCGCCGGGCTGGACAGCGAGGGTCGTGAGGTGTCCAGGCCTGCCATGTTGCGGCTCGAGGCGGCGCCGACGGCACGGGAGCGGCTGGAGAGGGCGGGTCTGGGCCTGCAGGCGGAGGATGCGACCCTGCTGCGCGTCACGGACGTCAGTCACGGCAGCCCCGCAGAGCGGGCAGGCATCGATTTCGGTTGGGAGGTGGAGTCGGTGCTGGTCGACGCCGATCGACCATCCGAGGCCTGGTGGTTGTTGCCGGCGCTGTTCCTGCTCGGGCTGGTCGGTTGGGCGCAGCGGCGGCGTCAGGACCCTGCGATCGCCACGCTCACCTGATCACGGCCGCCGTCTTTGGCCTGATACATGGCATCGTCCGCAGCGCGCTGAAGATCGTCGGCCGTGACGCCGTGATCCGGGTAGAGACTGATGCCGATGCTGGCACCAACGCGGAAAATCCGTCCGTTCGCCTCGATCGGTTTCGTGATCGCCGCGAGGGTCTTCTCGGCGACGGCCTTGGCGCCGTCCAGTCCGTCCACCTTGCTCATCAGAATGACGAACTCGTCGCCGCCATGGCGGGCCACCGTGTCGGAGTGGCGAATCACGGTGCGCAGGCGTGCCGCCAGTTCCTGCAGTACCAGATCACCGGTTTCGTGACCGTGGTTGTCATTGATGGTCTTGAAATGATCCAGATCCAGGAACAGCAGCCCGATCTGATGCCCGTTGCGCTCGGCCATGTCCAGTGCTTTCTGCATCTGCTCGAGCAGATAGGTTCGATTGGCCAGCCCGGTGAGGTGATCGTGCATGGCCAGGTGCCGTATCTGCTCCTCGTTGATTCGCGCCTGTTCCTCCGCCAGCCTGCGTTCGGTGATGTTGTAGGCAAGCCAGAGTACGGCCGGGCGATCTTCGATCCCTTTCGGCAGGGGGTAGATGCGCGCCTCGAACCATTGCGTGCCGGACGGACCGCCAATGTTGTTCAGCAGCTCGCTGTCGTCGCTGCGCAGCGCATATTCCAGCGTGACCAGTCGCTTTTCCGCGATCGAACGCTGCACGCCGGCCAGCGCATGGCGTGCCGTTTCGGCATCCATGATCTCGTCCAGACGACGATCCTTGAGTACGGATCCGTCGTGGTACAGGCGCCGTTCCCGGCCACCGAAGCTCTCCAGAAAACGCCCCCGGTCATTGATCACGAAGCCGCTGTCGGGGATCGCTGCGACCAGCGCCTCGAGGCGCCGGGAGACGCGCCGGATCCGGTAGGCCTGAGCCGCGAGCACTGCCGCCAGCACGGCGAAGATCAGCGCCAGCAGCACGCCGGTCATGCGATGGGTGTTCGGGCCCGCGGCGTACGCCGCCCAGCCTTCGGCCGGTGCCATTGCCATCTGCCAGGACTGCCCCTCGAAACGAACGGTCTGCAGGACCGGGTCCCTCCGGAACACCTCGGCATCGCCGAAAAACAGATCGCCGTCGGCGCCGAGTCCGTCGTGTCCGCGGAGCGCCACCGACAGCCCGTTGACCCCGGCTTCTTCCAGTCCGGCGGCCGCAAGCACGCTGTGGTAGTCCACCGGCACACTGGCGGCGCCCCAGTAACTGCCGTCATCCAGATAGACCGGACTGCGGAAAATCAGTGCATGACCGCCCTGAACCAGATCCACCGGGCCCGTCACCACCGGTCGACCCGAGTCGATCATGCGGCGCAGGCTCTCGCCTTGCTGCGGATGATCCAGAATTCGCAGGCCGATCGCCGCCTCGTTGCCTTCAATCGGATAGATCCAGCGGATGATGTTGTCGGGTGCCAGCGTGATGTTGATCATGTGGCTGCCGGGCTGAACCATGCGCTCGGCGACCGGGCGGAATGCCTCCCAGCCCAGTTCGGGGTTGGCACCGATAAAATGCGTGAAGCCGCTGACCGCGAAGATCGTGCGGTTCATCTCGCTTTCCAGCCGCGAGCGCAGAGCCGCGGCGTGGTTGTTGACCTGGGTGCGCGAGTCGGCGACCGCATAGGAATGATTCAGGCGCTCGAGTGCCAGCACTGCCGACATGGTCAGAAGAAATGCAAAAAGCCCCGCAAGTGTCGGCACGATTCGCCCCGAGTGCGGCATGCAATGACTCCGTTCCGTGATTTGCTGATCCGGCACGCGACCGAGAGCAACGTCTGAATTCGCCGGATCAATCGTTGATTCGGGTGTTGCGTCATGGGCGGGCTGACAGGCATTCGGTCAGGCCAACCCGCCGCCGATCCGGCGTGCTGAACCATGCCTGATCGTCGAGTCCCTTTACAGTACCGCGAATACTGAAAAATACGTAGCGGCCTTTCGGGACGGCAATGCGCTGGCGGTGGGTTACAGTTCACCGAAGCGCCCGGCGCGAAAGTCGGCGATAGCCTCGCGGATTTCGGCCGTGGTGTTCATGACGAACGGCCCATGGGCCGCGACAGGCTCGTTCAGCGGTTCGCCGGCGAGCACCAGGAGTCGCACGCGGTGTTGCGAGGCCAGTTGGATGCCGGTTCCCGCCGCCGACAGCATGCAGACACCGGCGGCCTCCGGGCTCCGCTCGCCATTGATGTCGAGTTGCCCGGAGAGCGGCACGATCAGGGCCTGAAATCCGTCCGGCACCGGCAGCACCAGATCCGCCCCGGCTGCCAGGTCGACATCCAGGACCATCATTGCGCTGAAGGTCCGCGCCGGTCCCTGTTGCTGCTCCAGACTGCCGGCGATGATCCGGGCGATGCTGCCCCGATCATCCAGTGAAACCCGCGGGATTTCCCGATCAAGCAGCGTCTGGTAACGCGCCGGCGCGTGTTTGTCGGCGGCCGGAAGGTTGACCCAGAGCTGGGCCATCTCCAGAGTGCCGCCGGCACGGGTGAAAGCCTCGCTATGCTTTTCCTCGTGCACGATGCCGCCGGCCGCGGTCATCCATTGCACATCGCCGGGACCGATCAGACCACCGGCACCGGTCGAATCGCGATGCTCGACCTCGCCCTGATAGACGATGGTCACGGTCTCGAAGCCCTTGTGCGGGTGGGCGCCGACGCCGCGCTGCCGGTCGGCCGGCGGAAAATCCGCCGGGCCGGCATAGTCCAGCATCAGGAAGGGCGACAGGCGCTCGGCATCGGCGCTGCAGGAGAACGCCGTCCGCACGGGAAAGCCGTCTCCTACCCAGTGCCGCGATACCGGACCATGACTGGCGACAATCGATTTTCTCATCAGTGTTTCCCCGGTCTGCCGGGCTCTCGGCGACCGAAAAACCCGAAACTGCGGATTGCGACGCGGACGCGAGATGCGCCGGCATGGTTATCTGACAGGATCGTTCAGTAGAATACTGCAATCGTGTCGGGTGGTCGGGCCGTTGCGTCGGTCCCCCGATCCCAGCGCACATCTGCGCAACCATCGTGACAGACAACCCAAGGGCAGGTCTTGACGCACTCTCCGCAAGCACAGGGCGCCGCGCCCGAGCAGGCACTGTCGACACTGCGTGAGGTGGTGGCCGGTATTCCGCTGCCCGCGGTGATTACCGCGGGCACGGAGCAGCGGCTGTTATTTGCCAATGCGGCTTTCCAGGACCTGACCGGGTATTCGCTGGAGGACGTCCCGGTGATCGAGCGCTGGTGGACGGTCGCCTATCCGGATCCCGCCTATCGTCGCCGCATCCGCGCCGAGTGGGGGCGTCGCATCGCCCGTGCTGCGACCTATGGTGTGCCCTTGGAGCCGATGGAAACCGTGATCTGCTGCGCCACCGGTGCCCGACGGCATTGCCGCTTCCATGCCACCGCGATGGGCGACTGCAATCTGGTGATTCTCACCGACCTGACCGCTCTGCGTGAGGCCGAAACCAAGCTGGTGGAGCGGGAGCGGTATCTCTCCAGCCTGATTCGTTCCGTACAGGATCCTCTGTTCGTGCTCGATTCGGATGCCCGTTTCGTCGAGTGTCATGCGGCTGGCGTCGTTAATCTGCCAATGGACCCGGAACTGCTGCACGGCAAGTCGCTCGGCGATGTGCTGCCGAGCGAGATCGGCGCGCGTCTGCAGGCGGGTCTGGAACGGGTGCGTCGCGACGCCATGCCGTTCCGCGCCAGCTACACGCTGACGGTCGGTGACGGCAGAACACATTTTCAGGCCACGATCAGCACGCTCGACCCTCTGGCGCCCGAGCGCGCCGGGTTTCTGGTGCTGATGCAGGACATCACCGAACAGAAGCGGAAGGAGGAAGCCTTCCGCGAATCCGAGCAGCGTTTTCGCGACATCGTCGACACCGCGAACGGGATTGTCTGGGAAGCTGACGCGGACTTTCAGTTTACCTTCGTCAGCCGGCAGGCCGAAACGATGCTCGGTTACTCACGGGACGCCTGGAAGGAGCGCGATTTCTGGGTCCGGCATATCCACCCGGAGGATGCCGTCTGGGCCCCGGAATTCTGTGCCGGCCAGTCACGTGCGCTGGAGCCGCACGAGTTCGAATACCGGTTCATCGCCGCCGATGGCAGTGTCCGCTGGCTTCGGGATCTGGTGACGGTCGTCGCCGAGGATGGCCAGCCGAAATGGCTGCGTGGGATCATGGTCGATATCACCGAACAGCGTGAGGCGCAGGACGTGCTGGCGTTCCAGCAGCGCTTTCAGGGGCTGGTCGCGCAGATTTCCACACAGTTGATCAATGCCGGAGACGACGCCTTCGCCAGCACCATGCAGGATGTGCTGAGTCGGCTGGGTCAGTTTTTCGGTGTCGATCGCTGTTACGTCACCCGCTACAACGAAGAATCCGATACCCGCACCATGATCCACGAGTGGTGCGCGGCCGGCGTGCCGCCGCAAATCGAACGACCGCAGAGCGATCGCAACAGCGATTTCCCCTGGTGGGAGGCGCGGATTCGGGCGCAGCAACCGGTATCGATTCCCGATGTGCAGGCCCTGTCGGAGGCGGCCTATCCGGAGCGGGCGGCGTTACTGGCCCGTAACGTGCGTGCTCTGGTCGCCTTGCCACTGGTCTCGCGCGACCTGGTCATCGGCTATCTGAGTTTCGACATCCTGCGCTCGCATGAGCCGATTCCCGAGCACCAGATCACCCTGTTGCGGGTGGTGGCCAGCGCGATTGCCGGCGCCATCGAGCGTAATCAGGCGGAACAGACCCTGCGGATTGCGGCGACCGCGTTCGAGTCCCAGGAGGGCATGTTCGTCATGGATGCCGATACCCGCATCCTGCAGGTCAATCGTGCGTTCACCGAACTGACCGGGTACGTCGGGGGCGAAGTGATCGGCAGTCATGCCGAAACCCTGCGTTCGCCGCGCCACTCGCGTCGGTTCTACGACGTGATCTGGGGGCAGACGCGGCGACATGGCGCATGGCAGGGCGAAATCTGGTTCCGGCGCCATGATGGTGACGAGTTCCTCGCCTGGGTGACGTTGACGGCGGTGCATGGGGGCGAGCAGCCGCACATGCATTATGTCGGCACCATGAACGACATTACCCAGCGCAAGGCGGCGGAGGAGGAAATCGAATACCTGGCATTCTTCGATTCACTGACCCAGTTGCCGAATCGAAGTCTGTTGCTGGATCGGATGCGCAAGGCACTGGCGACCAGCGCCCGGAGTGGCCGTGGCGGGGCCCTGCTGTTTATCGATCTGGACAATTTCAAGATGCTCAACGACACCCTGGGGCATCCGATGGGGGATCTGTTCCTGCAGCATGTCGCCCGCCGCCTGCGACGTTGCATTCGCTCCAGCGATACCCTCGCCAGGCTGGGCGGGGACGAGTTCGTGGTCATGCTGGAGAACCTGTCCGAGACGGACGAGCAGGCAGTGGAAGAAGCCCGGGCCGTCGCCTATACGATCCGCGAAAGCCTCAGCAGGCCCTACGACCTGGTCGGGCGTGAGCAGAATGCGACCTCCAGTATCGGTGTTGCCATGTTCGATCACCCTGTGGCGGGTATCGAGGAACTGATGAAGCGCGCCGACCTGGCGATGTATCAGGCCAAGGCCGAGGGACGTGATGCGATACGGTTTTTCGATCCCCGGCTGCAGGCAACGGTCATGGAGCGCGCCGACCTGGAAACGGAAATGCATCAGGCTCTGCGCGAGCAGCAGTTCCTGCTGTATTACCAGCCCAAGGTGGACGGGCAGGGCCGGATAACCGGCGTCGAGGCGCTGGTCCGCTGGCAGCACCCGACACGGGGACTGGTCGGCCCCGGCAGTTTCATTCCGGTGGCCGAGGAGATGGGGCTGATTCTGCCGATCGGCAAATGGGTCATCGAGGAAGCCTGTATGCAATTGCGACGCTGGAGCCGCCACCCGGCAGCCGCAGCGCTCGACATCTCGGTGAACATCAGTGCCCGTCAGTTCAAGCAGGCCGGTTTCGTCGATGAAGTGCTGGCGGCGATCGAACGCAGCGGTGCGGATTCGCGCCGACTGGTGCTCGAGATCACCGAGAGCCTGTTGCTCGAGGACCTGGCCGATGTGGTCTCCAAAATGGAACGGCTCAAGGATCACGGCGTCGGCTTCTCGCTGGATGACTTCGGCACCGGCTATTCCTCGCTGGTCTATCTCAAGCGTCTGCCGCTGGATCAGCTCAAGATCGATTACTCCTTCGTCCGTGATGCGCTCCATGATCCGAACGACGCCGCCATCATTCGCACCATTCTGTCGCTGGGCAGGAGCCTCGAGATCGCCGTGATCGCCGAAGGTGTGGAGACAGCGGCGCAGCGCGACTGGCTGGCGGGGCTTGGTTGCCACGCTTTCCAGGGCTACCTGTTCGGTGCTCCGGGCCCGGTCGATATGCTGTTTCCCGCTGCCGATGGTTGGGCCGACGCATGAGCATGCCGACCGAACTGGAAACGCTGCGAAAGCTGCTGCGTCAGCATGCCGAGCAGGAGCTGCTGAGCCGCTTCGAACAGGTGGATCGGGAGTTCAAGCGTGACGGCAGCATCGTCACCGAGGCCGACCTGGCGATGCAGGCGAGCCTGCGGCGCGCACTGGCCGGGCAGTGGCCCGGGATCCCCCTGCTTGGCGAGGAGATGCCGGCGGCCGAGCAGGCGTCGCTACTGGACGCCGCAGACGGTCCGGTCTGGATCCTGGATCCGCTTGACGGCACCAGCAATTTCAGCGCCGGGATTCCCTTCTTCTCGGTGTCGCTGGCGCTGATCCGGGACGGTCGCCCGATGCTCGGCCTCGTTTACGATCCGGTGCGGGACGAGTGCTTCGCGGCCGCCCGCGGTCAGGGCGCATGGCTGAATGCGCGAATTCTGGGTTCGTCGATGCCGGAGCTGCCGCTGGCCCGATGCACCGCATGCGTTGATTTCAAGCGTCTGAAGCCCGGCCTGGCTCGCCGACTGGCGGAGGCGCCGCCGTACAGTTCACAACGCAGTTTCGGGTCGGTGGCCCTGGACTGGTGCTGGATCGCGGCCGGTCGCGTACACCTGTATCTGCATGGTCGACAGAAACTCTGGGATTACGCCGCCGGCTGTCTGATTCTGGAGGAGGCGGGAGGCCATAGCATCGGTCTGGACGGCGAGCCGGTGTTTCAGGGCAACCTGGAGCCGCGTTCGGCCGTGGCGGCCTTGTCCGGGACCCTGTTCCGGGACTGGCGGCGGTACCTGGCCGACATCGGCGCGGAATGATCCCTGCGCCGAAACCGGCTGCACGCATGAGTCAGTCGGAGTCCTCTCCGGCCGCCGACTGACGCCGGTCATTGCCGAACAGCGGGGCATGCCACAGCTCGGATCGTTCCAGCGGCGTGTCCGCCGGCAGGTCCGGGTTGCTCAGTCTGATGATCCGGGTGTCTTCGGTCAGATGTTGCTGCAGGGCCTGGCCGATTGAGGGATGCCGGTCGAACAGTGCCTGAAAGCTGCCATCCGCAATCGCCCGTTCCAGTCCCTCGTGCAGACGTCTTTGCAGATCTTCCCTGTCCGGCGCGACAAAGAAATAGTTCGGCGCCGGGTACAGCAGCAGGAGGCCGGGTTCCACGGCAAGATCATGGCGGCGGTAGCTGTCCGCTTCCGCCCAGATTTCGGTGATCGCGCGTGGCACCGCGTCAACCCGTGCGTGGGCGAGCATGCGGAACAGGCTGTCACCGTCGGAACTCGTCTCGACCGTCAGTCTGTTGGCACGCAACACCGGGGTATCCGGCCAGTCATGTCCCTGCGCGAGGGCGAATTCGCGTAATTCGCGCAGATTGTCGACCGCCGCAAAGCGACCCACGTGCTCGCGGCGAACCACCAGCAGACGTGCGCCCATCAGTCCGCGCATGAGCGGGATACGCACCGGCAACAGGGTCTCTTCCCGCTGTCGTGAGGTCATCGCCCAGATGATGTCCAGATACTCGCCGTCCCGGATCAAGCGCGCAGCGCGGGACTGACTGACCCGGAATGGCGCGGCGCGCAGCGCCGCCGGCCCGTAATCCGCTTCGGTCTGTTCCAGGACCAGAGCCAGCAGTTCCAGCACGTAGGCGTCACGCAGATCGAAGCTGGTGTCTGTCGGCATATGACGAATCGTCAACGGGGTCTCGTCGTCGCCGGCCCCTGCCTGGCCGATCAGGCCGGCGATCAGAGCCGGAATCAGGAAAAGTCGCGCCCCGATCCGCTTGCGTCCGGCCTCAGGCATCGCTGCGGGCCTCTTCGAGGAAGGTCTGCAGCTGTGCCAGTGGCATTGGCCTCGCCAGCAGATAGCCCTGCAGGAATTCGCAGCCGATCAGTTCCAGGTGCGCGCGCTGGGCCTCGGTTTCCACGCCCTCGGCAACCACCTTGAGGCCGAGCCCGTGGGCCAGCGAGACCACGGCACCGACCAGTTGCAGATCGCGATCGCGCAGGAACATGTCATGCACGAATGACTGGTCGATCTTTAGGTAATCGATCGGCATGCGTTTGAAGTACGACAGTGCGGAGTAGCCGGTGCCGAAGTCGTCCACCGCCAGGGTGACGCCCATGTCGTGCAGGCCGTTCAGCGTGTCCCGGCTCACCGCAATGTCCTGCAGGAAGGCCTCTTCGGTAATCTCGATCTGCAGCACCTCGGGCTCCAGCCCGCAGTCCGCCAGGGCACCCCGGACCAGGTCGATGAACCCCGGCTCCATGATCTGCTGGGCCGACACGTTGACCGACAGTTTCAGGGTCGAACAGGCGCAAGCCTGACGCAGCGCCGCGAGATCCTGCAGCCCGCGGCGCAGCACCCATTCGCCCAGCGGCACGATAAGGCCGGTTTCCTCGGCCATGGCGATGAAGGACCCGGGGGACAGCAGGCCGAGGTCCGGATGCTGCCAGCGCACCAGCGCCTCGATGGCGCTCGGGGACTCGCTCCCGCTGTCGATGACCGGCTGGTAGTAGTTGACCAACTGTCCTTCGGCCAGCCCGCGTCGCAGATCCGACTCCATGGTCAGACGCTGGAAGCTGCGCTGGGACAGGGACGGTTCGAAGACGCGCAGGCTGCCCCGGTTGTCGTGTTTCGCCGAATGCAGCGCGGCATCGGCGGCACGGAACAGGTCGGCGGCCGTGCTGCCGGCGGCGGGGTAGACAGCCATGCCGGCGGAGGCGGAGATGAAAAGGTCCCGGTCCGCATGGCGCATCGGCTCGCGCAGGCGTTTCAGGATGGTTGCCAGTTCGTCCCGGGTGGCGCTGTCACCAGCGGATCCCGAAGCGAGAATGATGAATTCATCGCCACCGAAGTGACCGAGCTGCCAGTGGTCCGGCAGCATGCGACTGATGCGTTTCGCCATGTCGCGAATCACCGCATCACCGGCCTCGTGACCGAGACTGTCATTGATCAGTTTGAAGTTGTCGATGTCGAGAAACACCACCGCCACCGGGTCGCTGTGCTCCTTGCGCACCAGTTCCGCAAGTTTCTCGAACATCGCCAGCCGGTTCGGCAATTCGGTCAGGTGATGAAAGTAGGTGCTGACGTCCAGTTGGGCCTGGGTCTGATGCAGCCGGGTCATGTCCTCGAACAGCGCGATGCACTGCTCGGCGTCGCGATTGGCGATGCGCCGCAGGGACAGATGCGCCCAGCGGAAGTGACCGTCGGTGCGCCGGAGTCGGATGTCGCCATGCCATTCGCCGGTCTCCTGCAGCTGCAGCCAGGGGTCGCTGTTCCCGTGCAGAACCTGGAGGCGACTCTCAATGCTGTCTGCACGTCCGAACAGGTGACGTCCGCGCAGGGCGTCGGCCGGGTCACCGGTGATGGTTTCGAACCGGGGGTTGACGTAAGCGATACGACCTTCGGCATTCATGAGGACGATGCCCGACGGGCACTGTTCCAGTGCTTCGGCCATCAGCTTGCGCTGCCGTTCGACCCCCTCGCGCAGCATCAGGTCATTCCGGATCCGTTCGCTGGCGAAATTAAGCGCGGCACTCAACTCGTCGAGTTCGTCAGGCCGCAACCATCCGGTGGGCCTCCGGCGGTGCAATGCGACCCTGCGGTCGAGCTGATGCAGACGCAGCTTCGACGCGAACTGCGCCAGCGTCTGCAGATGTCGGGTCACCAGACGATAGAACACGGCGAGCAGGATCGATGACACCAGGAAGGTCTTGATCGCCTGTGTGCCGATGATCAGCTTGATGCGGTCCAGCAATCTGCTGTGGATCTGCTCCAGACTGACCCGGATGGTCAGCTCGCCCAGCTGATGATGCCGTCCGTCCGGTGTGCGATGGCTGATCGGATACTGAAAACTGCGCCGATGGCTGTAACGGGTCGCCTCGCCGACCCGCATCGGCAGGTCGCCGTCGATTTCCACCTCGTGCACGTGCGGAACCTCGAGCAGCCCGCGCAGCTGCAATCGCAACTGGTCCTGATCCAGACTCCAGAGACTCGCGCCCAGGCTGCGTGCGAAGCTGTTGTGGGCATTGTCGATTCGCTGTTCCAGCAGGGTCAGGTCGCGACGATAGTCCACCAGCAACTGCCAGCCGGTGACAGCCAGCGTGATCACCGAACTGACCAGCAGGATGACCACCACCAGGCGCACGCTCAGGCGTCGACGGCGGAAGCGGTCACGAATCCCCGGTTTTGCCATACGGACTCCCAAGGCGATGTTCCTCATCGTCCCCGCGGAACGACCGACCGGCTGCGCCCGATGCCCGATAGCGGAGCACCGGGGGGCAAGACTAGCAAACGACCCGTCGTCGATTTGTGACGCCGGTATCGATCTGCGTGATGCAGTGGCCCGGGGAAGCCAGGGAATCTGGTGCTGCGACCGTGTCAGGCGCGTCGGCGGGCGCCCGACTGCCCGGGATCATCCAGTTCACCGCCGGTCGGCATCGGATTGATCGTCAGGTAGCGCACATCGACCAGGAATGTGAAAAGGTCATTGAATACCGAGCAGGCCTGTCGGCATGTGGTCGGCGACAGCGGGCCGGCGAAGGGTCGCCAGCGGTGGTCGTCCAGGGCATACGTGCGATGGTCCGGTGTGATCCAGCGTTCTGCCGGTGCCGGCTGGCCGAGAAAGGTCAGGAAATCCAGCAGATCGGCGGTGGTGAGATCGCTGAGCGCGAGTTGACGCTCGACCGTCGCCCAAAGCAGAAGCCGCCGCACGTGGCGCTGATAGACGTCGCGCGATGTCTCGGGTTGTACGCCCTTGTCGGCAAACCAGGCCTGCAGGGCATCCCGGTCGTTGGCAGCAACGATCCGTTGCGCCTTCTGTGTCCGCATGCGTCCGCAGCGACCGTCCGGAATCAGCGGCCAGTGGCAGGGGTGGCCCCAGGGTATGGCGTAGGTTCCGCCGCGTAGCGTCTGTCGCGGGGCGTCGCCGGCACCGGCAGAGAAAACCTGCGGTTTTTCACTCACAGAGCCTCCAACCCCCCCGGGCATCGGTTTTGTCCATTTGTCGCTGGCAAAGTTTCCCGGGCATGCAGTCCTCCGGTAGCGTGCGCGAAGGGGAATTGGCCGTGCGCCGTTCGGACCGCTGTATGCTGCACCAGGGAATCGCTGATTCAGTCGCGTGCATGCTGCCCTGAAGGCCCGGCCGGTTTCGGCCCCTGACGGCGTTACTTCAGCGGCCCGGTAAAATGAATGACGAACCGGTATCGCGCCTTGCCAGATGACCGGAACCGGTCTCGGGCGCAGACGCGGGAACAAGTCAGCGGTTGCCTGGGGGACGCATCGACAAGGCGCCAGTCCAGGGCCGACGGAACAGTGTTTTTCGAGGGGAGGTGACAGTGATCGGCGAGCGTTCGGTAACGGTTTTCTACGATGAGCGAGTGCTGGAACATCGTCCCGATGCGGAGTCTCCGTTCCTGCCGGGGCGACTCGATCGGCGGGTCCGGGAGATCCTTTCCGGTCTGGGGGTGAAATGGGCATACCCGGAACATCCGGGCAGGATTTCCGCGATCCGCGATCGACTCGATCAGGATCCGATCGCCGGTATCTCGTTCAAGGAGGGCGCGATCGCCACTCGCGATCAGCTGGCGCGCGTCCACACCACGGCTTATCTCGACCAGATCGAGCGTATGCGCGGCAAATCGGCCTGGCTGGACACCGATACCACGGCGGTTTCACCCGGCAGCGTCGAGGCCGCGGAGGTGGCGGCCGGTTCCAGTATTGCGGCTGTGGACGAGGTCTGCAGTGGCCAGGCACAGAGCGCCTTCGCGCTGGTGCGACCACCTGGCCATCACGCCGAGCCGGTGCGTGCACGAGGCTTCTGTCTGTTCAACAACGTCGCGGTGGCGGCGACCCATGCCCAGGCCGCACATGGGCTGGAGCGCGTGCTGATTATCGACTGGGATGCCCATCACGGTAACGGCACGCAGGATATCTTCTGGGCGGACCCGGGCGTGATGTTTTTCGATATCCATCGCGCGGCGCCGTTCTATCCCGGCTCCGGGCACCTGGAACAGGTGGGGGCAGGCCTCGGCGAGGGTTACACGGTCAACGTGCCGGTTCCGGCCGGTAGCGGCAACCTGGCCTATATCAAGGCTTTCGAAGAGATTCTTGTGCCGGCCGTGGATGCTTTCGAACCGGAGCTGATTCTGGTGTCGGCGGGATTCGATGCCCACCGCCTCGACCTGGCGCTGAACGTCAGTTACGAGGGGTTTGCCGCCCTGACCGGCATCGTCCAGCGCCTGTCGGATCGGCATTGCCCCGGGCGGCTGGCCTTTGTGCTCGAGGGCGGCTACCACCTCGAATCCCTCGCCAACGGCGTGCATGCCGTGCTCGAGGTGCTCGCCGGGGGGGTGCCGCCGGAGCCGGGGATTGCGGGAATCGAGGATGTGGCCGCGGCCGCAGAGTTTCATCGCAGCGCGTTCGAGGGGAATCGCTGAGTCGGGGGTTAAGGAAACGCTGAAGTATTCGCACGCCTGCGTTGGAGTCGCATTTTCCCCGACTGCGGCGTTGCGCTGCTTGACCGCAGAATGATTGCGGCACTGCGCACCGCGCCTTGCCAGATGACCAAAACCGGTCTCGGGCGCAGACGCGGGAATACTTCAGCGTTTCCTTATGCGGGTTGCACGGCGGCCTCGCACTGCCATGAAACTGTCATCAGAAATCGTATTCGGTCCGGTAGGGTGCTTTCCGGGCTGACGACAGGGAATGGAACATGCGCGTGCTGGCGTTTTACAGTTTCAAGGGTGGCGTCGGCAAGACGTCGGCAGCGGTCAATGTGGCGGCAGAGGCGGCGCGTGACGGCGTCCCGACGCTGCTCTGGGATATGGACCCGCAGGCCGCTGCGAGCTGGATCCTGGGGCATGACGACGGACTGGAGTCCGGTGCCGGGAAGCTCTTCAAGGGCAAGGTCCCGATCGGTCGCGAGGTCGTGCCTACCGGGATCGAGCATCTGCATCTCCTGCCTGCGGATCGCGGTTATCGCCATCTCGACAACCTGTTGCAGAAGCGCGATGCACCAGCCGATATCCTGGCACAGCTGCTGCGGCCCCTGTCCGAGGTCTATGGTCTCGTGGTGCTGGACTGTCCGCCCAGTTTTTCCCGCCTGTCTGGTGCCCTGTTCCGGGTAGCCGACCTGCTGGCGGTGCCGTTATTGCCCTCACCGCTATCGTTACGGGTCTGGCATCAGTTGCGCCAGGAGTTCCGGGATAACAATCTGCCCCGCAAGCGCCTGAGTCCGTTTCTGTCGATGGTGGACCGCCGGCGGACGCTGCACCGCGAGTGGCTCGCCACGGAGCCGCCGCCGGTCCGCCGGCAACTGAGCACATGGATTCCGTCGGCAAGCCAGGTCGAGCGCATGGCTGTCGAGCGCGGCCCGGTGCGCGCTTATGCGCCCCGGGCCGCGGTGACTGCCGCCTATCGCAACCTGTGGCTGGAGCTTGACCGGCGCCTTTCGGAACTGCCGCAGCGCAATCCCGTTTGAGAAAACACTGGTTGCTTCTCGCATCTGCGCCGTAGCCCGGTTTTTGACCATTCGGCAAGGCGCGCCAAGGACCTGCTGCAGGTGCGTTCGCGAAGCGAACGGCACCCTGGAATGATCAGGACCGAGCAACCCACGAAGGGCGCGAACAACGCGAAGTCAGAATCCTCTCCTGCAGCCTGTCTTGCCCTTACTTCGTGTCCTTCGTGACCTTCGTGACCTTCGTGGTGAGTGTTTTTCCTTGCCGCGGTGCCGGGTCGAAGCCATGCCGCCAGCTCGGCATCGAAGCCCACACGTTAATCCGCCGGCAGGAAGCGGATATTCCCGTACCAGGCCTCGATGTCCTGACCGGTATCGTCGCAATCGGTCATGATCGCCACCGCATTGATGCGCCCGGGGCTGCGGTCATGATGGCGCTCGAAGTCTTCCAGCAGGTTCCGCCGTTCCGTCTGCCAGCCGTCACCGGCATCCCCGGCGCCGCGCACGGCGATCATGCGGGCCTGGGAGGCGTAGGCGTTGGGCCAGTCGGTGCCGGGCTCGCTGGTGCTGCTCCAGACATAGTTAAGCGCCCTGGTCCGCCAGCGCAGCACACGACTTTCGTCGACCACATAGATGCGGGCCGGATAGTCGTCACCGGCCCGCGTCGTTTCGTCGATATCGCTGAAGGTGTCATCCACGCGCCAGGTCCATTCCATGACCGGCGTTTCCTGCAGATCGATGTCTTCCCGATAGAACAGCCCGGAGGCGGTTCCGTCGTTGCAGATCGCGTGGATGGCCGCCTGTTCGTCGACGTTGACCAGGTCATAGCGAGTCTCCCCCTCGAAGGAGTGACGGTCCCAGTCCGCAAGGATCTCCTCGGGCGTGAATTCGACGGCCGCGGCGGGCAACGCCACCGCGAGCAGCAACAGACAGAACAGACAACGCATGGTCATGACCTCCGACGCTTTCCTGATCGACCATGAGACAAGCACAAAAAATCCCGAATGTCCGGCAGGCCGCGATTCCGTTGACCTGCGTCAAGGTCGTCCAGCGTGGCCGCGGTATTGTCTGATCCATCACCCGGCACCGGATTCCGCTGATGGCTGCAACCCCTTTCGACGCCGCGCTGTACCGCAAATACGACATGCCCGGGCCGCGCTATACGTCGTACCCGACGGCACCGCACTTTCGTTCCGATTTCGGTGAAGCGGCCTATCGGGCCGAAGCGGCTGCCAGCAACGAGCGGCTGATTCCACGTTCGTTATCCCTTTACGTGCATATCCCGTTCTGCGAGAGCCTCTGCTACTACTGTGCCTGCAGCAAGATCATCACGCGCCGGCCCGAGAAAGCGGCGGTCTATCTGGATTATCTGGAGCGGGAACTGGCCCTTCAGGGCGAGCTTTTCGATGCCGACCGCCTGGTGACGCAACTGCATCTCGGTGGCGGGACGCCGACCTACCTCGACGATGCGCAATTGCGGCGGCTGGTCCATGCCGTTAGTCGATACTTTCCGGTGGCCCCGGAGCGCGCCCGGGAGTTCTCGGTGGAGGTCGATCCGCGGGCACTGGGGCCGGAGACCATCAGCGTGCTGCGCGACCTCGGCATGAATCGGATCAGCCTCGGAGTGCAGGATGTGGACCCGACGGTGCAACGCGCCATCAACCGGATTCAGCCGGCGGAACAGGTGGAGGACACAATCCGCCAGGCGCGCCGCTCGGGTTTCCGGTCGATCAATCTCGATCTGATCTACGGGCTTCCGCATCAGACTCTGGCCGGCTTCGACACAACCCTGGACGCCGTGCTCGGCTGGCGACCGGAGCGACTGTCGGTCTACAACTATGCGCATCTGCCGTCACGGGTAAAGGCGCAGAAACTGATCCGCAACGAGGACCTGCCATCACCCGAGGAAAAGCTGCAGATCCTTCGGCACACCGTGGAGCGACTGACCGATGCCGGTTATCGGTTCATCGGCATGGATCATTTCGCGTTGCCCGACGACGGTCTGGCGCGGGCCATGGATGATGGCTCGCTGCAGCGGAATTTCCAGGGCTACTCCACCCACGGGGACTGCGATCTGGTGGCGCTGGGTGTCAGCGGCATCGGCATGGTCGGAGATGCCTACAGCCAGAACAGCAGCCATCTCAATGCCTACTACCGGGCCCTCGACGCAGGGCGCCTGCCGGTCCAGCGCGGTTATCGTCTGGATGGTGACGACCTGCTGCGCCGGGCATTGATCGAGGCGATCATGTGTCGCAGCACGATCCGTTTCGAGCACTTTGAGGTGGCATTCGATATCGACTTTCGGGACTACTTCGGCCGGGAACTGGAGATGCTGGCACCCATGGAAGCCGATGGCTTGCTGCAGCGCTACCCGGATCGCATCGAGATCAGGCCGGTAGGCCGTCTGCTGCTGCGCAACATCGCGATGATATTCGATGCGTATCTGGGCCGGGAACAGGTCGTGGTGCAGTATTCCCGCACCGTTTGAGGCAACCCTGATCGATTCCCGAGACGGCGCCCGGGACCGGCTCCGGTGATCCGGCAAGGCGCGGTGTCGGCGGTCTATGCTGTGTGAGCCGGATCCTCACGGGCGATGGTCTCAAGTAAACGGTGCATGCTTCCCTCCGGGGTGGGCCGCATTTTCCCCGAATGCTGCGTTGCGCTGCTTGACCGCAGAATGACTGCGGCGCCGCGCTGAGCGCCTTGCCTCGGAAAAATGCGGACTCCAACGCAGGCGTGCGAATACTTCCGCGTTTCCTTAATCCGCGCGCCCGAGTCCGTGGCAGACAGGCCCGGACTCAGCCGTCCCGTTTAAGCGGCGCCTCGCGATTGTTGGTCAGGGCTTTGAGGGCGTCCACATCACACAGGGACACTTCCCGGTTGCTGACCGTAATCCACTTGCTTTCCTGAAAGCGCTTGAACAGACGGCTCATGGTTTCCGGCGCCAGTCCCAGATAGTTGCTCAGATCCTGTCGGGACATGGGCAGCAGAAAACGGGTCGGGGACAGTCCGCGGCGGCCGAAACGATCCCCCAGGCTCAGCAGCAGAATCGCCAGGCGCTGCTCTGCGGTGCGGCGCGCCAGCGCCTGCAGCATTTCCTGCTCCAGGAAGATCTCCTTGCTCATGATGCGCAGCAGCTGCCGGTGCAGCCCCGGCACCTGTTCCGCCAGATGCTCAAGTTCTTCGAACGGGATCTCGCAGATGCTGGATGTCTCCAGCGCCAGCGCTGTCGACGGATGCGTGCGGAAACTGATGGCGTCCAGCCCCAGCATTTCACCGGGCAGATGGAAGGCCGTGACCTGCTCTTCGCCGTCTTCGGCAAGGATTGTGCTCTTGAGAGCCCCGGTGCGTACCGCATAAACCGCACCGAAGGTGGTGCCGGCCTGATACAGCGAGTCCCCCCTCTCGAGCGGACGCCGCCTTTGCACGATTCTGTCGAGCGCTTCGATATCCTCCTGGTCCAGCCCCACCGGCAGGCAAAGTTCGTTCAGACTGCAGGTTTTGCAAACCGCCTTGATGTCACGCAGGCGCGGTGGTTGCGATGAGCTTGCTTCCGCCATGATTCCCGCCTTTCCAGTGGCCACTACGGATCCCACTGACAGGGTACTACGGCGGCAGGATTGCTTCAGTTTTTCTCTGACGTCCGTCCAAGATCCTGCTTGAGGTGGGCTTCGAAACTCTGCTCGAGGCGCCGGAAATGTTCAGCGTGGCCGGGGTTTTCCCGCAGTGTGGCGCTGGCAAGCAGAATGCGGCTGGTGCCGTCGGTGCGCGGCTGCACCAGACACCAGCTGCGCCGGTAGGCGACAAAAAAGGACAGAAAGATGCCGATCGTGAGCAGCAGGGATCCGGCGTAGACCACATGCCTGCCTGGCGCACGGGTGATCTCCAGTGTGCTGGCCTGGCGCAGACGATAATCGGAAAGCTCGAGGAACAGGGGCGTGCCGTAGCGTTCCAGCGCCGGAATGGTGGCCAGGCCATGCCGCAGGAAGTCGTCGTCCGCCGCCGTCAGCCGGCGTTCGGGGTCGTCTCCCGTGGCTGCCAGGGCATCACGGTAGGCGAGGTCCAGCGCCCGGTCCACGATACGCTCCAGCAGTCCCGCGGGCGCGGCGGCCGTCGCAGGCTCGCCCGCGATCAGCTGTTGCTGCATGGCCTGTTGCCCGCCGCGGGCCAGAGCGCCCAGCAGCTCCGCAGCATGCGTGGTCAGCCGCGCCACGGGGTCGGCGTGCCCGTCAGCGAGACCGTCGAGTACCGCGTTCACGGCACGTCCCGCCAACTCCTCGCGCCGGGTGTCGTCGCTCAGCAGATTCGCCAGGGCGACGAAACGCGCCGGGCTGTCGTTCTGGTCGACCGGAATGTGCAGATAGCGGAAGTCCGTCGAGCCCGCCTGGCGGACACCGCTGACGAAATAGCGGCCGCCATCGAGCACCATCGGTCGCATGTAGGTCTCGAACTCCAGCCGATTGCCGGCCGGATCCCGGAGCTGATACCGGAACAGGGGGCCGACATCCCGCATCGCGGTGCGGCCGTTTTCGTCGTGACCGTCTGGCTGCACATTGACCGGCTCGAGATCGGTGATCTCGAGTTGATGGGGGCGGCCGTCGATCAGCAACTGCTGATCACGAAAGACCCGCGCATCGAGCTCTGCGGGTCGCTGGTCGCTGCCGAGGAGTGGCCAGGCGCGCAGGCTCAATTCGGAGCCGCCGTCCCCGAAACCGGACTGGAAGATTCTGTAACCCTGATAATGCAGAGGTTCGTTGACCCGGATGGTCCGGCGCAGGGGTTCCTCGTGATTGCCGGCATGAAGCACCACATCGGATTCGTAAGCGCGGGGTTCGCCGCTTGCGTAGTGGACGACGCGGAAGGCATCCAGTCGCAGTTCAAACGGCAACTCCCGCACCAGATACCCGTCGCGCAGCTGCAGGAAGGCAACACTGGCGCGTTCACCTTCGGGGATCGTTACCGTGCCACGGAAGGCCTCGCGGCCCGGCGGCAGGCGTGTCTCAGCGGCAAGTTCACTGATGGGCAGGGGCCTGGTCTCGGTGATGAGGTCACCACGCCATTCGCGGTACTTGAGCCCGAGGCCGCCATCCATCAGGCCACCGATCGCAATCACGACGATGGCCAGATGCAGGGCGACATAGCCCACCCGGTTGCTGCGACCGGAGAGCCCGGCCAGCATGATCGTCTCGCCATGATGTCGCAGACGCAGCCGGTAGCCGTGATGGCGCAGGATGCGTCCGGCCGCGGCTGCAGCATCCTCCGCACCGAGCGGGATCTGCCATTCCCGATGATGGCGAAGGGCGCGCAGCGACGCATTCTGATAGTGCTCCCGGTACTGTCCCATCTGTGCCAGAACGGTCGGCGTGCGCCGCCAGAGGCAGACACTCGTGGAGACGACCAGAGCGCCGAGAATCGCCAGGAACCAGGCGGCACTGTAGACATCGAACAGGCCCAGGCGCTGGAACATGCCGAACCAGAACGGACCGAACTTCTCCAGGTAATCCGGGTAGGGCTGATTTTGCTGCAGCACTGTGCCGATCACCGAGGCGATGCCCAGCACCACCAGCAGGGTCACCGCGAGTCGCATGGATCCGAGGAAGGAGAGCCACGGACGGATGCCCTGGCTACGGGACCGCCGGTCCGATGTGACCTCGACAGCGGCGGCCGTCGTCATCGGGGCTCCGGGACCATGACGGCCGCGGCTGCATGGTGATGCCCGTGATGGCTTTCCGCCGGTTCATGCTGCATCAGATGCATCAGGGGCGAGGCCATGGTCCAGAGGCCGAAGGCGAGCACGGCCGCGCCGCCGACGCGGCGCACCCCGCGACCAGTACGCCAGTGACCGAGGCGGTGGCCGAGCATGGTCATGCCGGTCATCGCCGGCAGGGTCCCGATGCCGAAGGCGAGCATGATCGCGGCGCCGTTAGCCGGATTGCCGGAGGCTGCTGCTGCCAGCAGCGCGGTATACACCAGGCCGCAGGGCAGCCAGCCCCACAGGGCGCCCAGAGCGACTGCGTGCAATGGCGAGCGAACCGGAAGCAGACGGCGCGCGAAGGGCGCCAGATGGCGCCAGAAGCGGCCGCCCAGAGCCTCGATGCGGCGCAGTCCGGACCAGTCGAACAACAGATAGGCGGCCACCGCGATGAGTACGGCACCGGTGGCGATGCGCAGCGCGGCGCTCCAGCCTGCGGCGGGCATGCCGAGCCCGATCACTGCAACCAGCAGGCCGACGATGGCGCCCAGTAGCGTGTAACTGGCAATCCGTCCGAGATTGTAGCCAAGCGCGGTCAGCCAGCGCCGGCCGCGCCGGTCGGCGGCGATGCCGGTGCCCAGGCTGCCGGCGATGCCGCCGCACATCGCCAGGCAGTGCGTGCTGCCGGCGAGCCCGATGAACAGGGCAGCCACCAGGGTCAGTTCCGCGGTCATCGGGAGTCCTTGTCCCGCTTGCGCTTGTCGTCATCCTCGTCGCTGAGCACGCTGTAGGCCGGCGAATCCAGGTCATCGTACTGACCGCTGCGCACCGCCCAGAAGAAGGCCCAGACAGCGATTCCGACCAGCACCAGACCGATGGGAATGGAGATGAAGATCAGGCTCATGATTGCAGGACTCCTTGCTGAGGGCTGCCGGTCGCCGGCACCGGAGGACCGCCTCGGGTCCTGCCGCCCAGCCGTCGGGCGTTCAGGACCACGACCACGGAGCTGAGCGTCATGCCGATGGCGGCGAGCCACGGTGGCACCAGACCCATGGCCGCCAGCGGCAGCATGCTGGCGTTGTAACTGGCGGACATAATCAGGTTCTGGCGGATGACCCGCAGGGTTCTGCGGGCCGTACCCATGCCTTCGCCGAGGCGCGACAGGCGCCCTCCGAGCAACACCATCGCGGCGCTGGTCTGCGCCAGCGTGGTGCCTTCGTTGAGCGCTGCCGAGACATTGGCACCGGCCAGTACCGGTGCGTCGTTGATGCCGTCACCGACCATCAGCACCACGGCGCCGTCGGCCTGCAGTTGCCGCAGCCGGGCCAGCTTGTCCTCGGGGCTCATGCGGGCCTGCCAGCGGGTAATGTTCAGCCTGTTGGCAACCGTTTCCACGGCGGACTGCGCGTCGCCGCTGGCGATCTCGATCGTGATGCCGTCAGCCTGCAGCGCCGCCACGGCCTCGGCGGCGTCCGGCCGAAGCCGATCGGCGACCCGGTAGGCGGCGAGCAGGCCGTCGCCGTTGCCGAGGGCAACCCAGGCGCCCCGGCCCAGCTCTTCGGAAACGCCGATCCCGGCCAGTTCGGCAACCCAGTCCGGGCGGCCGATGCGGTAGCGCACCCCGGCGACATGACCCTCGACCCCGGCGCCGCGCACCGTTTCTGCCTGTTCCGCGGGAACCACCGAGGAATCCCGGGGGAAAGCCCGGGCCAGCGGATGTTCGGAGTGGTATTCCAGCGCCCCGGCCAGGGCCAGCGCCTGTTCGTCACTGCAGTCACCCAGGCGCCGTGTTTCGACCACACCCAGTCGGCCTTCGGTCAGGGTCCCGGTCTTGTCCAGCACCACATGGTTGACCCGCGCCAGGGTCTCCAGGGCATCGCCCCGGGTGACCAGCAGGCCGCTCGCAGCCATGCGGTTTGTGCCGGCAGCCAACGCTGTCGGCGTTGCCAGGGACAGCGCACAGGGACAGGTGGCGACCAGCATGGCAAGAGTCACCGGGAAGGCCATCGCCGGATCCACATGCCACCAGATGGTGAACACCGTCGCCGTGGCGAAGAGCACCACGGTGACGAAGTAACGGGCGACGGTGTCGGCAAGCCGGGCAAGCCCCGGTCGTTCCGCCTGCGCGCGCCGTAGCAGCCGTCCGATATGCGACACCATGGTGTCCTGGCCCAGCCGGTCCACCCGGACCTCCAGGCTGCCGCTCAGATTGACGCTGCCCCCGACCACCGTGCTGCCGGGCCCCCGGGACTGAGGATCCGACTCGCCGGTGAGCATGGACTCGTCGACACTGCCCTGGCCCCGCAGAACCTCGCCGTCGGCGGGAATCGTGGCGCCGGGCCGAACGAGTACACGATCGCCCAGCACGAGTTCGCGCACCGGCACTTCGGATTCCGCGCCATCGGCGTCCAGCCGGGTGGTGGTGGAGGGCACCAGGCGAGCCAGTGCGTCGTTGGTGGCGTTCGCGCGATGTCTCGCAGCCATCTCCACGTACCGTGCCACCAGCAGGAAGAAGGTGAACATGGAAATGGAGTCGAAATAGACCTCCGGACCGCCGGTGAAGGTGACCCAGACGCTGGCGAAATAGCCGGTACCGATCGCGAGCGAGACCGGCACGTCCATTCCGGGGCGCAGGTTGCGTAGATCGCGGAAGGCGCCGAGGAAGATCGGCATGCCGGCGTACAGCACCACCGGCGTTGCCACCAGCATGCTGACCAGGCGCAGGAACTGGGCATGCTCCGGGTCCATGCCGTGGTACTGGCCGAAGTACAGCGCCACGGCGAACATCATGGCCTGCATCATGCCCAGACCTGCCACGATCAGGCGCCGCATGGCACTGCGGCGCTCCTTGGTGGCCTGGGAGTCCATGGTCTCCGGCAGCACCGGGTGCGGCCGGTAGCCCAGCCGGCCCATGTGCGCCATGAGCTGACTCAGGCGTACCGTCGAGGGCTCCCAGCGGAGCAGGGCGCGACCGGTGGCTGGGTTGACCCGAACCTCCCGAATGCCCGGGGCATCCTGCAGACTGCGTTCGATCAGCCAGCCGCAGGCGGTGCAGTAAAGACCCTCCACCAGCAGTGCCGCCTCGCAACTGCCGTCCGCGGACTGATAAACGAAGTCCTGCTGGGTTCCCGGTTTGTCGAAACCCGCGTAGCGATCCTGCTCGCCCAGGGTCGGGTCTTCCGGACGTCCGGTGGGTTCCGGCCGGAACCGGTAAAAGTCATCCAGACCGGAGCCGAGGATCATCCCGGCGACCGCCTCGCAGCCGCTGCAGCACACCGGCTGCGGCGTTTCGTCCACCATGACCTGCAGCGAGACATCCGGCGGCACCGGCTCGCCGCAATGAAAGCAGGCGGTCTGCGAGTTCATGTTTCCGGTGCCTGATCTGCGTGCAGCGACACCTCGCGGGTTTCGGCATCCACCTCCCGCGCCACCAGCCATCCCCCCTCGGTGGGCTGCAGGCGGAGATAGTGGCGACCGATCAGTGGTTGCCGCGCGTCACCGCGGTACAGTCCGGAGGCGTCGCGTTCCAGTTCCATGGTCACGTCCCGCGACGCATGAGTCGCATGGGATAACTGCAGCAGAATCTGTTGTGGCGGCTCTTCCAGGCCCTCCAGCAGGACCGTGATCTGACCGTATTCGCGGTCCAGCATCACACGGCCGTCCACGCCTATGTCCACCGCGGTGCGTTCCTTGTCCTGGGTCCGGTGCAGCGCCCGTCCGACCGCGTAATAGTCGTCCACAACCATGCTGTCGCCCTTGATCACGGCGGTCGCCAGCAGGCTGAGGCCCAGTGCCACGGAGGCCATGGGAGGTGCGAACACGAACCAGAGCCAGAATTCCCGGTACCAGGGGCGTTGGGTTTCAGTCGACATGGGTTACTCCCTCGGGCCGTTGAAACGGGCCGTGTTCACGGTTTTCACGGCCGGGTCGGCAGTGGACTGCAGGGTCAGCTGGAACGGATTTCCCGGGCCATCCAGGGCGGATCTCGGCACCCGCACCCGGACCACCACCGAGTCGGTGCTGGCCGCGGACACGCGCACCGGTTCGTCGCTGACGAGGGCTTCGATGCCCGGCAGGCCGTCGACGCTGATCTCGTACGTGTGGGCCTCGCGGTCCTTGTTCAGGATTCGGACCGTGTAGACGTTCTCGATGGTTTCCCAGTCGACTTCGCGGTACACGACATTGCGGTCGGCAAGCACCTCCACCGACAGCGGAATGCGCTGGGTCAGGCTGTAAGTAATGCCGGAGAGGACTGCCAGCAGCAGGACGCCATAGGCCAGAACACGCGGCCGCAGGATCCGGGCCGGCTTGCCCGCCATCGCGTTTTCCGTCGAGTAACGGATCAGGCCCCGCGGGTACTCCATCTTGTCCATCACGCCGTTGCAGGCGTCGATGCAGGCGGCGCAGGCAATGCATTCGTACTGCAGACCCTCACGGATATCGATGCCGGTGGGGCAGGCCTGGACACACAGGTTGCAGTCGATGCAGTCGCCCAGTCCCTGCGCCTTCGGGTCCACGCGGCGCGCGCGGCCGCCGCGTGGTTCGCCGCGCTCTTCGTCGTAGGAAATGATGAGCGTGTTGCGGTCGAACATGGCGCTCTGGAAGCGCGCATAGGGGCACATGTAGATGCAGACCTGTTCCCGCAGGAAGCCGGCGTTACCCCAGGTAGCCAGGCTGTAGAACAGCAGCCAGAACCATTCCCAGAACCCCAGAGACAGTTGCATCAGGCCCTGGCCCAGCTCGAGGATCGGGGTGAAGTAACCGACAAAGGTAAACCCGGTGAACAGCGCGAACACGATCCACAGCAGATGTTTGCTGCCTCGCCGCAGCAGTTTTTCCCGGGTCCAGGGCGACTTATCGAGCTTGAGGCGCTTCTGCCGATTCCCCTCGGTGATGCGCTCCATCCAGATGAAGGCCTCGGTCCAGACCGTTTGCGGGCAGGCGTAGCCGCACCACAGGCGGCCGGCCAGGGCCGTGAAGAAGAACAGGGACAGGGCGGCGACGATGAGAAGCAGCGCCAGATAGACGAAGTCCTGCGGCCAGAACGTCAGGGCAAAGATATGGAACTGCCGCGACGGCAGATCGAACAGCACCGCCTGACGACCGTCCCATTGCAACCAGGGTATGCCGTAGTAGATGCCGAGCAGGACGAACACCGCCAGGTAGCGCAGGCGCTGGAACGGTCCGTCCACCTCCCGCGGGTGGATCTTCTCCCGGCTGATGTACATGCCGACGTCATTGGCGTCGGATTTGGGGTCCTTCATGACTGGCTCCGCGGGCCGCCGTCGATCAGTACCAGGGTCAGCATGCTGGACAGCAGCGCCACCGCCCAGAACATGAAAAAGCCGATGGCGTAGCCGGTGCCGCGGCCGATCTCCCAGGCCGGCAGCGTCTGCATGCGCAGGGTCTCCGGATCGATATTGACGAAGAACACCACGCAGGCCGCCGTGGCCGCCAGAAATGACGGCCACAGCGTTCCGCCGAGGATTCGCAGCCAGCGGGAGCTAGCCCTCACGGCGCTCTGCTCCCGGCACGCTGTCGGTCTCGATCGAGGCGGCGGCATCCTCCGCATCGTCCGCTTCCTCGACATCGTCCTCGGCCTCGTCTTCCCGCTCGTCCATCGACAGGCTGTAGACATAGGCTGTCAGGACGTGCACCCGGTCCTCGCCCAGCAGGTCCTTCTGCGCCGGCATCCGGCCCTGACGGCCATCGCGGATGCTGGTCATGATGGCGTCCATGCCGCCACCGTAGGTCCAGTTGTCGTCGGTCAGCTTCGGCGCGCCGAATGCCGGGTTGCCCTGACCGTCGGCGCCGTGACAGGCGGCACACTGATTGGCGAAGCGCTCGGCACCACGGCTCGCCAGGTCGTCCGGTGCGTCGCGGCCGCTGAGCTGGAACACATAGGCCGCCACTTCCTCGAGCTCGTCCTCGTCGAGGTTGCCACCGAAGGCCGGCATGAAGCCCTGGCGTCCCTCGAGGATGCTCTTGTGGATCTCTTCCGGAGAGCCGCCCCATTGCCAGGTGTTGTTGGCGATATTCGGGAAGCCGATACGGCCGCCGCCGTCCGCGCCATGACAGACTGCACAGTTGTTGCCGAACAGGCGGCGGCCGGTCTGCATCGCGGCATCATCGGCAGCGAGATCCGGAATCGACATCTCGGCGAACTCGCGGAACAGCGGCGCGGTCCGCGCCTCCATGTCGGCGACTTCCTCTTCCCAGGCGCTGTACTGGGACCAGCCCAGCAGGCCCTTGAAGCTGCCGAGGCCGGGGTAGAGCAGCAGATAGATCAGACCGAAGACGATGCTGATGTAGAACAGCCACAGCCACCAACGCGGCATCGGCCGGTTGAGTTCCTGAAGGCCGTCCCACTCGTGGCCGGTGGTCTCGTGTTCCGCGGCTTCGCCCGGGCGCTTGCGCGCCGTCCATCGGATCAGCCAGACGCACGCCAGGATGTTTGCCAGAGCGATCAGGCTGATCCACCAGCTCCAGAATGCACTCATCGCCGGTCTCCTCCCTGCTGCCTGTTGTTGTCCCGCGGACCGTCGTCATCCTCCAGCGGCAGACGTGCAGCCTCGTCGAACTGCTCCTTGCGTTTGCTGCTGTAGGCCCAGAGCACAATGCCGATGAACAGGATCAGCAGCAGCAGGGTGAGAAGTCCGTAAAAGGTGTTGATATCCATGGCCGGGTCTCCTAGCGGTTACGCTGAATGGCGGTGCCGAGAGACTGGAGGTAGGCAATGATCGCCTCCATTTCGGTCTTGCCATCCACTTCGTCGGCGGCGTTCTCGATCTGCTCGTCGGTGTACGGGACGCCGAGCCAGCGTTGCTGGGCGCGCATGCGGGATGCCACCGAATTGCCATCCAGGGTGCGCTCGGCCAGCCAGGGGTACGCCGGCATGTTGGATTCCGGCACCACGTCGCGCGGATTCAGCATGTGGATCTCGTGCCACAGATCGGTATAGCGGCCACCGACCCGGGCCAGGTCGGGTCCGGTCCGCTTGGAGCCCCACTGGAACGGGCGGTCATAGACAAACTCGCCGGCCAGGGAGTAATGGCCGTACCGCTCCGTTTCCTCCCGGAACGGCCGGATCATCTGCGAATGGCAGTTGTAGCAGCCCTCGCGCACGTAGATGTCGCGTCCGGCGAACTCCAGCGGTGCGTAGGGCTCGACCCCTTCCATCGGTTCCGTGGTCTCGCTCAGAAAGAGCAGCGGCACGATCTGGACCAGGCCGGCGACGCTGATGACCAGGGCAATCAGCACGGCCATCAGGCCGATGTTCTTCTCGATGACGGAATGATCCATGGCTCAGCCCTCCTGCGCCGCGATAGTCGTGGGGACGGTTTCCCGCTGCGGGCGGGTGGTCATCCAGACGTTCCAGGCCATCAGCAACATCCCGGCCATGAACAGTACCCCGCCGAGCAGCCGCACCATGTAATAGGGATAGGTGGCGACCAGGGACTCGATGAAGGTGTAGGTCAGGGTTCCGTCGTCGTTGACGGCGCGCCACATCAGGCCCTGCATCACCCCGGCGATCCACATGGCGGCGATGTAGAGCACGACGCCGATGGTGGCGATCCAGAAGTGCAGTTCGATGGCTTTGACGCTGTACATGGTTTCCCGGCCGTAGAGTTTCGGGAACAGGGCGTACAGCGCGCCGAAGGTGATGAACGCGACCCAGCCCAGGGCGCCGGCATGAACATGGCCGATGGTCCAGTCGGTGTAGTGGGAGAGGGCGTTCACCGTCTTGATCGACATCATCGGCCCCTCGAATGTGGCCATGCCGTAAAAGGACAGCGAGACGATCAGGAACTTCAGAATCGGATCGGTGCGCAACTTATGCCAGGCACCCGACAGCGTCATGATGCCGTTGATCATGCCGCCCCAGCTCGGTGCCAGCAGGATCAGCGAGAACACCATGCCCAGCGACTGGGCCCATTCCGGCAGGGCGGTGTAATGCAGATGGTGGGGGCCGGCCCACATGTAGATCGAGATCAATGCCCAGAAATGGACGATGGACAGCCGGTAGGAATAGATCGGCCGGTTGGCCTGCTTCGGCACGAAGTAGTACATCATTCCGAGGAAACCGGCGGTCAGGAAAAAGCCCACCGCGTTGTGTCCGTACCACCACTGCACCATGGCGTCGACCGCGCCGGCGTAGATCGGGTACGACTTGGTCAGCGACACCGGAATCACCAGGTTGTTGACAATGTGCAGCACGGCCACGGTGATGATGAAGGCGCCGTAGAACCAGTTGGCCACATAGATGTGCCGCACCTTGCGTTTGACGATGGTGCCGAAGAACACGATCCCGTAACTCACCCAGACCACCGCGATCAGGACGGCAATCGGCCATTCCAGTTCCGCGTACTCCTTGCTCTGAGTGATGCCCAGCGGAAGCGTGATCGCGGCCAGCACGATGACGGTCTGCCAGCCCCAGAAGGTGAAGGACGCCAGCCGGGGCGCGAACAGGGGCGTCTGACAGGTGCGCTGAACCACCCAGTAAGCCGTCGCGAACAGCGCCGAACCGCCGAAGGCGAAGATCACGGCGTTGGTGTGCAGGGGCCGCAAGCGGCCGTAGCTCAGCCAGGGCACGTCGAAGTTGAGAGCGGGCCAGATCAGCTGCGCGGCGATTAACACCCCCACCGCCATGCCGACCACGCCCCAGACCACAGTCGCCAAAGCGAACTGGCGGACTACCTTTTCGTTGTACTTGATTGTGCCGTCCATCAATCGGGATCCCGTTGCCTGGAGGAGTTGAGGGCGACATCACGCGCCCCGTCCGGCGAGAATTATCGAGAGCCGTCCGGGTCGCGGTTTTGATGTGGATCAATAGAAGGCAAGTCAGCCCCGGCGGGGGCACGAAAGTTATTCACAGAACCTGTGGATAACGCTGTGGATGAATGGCCATGAAAAACCTCTTAACCTTTCCAGACAAGGCTTTGTGTCAGTTTGATTAAGAATTGGTCATGTCTGATTTTTCGCCTAAATAACAATAGCTTGTGGCGGTTACCTTGTCCGCTTTGTGCGTTGTGGCGGGGAAGTTGCCGTGAGACGCGCAGCTTTGTGGGCAAGTCATTTTCCGGTGCAAGCCCGGGACGCTCTTGTCAATACCCCGGAAGCGCTGATCCTTGCCCGCCTTCGCGGCCATGTACCGGCACCCGCAACCGGTACCGGCGCGAGCCCCTGGACAGGGCAGCCGCAGTTTCGCGAGATTCCGTCTGCTCTCTGCCGACCGATAGGGCGATGATTTTCCACGTGATGTCTGCCGCCGGGGCGGAGGGGCGACGGTTAATGGTGCGGTGCGTATGGGATAGCGCGGAAAATTGGGCTATCTTTGCGCGATTGTTCGGCGACCCACATACCAGAGGTGCACAAGCACCCGGTGGGCACCGGATGGCGCGGGGAGGCGCCGACCACAACAAAACATAAATACAAATCTATCAGTCCTATCTAAATTATTTATTTGTTCTTAAGTGTCCGCCTTTCTAATCTAGCGGATCATCACGACCAACCAACGCGTAGGAGAGAGCCAAATGGCCGGGAAGAAGTACTCCGCGGGCGTCAAAGCTTACCGCGAAACATACTGGATGCCGGAATACACGCCGCTGGATACCGACCTGCTGGCGTGCTTCAAGATCACCCCGCAGGCGGGGATCGACCGCGAGGAGGCTGCTGCCGCCGTGGCCGCCGAATCGTCCACCGGCACCTGGACCACGGTGTGGACCGATCTGCTCACCGACCTGGACTATTACAAGGGTCGTGCCTACGCGATCGAAGACGTCCCCGGTGATGACGAGTCCTTCTACGCATTCATCGCCTACCCGATCGACCTGTTCGAAGAAGGTTCGATGGTCAACGTGTTCACCTCGCTGGTGGGTAACGTGTTCGGCTTCAAGGCGATCCGGATGCTGCGTCTCGAAGACGTGCGTTTCCCGATTGCCTACGTCAAGACCTGTGGTGGTCCGCCCATGGGTATCCAGGTCGAACGCGACCTGCTGAACAAGTACGGTCGCCCGATGCTGGGCTGCACGATCAAGCCGAAGCTCGGTCTCTCGGCCAAGAACTACGGCCGCGCCGTGTATGAATGCCTGCGAGGTGGTCTCGACTTCACCAAGGACGACGAGAACGTCAACTCGCAGCCCTTCATGCGCTGGCGGCAGCGTTTCGATTTCGTGATGGAAGCGATCCACAAGTCCGAAGCGGAAACCGGCGAGCGCAAGGGTCACTACCTGAACGTCACCGCGCCGACTCCGGAAGAGATGTACAAGCGTGCCGAGTACGCCAAGGAAATCGGCGCACCGATCATCATGCACGACTACATCACCGGCGGTTTCTGCGCCAATACCGGCCTCGCCAACTGGTGCCGTGACAACGGCGTCCTGCTGCACATTCACCGCGCCATGCATGCGGTGCTCGATCGCCATCCGAAGCACGGTATCCACTTCCGTGTGCTGGCCAAGATCCTGCGCCTGTCCGGTGGTGATCACCTCCACACCGGTACCGTTGTCGGCAAGCTCGAAGGTGACCGTGAGGCGACCCTGGGCTGGATCGATCTGCTGCGCGAATCCTTCATCCCGGAAGATCGCTCCCGCGGCATCTTCTTCGACCAGGACTGGGGTTCCATGCCCGGCGTGTTCGCGGTTGCGTCCGGTGGTATTCACGTCTGGCACATGCCGGCCCTGGTCGCCATCTTCGGCGACGACTCCGTGCTCCAGTTCGGTGGTGGCACGCTGGGTCACCCCTGGGGTAACGCTGCCGGTGCATCGGCCAACCGTGTTGCTCTCGAAGCCTGCGTCCAGGCCCGTAACGAAGGTCGCGAGATCGAGAAGGAAAGCAAGGAAATCCTTACCGAGGCGGCGAACAGCAGCCCCGAACTCAAGATCGCCATGGAGACGTGGAAAGAGATCAAGTTCGAGTTCGATACCGTCGACAAGCTGGACGTTCAGCACAAGTAATGGCGGCGGCCTGGCGGGCGACCCGCGTGGTTGCCCGTACCGACCGCTCTTATTAAGAACCAGAGCACAGGATGACCGAGATGTCCGATATTCAGAGTTTCAAGCAGTCGCACAAGTACGAAACCTTCTCCTATCTGCCGGAGATGACCGCCGACCAGGTGCGTCGCCAGATCCAGTACGCGATCACCCAGGGCTGGAACCCGGCCGTGGAGCACAGCGAGAAGGAAAACGCCTTCGGTCACTACTGGTATATGTGGAAGCTGCCGCTGTTCGGTGAACAGTCGGTGGAAGCGGTGCTGGCGGAAATCGACGAATGCCGTCGTGCCAACCCGGGCCATCTGGTGCGTTTCGTGGCCTACGACAACTACTCCCAGAGCCAGGGTCTGGCGTTCGTGGTCGATCGCGGCCGCTGATCCAGGGATGCGGTTGGCGGTATCGAGCGCCGCCAGCCGTGTCGTGAGTCTGTCCGGACCTGCTGACGCCAACCGGAAGGAAGTGACATGAGTAAGCCGACATCCGCGCCGAACCGTCTGTCAGGGCGAGAACTTGCCCTCGAGCGGCGGAAGGCCATGTCCCGTGGGGGCAAAGCTGCCCTGAAGACGACGGGGCAGGAGCGAAGCAAGAGCCAGAGCCGCCCGGCGCGTGCCGAGCGGGCCGCCGAGCCCGAGTCGCCGCCAGCAACCTCGCTGGTGCCGCCGGCGCGGCAGTCGGCTGCGCGCAAGGAACCGTTCGCGGCCGCCACGGCGTCGCCGCAAGCGACGCCGATGCCGGAGCACGGCGTGAATTGCGGGGCATCCAACGGGCGACAGCGTGCGCTCGAACGGCGTCGGGACATGGCCTTGCGTGGCAAGAAGGCCTTGCCGCGTGCCGGCGCACGGAGTGTCGGCATGGCCCGGTCCGGATCGGTGCAGTCGGCGCAACTCGAAGCGCTGGCGCGCTCCCAGAACGTCGACTGCAGCAACATGAGCGGTCGCGAAATCTGCCAGCTGCGTCGCCAGGCGCTTTCCGAGAACGGCAAGACGGCGATGGCCGCCGAGCCGCGTCGGCAGGACATGCTGAAGGGGGCGGGGTCGGCCGCAGGCGAGCAGTCACGGCAGTCCTACGCGGATACCGATTCGTACGTGGCCGAGGATGCCGTGGATGCCGGCCTTGACCAGCTCTGCGAGCAGGTCGAATCGAGCGGTGACGACGTGCAGGGCGTGACCGAACCGATCGTCTCGACGGTACGCGCATTGTGCATGGCGCGGCGCGAGGCAATGGCAAAGGGCGGCAAGAAGGGTCTGCGGCAGCGTCGTCATATTGGCGGGCTCAGTCGCGGTGTGTTGCCGCAGGAAGGATCCTGGAAGGCCGCACAGCGTCGCGGTTTTTCGACCCGTGAAATCGCCCGCCAGCGGCGGGAAGAACTCTGCCAGATCGGTCGTGGTTCGGCCGATCCGGCGCGTCCCTGCGGGCGACCGAAGCCGGAAACGGCGGCGCCTGCAAAGGTGGAAGAGAGCACGACGTTGTCCGGTGGTGTGGTGACCGGTACGCGTGTGCAGCGTGCCCCGTCCGTCACCGGCACCGAGGCTGGCAGTTGCAGGTCCGTGACCGGCACCGAGTATCTGGAGCTGGAGCACTACGACCGCTTCTGTGGCTCGCAGCCGACGCCGAACCCGGCCAAGGTCGGCAGCTCGCATACCATCAGCGGGCAGCCGGTCAGTGGCACCGAGGTCGGTCGCTCGAGTCGGGTGACGGGTGACGAGGCGGGATCCTGCGGGTCCGTGACCGGCACCGAATATCTCAGCTCCGAACAGTACGCGGGTTTCTGCGGTACCCAGCCCGAGCCCGGCGTGCGCAAGGTCAGTGTCATGTCGACCCGGTCCGGCGAGACCGTGTCCGGCACCAGTGTCGCGCGCAGCAGCAAGGTGACCGGCGACGAGGCCGGTTCCTGCAGGAGCGTGACCGGCACCGAATACATGAACACGGCCGACAGCGACATTCCCTGCGGCACGCCGTCTGCCGATGGCGTACCCAAGGTCGGTGTCATGCACACCCTCAAGGGCCGGCAGTTGACCGGCACCGAAGTCGGCCGCTCGACGAACGTGACCGGTGATGAGTACGGCAGTTGCAAGCCGGTCACCGGGACCGAATACCTGGGCCGGGAACAGTTCGCCGGTTTCTGCGGCACCGCGCCTCGCGCGTCGGCACCGGAGAAGGTGCACGAGCTGCGTACTGTTGGTGACCAGAGCATTACCGGCACCGCGATAGGTCGCAGTGAACGGGTGACCGGTGACGAAACCGGTTCCTGCCACAACCTCACCGGTACCCCTTACTACAACAAGGCGGATTTCGGTGATGTCTGTCGCGAGCCTGCCGCTGGCGGCGTGCCCAAGGTCGGCGTGATGCACACGCTGCGTGGCCGGGAAGTCTCCGGGACCATGATCGAGAAATCCCTGCATGTGACCGGTGACGAGTACGGTGGCTGCAAGCCGATCACCGGGACCGAATATGTCGGCTCCGATCACTATGCCGCGTTCTGTGGCTCACGCCCGGAAGCGACACCGAACAAGGTGACCGTCGGCCGGACCTGGAATCATCAGAACGTGTCGGGCACCGCCGTGGGCCGCTCGACCCGCATGACCGGCGACGAATACGGTGCCTGCACACCCATTAGTGGCACCCCGTATATCGGTCCCGATCAGTACGACCAGTTCTGCGAGGCACCGGAAACCATGGCCGCCGATCAGCGCGTGGCCGAGCGTCAGGCAACGCCCGGACACGTGGTGTCCGGCAGTCAGCCGGGTTACGACGAGCGGGTGACCGGCACCGCGCGCGGTGCCTGCCAGAACGTGTCCGGTGCGCCCTATGTCGGTGCCGACGAGTTCGGTCAGGTCTGCGACGGACCGGCCCCGGCGCTGCATCCGCGGTTCCAGCCGCCGAGCATGCGCTCCGCGGCGACGCGGCCGCAGCCGGCACCGGAGCCCCGGCCGATGCCGAACGGCGGCTTCAGCGTCGAAACACCGGCCCGCACCGCTCAGGAACGTCGCGAGCGGCGCGTCACCGGCACCGCCTACGGCAATTCCAGCGGCATCACCGGTCCGAGCAACAAGGCGATGGGCCTGGTCTCCGGCACCGACGAGTTCCGCTATCCGGACGAGCGCCAGATTGCGCCGGCGCCCGCGGAAACCGAAGGCGGCGTGCAGGGTGCCGAGCGGGTGACCGTCAACGGCAGCAGCAACGGGGTCACCATTACCGGTGACGACTGGCAGCGCGGCAAGAACATCACCGGCACCGAAGGGCTGTCGACGCGCCGTAATACCACGCGTCGTGGTGCCCCGCGGGGAGAAGGCCGGAGCGCCTATGTCAATCGGGAGATCGAGCGCAAGGAAGTGCCGCCGAGCCGGATCACCGGATCCTCGGGCAACAGCGGTGAAGGATCGCTGGTGACGATTTCGGGTGGTGCACGTGGTTGATGACGGCAGGAGCTGCGCGCAGGCATGAACCGGGGCGGGCGCAAACGGACGCCGCTGGGCACGCGCTATGTCATGGCGGGTTCGGCGAGTCGCGAAACGTCGACCCGGGCAGGGCAGGCGCGGACCGAGGCGAACGTTGCACCCCGTGCCGAAGCGACCGAGGCGCTGTTGCTGAAGCCCGGTCACCCGCTGGCGGATCAGTCCGCCAACGAGAAGCTGCATCGGTATGAACAGGAGTTTCGCCAGCGCTTCGAGAGCCTGGTGCCGTTGCTCCGGGAATTGCATGCGACGCAGCATGCGCTGTCGTTCCCCGAGCGGGCACGGAAGCTGGTGGCCGAGACGCTGGGTTTCGAGGTTCCGGCCAGTCTGGTGGATGACGCCTGGCTCAACGGACTGGATACGCGCGCACTGTATCTGCAGGGCATTTTCGAATTGTTCGAGCAGTCGGTGAACGGTTACTGGACAGGGAGAGACGATCTGGTAGCGGAGGCGGAATGTGCAATCGGCTATTTCCTCGATTGCGATTTCCACGAGGTGGACATTTCGCCCTGTTCCGATGGACGGCTGCTCGGCCTGCGCCGCTTCATCCTGCGGCTGCCGGACCTTGCGGTGCGGCTGAAGAGCCATGCGGGCGCGCTGTTCGACATTGAAGAGGATGTGCAGCACTGGACGCGTCGGGAGCTGCTGCGGTATCGCGAGGGCCAGCCGACTACCGCGGATGTGGCGAGTCGCTATCTGAAGGTGGCGGCCTATCACTTCAGCAGCGTCAGCCCGGCCGAGGAAGGTTGCATGGCGCATCGCAGCAACGAGCGTGACGCAGCAGAGGCGGCTCTGAAGCAGTTACGCGGGTTTCGCGAGGCCATCGAGAACACGTATTGCTGCGGCGCCTCGGTGGATACGCTCCTGATCGGAGTGGATACGGATACCGACGCGATCAAGGTGCACGTACCGGACGCGGACACCCGCATGAGCGTGCACCGCTTTGTCGATACCGGAGCGCTGTATCGCGAAACGCGCGACATGAACGAACAGGCGGCGTCGCTGCGGGTTTACCAGGCGCTGCAGGAGGTCATCGACCAGCAGGGATGGGGGCGCGGCAAGGGAGCCCCGCACGAGGGGATGTTGCGGCTGATCACGCGCCTGTTGTTGAGCAACATCTCGCAGCTGGATTACGTGGCGCGCTACCACGGTGGTCGGTATCCGGATAGCGGACACCAGGAAAAGGTGCTGCTGGTCGGACACGAGGTCGAGGAGATGCAGGTGCGGAATTTCGCCTACTTCGCCCACCTCGAGACGATGGAAGAGGGTGCGCCGGGCATGGATGTCGGCGTCGAGCACATCTTCCGCAAGCTCAATACGGAGCGCGGATTGCCGGTGCCGGTGGTGGTGCATTATCGCTACGACGGCCAAGTGCCAGGCGCGCGGGAACGCGTTGAGAAGCGCTGTCGACGAGTTCGGCGGACCATTCTCGATCGCTATCGGGACCTGGCGGAAAAGGGACTCATTGGTTGTCACATGGTGATTCGTGACAAGCGCAGTGGTAGCCGGCTGGAACGGCTGGCGGCCTAGGACAACGGGAACACGATGAAGATCTGCAAGGTGGAAAAGACGCTGGTATCGACCAACCGGATCAGCAGCCTGGGGCACCGGCCGTTGCTGGTGGTACAGGAGAAGGCCGGTGGTGCGCGCACGGTGGCGGTGGATGCCGTGGGTTGCGTGCCCGGCGACTGGGTGATCGTAGTTGGCAGTTCGGCGGCGCGGGAGGCGGCCGGCAGCAAGGAATATCCCAGTGACGCGACCATCGTCGGCATCATCGATTACTGGGAGGCCGAGTAATCATGGAAATCATGCAGGTAAAGGACGAGCTCACCGTGACCCGGCGGGTCGACGGTTTGAAGACCGCCTCCCTGCGTGTGCTGATCGACCACAAGGGTGGTCTGGTGGTGGCCGTGGACACGGTCGGCGCGCACCCGGGCAACTGGGTCTTCACGATCAGCGGTTCGGCCGCACGCCACGCGCTGGACGACAAGGGAATCACGACCGATCTGACCATTGGCGGGATCATCGATCACTGGGATGACGATGGCAGCCGGAAGGCCAGGCCGGATGAGGGGGCTGGACAAGACCAGACCAAGGCACCGCGCTCTGCCAAGGCCCGCAAGGCGGCTTGAGCGTCATTTTTTAAACAACTGTTAATCCAGGAAGCAGGAGAGAGACTGATGGCAACTGAACGTTTTGGTGTGGCGCTGGGCATGATCGAAACCCGTGGTCTGGTGCCGGCAATTGAAGCGGCCGACGCAATGACCAAGGCCTCCGAAGTCCGTCTGATCGGCCGGCAGTTTGTCGGTGGCGGTTACGTCACCGTGCTGGTGCGTGGCGAGACCGGTGCCGTGAACGCGGCGGTGCGTGCAGGTGCGGATTCCTGCGAGCGAGTGGGTGACGGCCTGGTGGCCGCGCACATCATTGCCCGCGTGCATTCCGAAGTGGAAACCATTCTTCCGGAAAAGCCGTAACGGCATCCGGTGAACATGCCGCCGCGGCGCTTGGCCCGGCGGCCCGAAGAGCGAAGAGGTAGACAATGGCGAGCGAAATTTCTGGTGTTGCACTGGGCATGATCGAAACCCGTGGTCTGGTGCCGGCGATTGAAGCGGCCGACGCAATGACCAAGGCCTCCGAAGTGCGTCTGATCGGGCGGCAGTTCGTGGGCGGCGGTTACGTCACCGTGCTGGTACGCGGCGAGACCGGTGCCGTGAACGCGGCGGTGCGTGCAGGCGCGGATTCCTGCGAGCGAGTGGGTGACGGCCTGGTAGCCGCGCACATCATTGCCCGCGTGCATTCCGAAGTGGAAACCATCCTGCCGACGTCGCCGAGCGCTAACGGTGCCGCCAGCTGAGGCATGATCCATGAGCGATCCACGGATCATCGGGTATCTGAACCGCGCGGTCGCGCATGAGCTGTCGGCGGTTCAGCAATACCTGACCCAGGCACGGCTCACCGCGCTCTGGGGCATGGATAGTCTGAGTCGGGCCTTGAGGCAGGAGGCGGACGAGGAACTGGCGCACGCCGACCGGTTCATCACCCGCCTGTTGTTCCATGGCGCGGTTCCCGGTGGCGGCCCGCTGGCGCCGGTGCGCGTCGGCAGGACGGTGGTTGAGCTGTTGCTGCACAACCGGGACATGGAGGCGGATGCGGTGCGTATCTACGAAGAGGCGGCGGATTACTGCCGGCGTCGTGGTGCGACCGAGGATGCCGAACTGTTTGCATCGATCATGCAGGATGAGATCGCACATCTGCGCGATCTCGAACAGCAGTTGTATGACAGCGGTGATGGAGACCAGCATGGCTGATTCGGATTTTGTGGCGCCGACCGGCTGGGAATCAACCAAAGGGTCGGCGTCGCCGTCGATGAGTAAGAAATTCACCTTCGATCGCTACGGCGTGACGCGGGAATTTCTTGATCGGGTGGCCGATCTGTCCGAAGCGGACGGGTATCACCCGAACATCAGTTTCGGGACCACTTACGTCAACATCACCATTGATGCGCGGAACGGCGAGTCGCTGGGCGAGGCCGACAGGGTCTTTGCCGAGACGGTGGACCGGCTGGCCTTGATGGAGGACTGACGTCACCGGCTGGCGGCTGCCCTGCGGGGTGGTTGTACCGACGTTGATCCGTCAGTCTTCGGGTTGCGCCGGAGCGGGTTCCGCCGTCGAGTCGACGGCTTCGATCTGACGGGAGGCAGCGCGTGGCATCCACGGTCATTGCGGTCGTGAATCAGAAGGGCGGTACCGGCAAGACCACGGTGACGATGAACCTGGCGGCGGGGCTGGCCCGACGCGGCAGGACCCTGGTTGTCGATGGCGACCCGCAGGGCTCGGCCGGGCAGTGGGCGCGCATGGCGTCCGAGGAGCGGCCGTTTCCGGCCTCGGTATTCGTGGTGGCGGGTCCGTTGCAGCGTGAGCTGCGCGCCCTGCGCAAGGACTACGACTTCATTGTGGTCGACTGTCCGCCGACGCTGGAGGGCGGCACCGTCGAGGGAGCCCTCGGCAGCGCCGACCATGTCCTGATTCCGGTGCTGCCCTCGCCGATGGATCTCTGGGGCAGCGTGCGCATGGGCCGGAGCCTGGAACAGGCGCGGGCCGCGAATCCGTCGCTCAAACCCCATATCGTCGTGAATCAGGTCGAGGTGCGCAGTGCCCTGTCGCGGGCCATGAAACACGCCCTGATGGAGATCGACATTCCGGCGCTTGAACAGCATCTGCGTCGCCGCGCCATCTATCGGCGGGCGGCACTGGAAGGAAGCTCCGTCTATGACCTGGGAAAGCCCGGTCTGGCGGCGGTGGACGAGATCGACGCGATCATTGACGAGGTGTTGGCATGAGCAATCTGGAAAAGAAACTGGCGGCCGGCGTGCGCGCTGCGCGGGACGAGCAGGACGACAACAAGGCCGACAGCAAGTCGACCCCGGCGGCGGCGAAGCCGGCAGACGCGGGATCGACCGCTGCCAGCAAGCCGACCCCGATCGGTAGCCGCAAGGCCGCAACCACCAGGGCGGCGCCGAAGGCGAGCAAGCCCGCCGCGAAGCGCCCGGCACCGGCGAAGAAACCTGCGGCGTCGCGTCCGGCGACCACCAGCAAGCGGCGCACCAAGGCAGAGCCCGCCGATACCGGCACGGAACTCCATCCCGAGCGGGTGTGGCCGGACTGACCGGCGGGCACTCTCAGGAGCAGACAGAATGCAGGACGAATTACGCGACTACATGATCACCGACGAGCCTTACTACCAGGCCGTCGGTGACGAGGTGGAACTGTACGAGGCCGCCTACTCGGTACGCATGCCGATGATGCTCAAGGGTCCGACCGGTTGCGGCAAGACCCGCTTTGTCGAGCATATGGCCTGGCGTCTACGCAAGCCGCTGATCACGGTGGCCTGCAACGAGGACATGACCGCCTCCGATCTGGTGGGTCGCTACCTGCTCGACGCCAATGGCACCGTCTGGCAGGACGGCCCGCTGACACTGGCTGCCCGGCATGGCGGCATCTGCTATCTGGATGAAGTCGTCGAGGCCCGTCAGGACACCACGGTGGTCATTCACCCGCTGACCGACAACCGGCGCGTGCTGCCCCTGGAAAAGAAGGGCGAGATGGTGAAGGCCCATCCCGATTTCCAGGTGGTGATTTCCTACAATCCCGGCTATCAGAGCCTGATGAAGGACCTGAAACAGTCCACCAAACAGCGTTTCGGTGCCCTGGACTTTGACTATCCGGAGCACGATATGGAGGCGCGGATCGTCGCTCACGAAGGCGGCATCAGCGAGGACGTGGCGAGCAAGCTGGTCAGCGTCGCCGAGCGCGCCCGTAACCTGAAGGGCCACGGTCTCGACGAAGGCATTTCCACGCGCATGCTGGTCTATGCGGCGTCCCTGATCGCGAAGAACGTGGAGCCTCTGGGCGCTTGCCGGATGGCGCTGGTGCGGCCGATTACCGATGACCCGGACATGCGCGACGCGCTGGATTCCGCCGTCACCACTTTCTTCTGAGTCCCGCTCGGGATTCACGGGCGGTAGCGCCATGAGCATTTCCCTGGATGATTACCGTGACCTGCTGGATGACCTCGGCGAGCATGCTGCCGAGGTCATGGAAGGCGGCTGGAACGAGGCGACCCGGGCGTTCAGCGTCCAGGGCCTCAAGCGTTATTACCTGGAAGGCGCGCGCAGCCTGCATTCCCTGGGTCGCGGTAACGAGATGGTGGTGGCCTTCATTCAGGAGGCACCGGACCTGGCCCACGAGCTGGGTGAGGATGCCGTCGGCGAGCTGGTCGGCACCGCCATCCGCATGTATTCCAAGACCAGTGCCGCGGTCATCACGCTGCTCATCTCCGTCAGTCCCTCGGCGGCTCGCAAGCTCGGCGATCTCGCTCTCTTCCAGGGCTTTCTCGGTCTGGTCGACAATCTGCTGGGTCAGGCGCCCCGGGGCGTGCGGCCGATGCTCGAACGCCTGGACGAACTGCTGACGCATCTCACCCTCGGCGGATTGCGCCGCTGGTCCATGTGGGGCGCGCAGGCTCATCGCACCGATCTGCAGGCGCAGCAGGAATACTTCAGCCTCGAGTCGCCGGAATCGAAATCCGTGTTCCAGAAGGAGCGGCGGGGCACCCTGTTCGTCAACGTCCAGCGGCGCATCAACATGTACCTGCGGGCGCTCTGGGCGCGCGACTTCTTCATGCGCCCGACCAGCGGCGACTACGAGTCCCGCGAGGGTTACCGCCCCTTCATTGACGGCTTCACGATTTATCTGCCGGATGCCTACGACGACGAGGCGGGGCTCACCGGGCTCGACATCTACCGCGCCGCCGCCGCCCACGCCGCATCGCACGTGGTCTTCACCCGGGAAATGCAGGAAGACGAGGCGCCGCTCGCGCTGTTCGGTGCGCTGACCGAGCTGATCGAGGACGCGCGCGTCGAGACCCTCGCCATCCGGGCCTTCCCGGGCCTGCGTCAGATCTGGAGTCCGCTGCATCAGGCGACCCCCGAGGACGGCGAAGAGGCGCCGGCGCTGTTTGCGCGTACCGCCCGGGCACTGCTCGATCCGGACTACCGGGACACCGACCATTTCGTCAACGTCGTCCGTGAACTGTTCAACGACCGCCTCGATGATCTGGAGGAACCCGGCTTCAGTCGCCAGATGGCGGCCGAACTGGCGCCGCATTTCCCGTGGCAGAGCCACATCAATCCGCGCAACGTCATGCCGGACGTGCGTTACCGCGACGATAACCGCTACATGTGGGAGTTCGGGCGCGAGGACGAGGATGCGGAGCTGGTGGCCGGCTCCAAGGGTCCCCAGGAACGCCGTGACGTCAACATAATGGAAATGGTCAATGCCCTGGACGTCCCCGGCGCCGGCGACGATGCCGAGGAAATCTGGGTGCTGTCCACCGAGTTCTTCCGCGATTCCGAGGACGTCAGTCTCAACGAGCAGGAAGGCCGCGAGCCGCTGTCCCTGCCGTATCACTATCCCGAGTGGGACTACCAGATGCAGCTCGAGCGTCCGCACTGGGTCACGGTGCTGGAGCGCCGTCCGCCGCTCGGTGAACTGGAGATCATCGACGCGCTGACCAAGAAGCACCGTCCGATCATCCAGCGCCTCAAGTTCCTGATCGAGGCCATGCAGCCGCAGGGCGTGCAGCGCCAGCGCAAGCGGCCGGACGGGGACGAGTTCGACCTCAATGCGCTGGTCGAGGCGCAGGTGGATCTGCGCATGAAGCGCCAGCCGGACGAGCGGGTCTACATGCGCTCGATTCGCAAGGTGCGCGATCTCTCGGTGCTGGTCCTGCTGGATCTGTCCGAGTCCACCAATGAGCTGGTGCGTGGTACCGACAGCACCGTGGTGGGTCTGGCACGCGAAGCGGCGGCCCTGCTGGCCGGGGCCATCGACCGGATCGGTGACCCGTTCGCGATTCACGGTTTCTCGTCGGACGGTCGGCATGACGTCGAGTATTTCCGCTTCAAGGATTTCGACGCGCCCTACGACGATTTCGCCAGGGCGCGTCTGGCCGGCATGGAAGGGCAGTTGTCCACGCGCATGGGCGCGGCCATCCGGCATGGCGGCGAGATGCTGCGCCGGCAGGGCACGCAGAAGAAGCTGTTGCTGGTGATCACCGATGGCGAGCCGTCGGACACCGATGTCCGCGATCCGCAGTATCTGCGGCAGGACGCCAAGCGTGCCGTGGAGGAGGTGTCGAAGAACGGGGTCTACACCTTCTGCATGAGCCTTGACCCTTACGCCGATGAATACGTCGAGCGGATCTTCGGGCCACAGCACTTCATGGTGCTGGATAACGTCGAGCGTCTCCCGGAAAAGCTGCCCATGCTGTACGCGGGCCTCACCCGCTAGCAACGGGCGGGACACGGGGCGGCGCCGCGATGCCAATGATCAGGAGACACAGGTGACCAGCCAGCCGAGCGATCCGGTCCTGCCGCAGGTCATGCTCAAGTCGGAGCTGCCGGAACACCTGATTCGGCATGCCACGTTGCGGCAGTTGCAGGTGTTCGAGGCGATCGTGCGGCTGGGCAGTTTCACCCGCGCCGCCGAGGAACTGCATCTCACCCAGCCGACGGTGTCGATCCAGATCAAGAAGCTGTCCACGGCGCTGGGGCTGCCGCTGTTCGAGCACGTCGGCCGCCGCGCGCTGCCCACCGAGGTGGGACTGCTGCTGTACGACACCTGCCGCGAGATGCTCGGTGCACTGACCAATCTCGAGATGAAGATCGCCGAAATGCACGGCCTGCAGCGCGGACGCCTGCAACTGGCGGTGATCACCACGGCCCAGTATTTCGCGCCCAGTCTGCTGGGCCAGTTCGCCCGGCGTTATCCGGAGATCGAACTGGCGCTGGAGGTCAGCAACTTCGATCGCGTGCTGGAGCGGCTCGCCGACAATCAGGACGACCTGTACATCATCGGCCACGTGCCGGAGCGGTTGCGGGATCTGGCGATCTATCCGTTCGCACCCAATCCGCTGGTGGTCATGGCCAGCCGTGATCATCCGCTGGTACACCGGCGGCAGATCCCGCTGGAAGAACTGGAGCAGGAAACCTTCCTGATGCGCGAGCCGGGCTCGGGCATCCGCGAGGCGACCCTCCGCCTGTTCGAGGCGCATGGCATCAAGCCCCGGATCCGCATGGAACTGGGCAGTAACGAGGCCGTCAAGCAGGCGGTCATCGGCGGACTCGGCATTGCCGTGCTGTCGCTGCACACGCTGAGTGCCGAAGGGGCGGAGGGCCCCGTGGCCCTGCTGGATGTGGAGCATTTCCCGATTCTGCGGCAGTGGCACATCGTCCACCCGAAGAAGAAGGTGCTGTCGGTGGTGGCTCGCGCGTTTCTGGATTTCGCGATCCAGGACGAGGCGCGGCTGCGCACCCAGATCGACGACATGCTGGCCGCGTTCAAGGCGCAGGTCGGATAGGGCAGCGCTGACGTATTCCCGCGTCTGCGCCCGAGACCGGTTTTGGTCATCTGGCAAGGCGTGGTGCCGGTCCGGTAGCGGGGCTACCGGACCGGCGGCGCAACGCCGCCGCGGGGCAAAACCGGCCGGGCCCTGTGGGTTGGGCCGCATTTTCCCCGACTGCTGCGTTGCGCTGCTTGACCGCAGAATGACTGCGGCGCTGCGCAGCGCGCCTTGGCCCGGAAAAAATGCGACACCAACGCAGGCGCGGGAATACGTCAGCGCTGCCCTGGCAGCAGGCTTGGAAACGGAGAGGGAACATGAATCAACGACAGGGATCCGGGCGACCGGTGATCAGCGGTACGCAGTTCATCGACGCGAGTACCGACATCCGCGATCGGCTGAGCCTCAGCGCCTCACATCGAGACCAGCGTCACCCGGTCACCGGTACCGGCGTGCCGCATGTGGCTGCACCGATCGACACGCCGCCCAACGAGACCTGCGTGGTCTGCGCACCGGCAACGCTGCGCCTGGCGGAGGAACTGTTCGAGCACTGGAATGCGGCCCTGCAGACGGGGGATGCGGATCGTGTCACCGCCTGTTACGCCGAGGACGCGGTGCTGCTGCCGACGGTCTCGAACGTGCCGCGCACCAGTCCGACGGAAATCCGCGACTACTTCCTGCATTTCCTCGAGAAACAGCCGGTGGGGCGTATCGACCAGCGCAACGTGAAGTTCGGCTGCAACAAGCTGACCGATGCCGGCACCTATACCTTCCGCGTCCGTGAAGGTGACGAGACCCGGGAGGTGCCGGCGCGCTACACCTTCGTCTACGAGCACCGCGACGGCGTCTGGAAGATCGTGCATCACCACTCGTCGATGATGCCGTCGGACGATGGTTGATGCCGACGGGCGGCCTGCCGGCAGCGACGCTGCCGACGCGTGTTCGAATGGACGCAGGCAAATAACGATTAGCTGATATACCATCTAGCCTTTATTAGCTTTAACTAATACATGATGTCCGCGGTTCGCGTGGTCCGACCCGGCGGGGTCGGCCGCAGACGTAGAGCGGACCTGGACGGTCGGAGGAAGCATGGCGTTTGAACCGGTTGTGCTGTTCTTTCTGCTCGGGGTGATTGCCGGTCTGGCCAAGTCGGATCTGAAGATCCCCACCTCGATCTACGATGCCCTGTCGGTCTACCTGCTGCTGGCGATCGGCATTGCCGGTGGCGTGAAGCTCGCGGAGAGCGAGCTGTTGCCCCTGATCCTGCCGGGCCTCGCCGTCCTGGCGGTGGGCTGCCTGATCCCGCTGGTGTGTTTTCCGGTGCTGCGCTTTCTCGGGAGCTTCCCCCGCTCGGACGCGGCCTCGCTGGCCGCGCACTACGGGTCGGTCAGCGTGGTCACCTTTTCGGTGGCGGTCGCCTTCCTGGCTCAGGCCGGGCTGGATTACGAAGGCCACATGGTGGTGTTCCTGGTGCTGCTGGAGATCCCGGCGCTGGTCATCGGCATTCTGCTGGCCCGCCTCGGCATGGCGGGGAAGACGCGCTGGGGCAAGACCCTGGGCGAGATCTTCTTCGGCAAGAGCATCTTCTTGCTGATCGGCGGTCTGGTCATCGGTTATGCAGCGGGGCCCGATCACATCGGCCCGCTGGAGCCGCTGTTCTTCGACCTGTTCAAGGGGCTGCTGGCCTTCTTCCTGCTGGAGATGGGGCTGGTCGCAGCGAGCAAGATCACGGATCTGCGTGACTACGGCAAGTTCCTGATCGGCTTCGCCATTGCCATGCCGATCTTCTCGGCCACGCTCGGTATTCTCCTGGGCTGGGGGCTCGGCATGTCGCTGGGTGGTACGCTATTGCTGGCAACCCTGTATGCCAGTGCCTCGTACATCGCGGCACCGGCGGCCATGCGTATTGCGGTGCCGGACGCTAACCCTGTACTTTCCATCGGGGCCTCGTTGGGTGTGACATTCCCGTTCAATATCTTTGTCGGGGTGCCGTTGTACTTCTGGATGGCCGAAACCTTGTATTCGATGGGAGGCTGAGCGTGGAATCGCCGCAAAAGTATCTGCTGACCATTGTCAGCGAGTCGATTCTCGAGGATCGCATGATCGAGGAGGTGCGTGCTCTGGGGGCCACCGGCTACACCGTGAGCGACGCCCGCGGCTGGGGCAAGCACGGCAAACGACGCGGCAAGTGGCGGCAGGACAGCAACGTGCGGATCGAGGTGGTCGGCTCGCAGGAACTGTGCGAGACCATCTGTGCCCGGTTCAAGGAAGAGTATCAGGCGGACTTCGGGCTGCTGCTGCTGATGACCCCCGTTCTGCTCAAGAACTGAGCATGCTGCAGGTCGACAACGACGCGATCGCCCTGCACTGGACCCCGATCGGCGACCCGGTGATGGGCGGGCAGTCGACCGGCGCGGTCCATGCGGCCGGCCCCGGCATCTTTCTTTTCTCCGGTACCGTCTCGCTGGCCCATGGCGGCGGTTTCGCCTCGGTGCGCGCCATGTTCCCGCCCGCCGACCTGTCGGCCTTCGACGGTCTGTCGCTCTGCGTGCAGGGCGATGGCCGTGACTACAAGCTCGGTCTGGTCACGCGCGACGGCAGGGACGTGCCGGTGCATCAGCAGCTCTTTCATGCCGCAGCCGGCGGCTGGCAGACCCTGCATCTGCGGTTCGACGCCTTCGCCGCGCACTGGCGCGGTCGGCCGACGCCGGAGGCGGATCCGATGGATCGCAGCCATGTCTGCGGGATCGGCCTGTATACCGCGGGTCGTGAACCCGGCCCGTTCCGTCTGTTGTGGCGGGATCTCGCCGCTGTCAGCTGATGTTCGTTGCTGTCAGGCCGGCCCGCACAACTCCTCGTGATCGGCGTTGCCGCCGGTGACGACGATCGCGATGTCTCCGCGCCCGGGTACGTCTGCCGGATCCATGGCTCTCATCAATGCCGTGGCCACCGCCGCCCCGGGTTCCGCCACCAGTTTGTTCACCTGCAGCAGATGCTTCACCGCAGCCCGGATCGCCGTATCCGGGACCTGATACAGCGCGGTGGTATGGGCACGACAGGCGGGGTAGGTGGTTTCACCGACAATTGCCGCGCCGAGACTCTTTGCCCAGGTCCGCACATGTTCCAGTTGCTGCGGACCGCCATGTGCCCAGGCGTACGCCATGCTGGCGGCACCGGCTGGCTCGACCCCGAGCAGTGCCAGCTCCGGCCGCAGCGCTCGACCAGCCACGCCCATGCCGCCTATCAAACCCCCGCCACCGATCGGACAGACGATGGTGTCGACCTCGGGCTGCTGCTCCAGCACCTCCAGCGCGACGGTGCCCTGGCCGGCCATGATGCGTTCGTTGTCGTAGGGGTGGACCAGCGTCAGCCCGTGCTCCGCAATCAGCTCGTGCATCCGCGCCCAGGCCTGAGTGATATCGCCGTGCAGAATCACCTCGGCGCCGAGATCGCGGCTGCCTTGCACCTTCAGCGGGCTGGCGTTCTCCGGCATGACGATGGTCACCGGCACCTGGCGCTGTCGCGCCGTCCAGGCCAGGGCCAGCGCATGATTGCCGGCGGAGACCGCGCCCAGCCCGGGACGCAGTTCCGCATCCGAGGCAGTCAGGGTCCAGTTCAGCGCGCCGCGGGCCTTGAACGAACCGGTGGTCTGCAGCGATTCCAGCTTGAGCCATACCGGGCGCTGCAGGCGCGCCGACAACACCGGGTCCGGGATCATCGGTGTGCGCAGCAGCTGCCCGTCGATGCGCTCTGCCGCGGCCCGGACATCGGCTAGTGTCAGCATCCGTCCCCCGTTATTGCATGGCCCCAGGGATCGCGGCCAGGCCGGCAGCCCATGGCGCGTCACCGAGAAAGCATAGATGGCTGCCGCAGCCGGCACGACAGTCCGAGGCGCCCAGACCCGGCACCGGAATCCGCCCGTCCACTGCCTGACAGAGTTCGCATTCCGGCCGGTGCGACACCGCAATATCGATGATTCGCGCCGGCGCAGCGCTCAGCACATAATCGATATGCCAGCGCAGGGGTTTGTCCCGCCGCAGGTGCCGTTGCAGGCGCGCCTGCATGTGCCGGCGCGCACTGCCTGTGTACAGGTACAGCCCCCGGTGCAGCGCGTGTCGCCCCAGAGCGCCGATGCAGAGTGTGCAGGGGGAATCCAGCCAGATCAGTAACTGGTAACTTTGCGGAGTGGCAATATCAACCATGGGGGAGACCAACAGGATGCGTGCGCTGGCGGTGGCAGTGATTGGTGTTGTCCTGATTGTAACCGGCTGCTCGCGGCAGCAGGTGGCACCCGGGCCCGAACCGGTGGCCGAGACGACTCGTTATGTCTGCGGCGACCAGCAGTTCCTCGTCACTACCGAGGGTGACCGGATCACCATCGAAGGAGCCGGTGAACCGGTCGTGCTGCAGGCTGAGCCGGCCGCATCCGGTGCCCGCTATCGTTCCGCTGACGAACCGGCCTGGATGTTCTGGTCGCGCGGTGATCGCGCGATTATCGAGCAGGCCGGTCGCCGCCTGCCCGAATGCCGTGTCGTGGAGGACCTGCCGTCGTCGCTGCGGGCCAGCGGTAACGAACCGTTCTGGAACCTGACTCTGGATGGTGGCGAGCTCGTTTTCCGCATCCTCGGCGAGGAAGAAACCTATCGCAGCGGAGACGTCGAGCGCGACGGCGAACGCGTGCGTGCCGCCGGCACCCAGGGATCGGTCGACGCCCGCTTCGAACGGCGCGTCTGCGAGGACAACATGACCGGCATGCCGCATCCGTATCGGGTCAGTGTCAACTTCCGCGGACAGGAGTATCTCGGTTGCGGCGGGGATCCCCGCAGTCTGCTTCAGGGGCAGTGGCGCGTGACCGCCGTCGACGCCAGCGCCGTACCCGACGACATCAGCGCCGACATCCGTTTCGACGACGGGGATCGCGTCTCCGGACGGGCCGCCTGCAACAGCTTTCGCGGCAGTTTCGAACTGACCGGCGAAACCCTCCGCTTCGGCCCGCTCGCGACCACGATGATGGCCTGTGAACCGGAGGTGATGCGCCTCGAATCCCGCCTGATGAACGTGCTCGAGACCGTTCACCGCTTCGCCATCGGCGAGGATGGCGAGCTGCTGCTGCATGGTGCGGACGGGCTGACGGTAGAGGCCGTGCGCTGATCGACGTACGCGGCCCGCCAGCAAGGCCGGCTGCACAGGGTGGGCAGTCGCTGCCTGCCATCACCGATGCACGGAAAAGGCCGCCGGAGAGCCTCCGGCGGCCTTGAAAAGAGTGTGAATGGGTGCGGGCCGTGTCCTACTTCTCGGCACCGCTGCGGTCTTCGATCTCGTCGTCATCGGCTTCCGACGGATGGCCACCATCCTCGTAGTCTTCGCCGCCGTGTTCGTCGGCGACCGCCATCCCGGCCCCGCCGATCGAAAATGCAAGACCGACAATCAGGCTCATCAGGATCAGACGAAGCTTGGCAAAGCTCATGATGCCTCCTTGAGTCGAGATGTACCCCGAACGGTGCAGGAGAGATGCCAGATGGTGTCAGGGTTCTTTCAGGTGATTGATAAAAAAGAAACTATGCAGGGTTTTCAGAATTCATTGGAGTGGGCCGGTGTCTGCTTTTGCCCCGATCATTACGGCGCATGTGTCAGTTCGACACGGTGCTGTGACGACACGCCTCGGTTCCGTGCGCGACTCGCAGCCCAATGGCGTCATCGGATTGCGGACGCCGCACATTGACCCCCGATCCGGCCAGTGTCGCCGGTAGCGCCTGGCGTGCCCGATGGCTGGCGGAGCATTCACCGCTGTCGACAAGGCCGCCTGTTCAGTAGGGATTCAGTCACCGCCTGTTATCACCATCGCAGGGAAACGCTGAAGTATTCGCGCGCCTGCGATGGGAGAACACGGCATGACAACAAGAATTGCGAGAGGCAGTGGCTTGCTGCTGGGACTGGTGATGCTGTTACTGGCCGGTTGCAACAGCAGCGGCAGCAGTTCGTCCGGAAGCAGCGGCAGTCGCAGCGTCGCCGACATCCAGGGCTACTACAGCGGCGACATCAGCGTCGGCGGAACGCGCTTCAACGTCGAAGGGCTGGTGGCACCGGACGGCCGCTACTTTTTCTATCGCCTGGCCGACGACACCAGTTTCACCGGCGTATTCCGCAATGACCGCGATACCGGCGGTGTCAGGAGCCGCGTCTTCGTCGATGACGGCGATGCCCGCGGCGAGGGCCGAGTCGATCTTCTGGTACGCCGCCAGAGCACCCGCCTGGACGGCGACTACCGTGTCGACCTGGACGACGGCCGACGTCTGTCCGGCGGCTGGCTGGTGGACTACGAGCCCGATGTCTATCTGCGCCGGGCATCCCGCGCACGGGCCAGCGGCCTTTACGATGACCTGATCACCGGCGACGAGGCGGTCCTCAACATCAATTCCGCCGGCGAACTCTTCCTGCAGAGCTCGATCACTGGCTGCACGGCCTTCGGCCGGCTCCGCGTTCCGGACCGCGAGGTCAACCTCTACGAAATCCGACTCGAATACGCCGACTGCCGCGGCAGCCGCCGTGAACGCAACGGCGGCATCTATGAAGGCATCGCTTTCCTCGACGACACGCTCGGGCCGGACCAGCTCATCACCGTGCTGGAGGGCAGCTCCCCGGCGGTTGGTCGCATCGCGTTTCCGTTGGTGTTTCAGCGTTGAATGACGGTACGGAGCAGCAAGTCTTGACCTGCTGGGAGCCCTGACGCTTCGCATGCTTTTTCCGGTCTTCCGCGCGCGACTTTTCGTGTTGCCGAGGGTCATAGATCTGGGCGATAACAAGCCAGTCGGGTCATCGGGCTCGAAACGGCGCTCTCGGACAGGGTTTGCGATGGCCGAATCCGGATTGGTAACGACGTTGCGTGACGGCTTTCGCGGGGAGGCCGCTTTCAGCCGTTCCTTCCGCTGTCTGGAAGTGTGTGCCCAGCGGCTTCGCGGGACAGAGCCCCAGCCACGCGCCGCCGTGGTCGAAACGCTGGGCCGTCATCTGGGTGCGGCGGAGGTGCTCTGGCTGCGCTATCAGGAGGGTGTGTTCCAGGTGCTCGCAGCCAGTGGCGGGGCGCTCGGCGAGGGCAGTCGCCTGTCGCCCCGGCCGACCTTGCAGGCCTTGCTCCGGGGAACCGGCGAAATCGTGTTGCGTTCGACACCACCGGCGAACTGGCTGTTGACGGTCCAGTCCCCGGGCTTCGAGTGGATTGTCCCGCTGGCTGTGCACGGACGGGTTGTCGGGCTGCTGGCGGTCGCGGGCTTCCCGGAGCAGCCGGCACCGCCGGTCGCAGACCAGCGCATGGTGGATGTGCTGGGCACGCTGATGGCCGCCGTGACGCTGGAGACAACACCGCAGACCCGGCCCGCCAGTGTGGCGGAGCAGCAGGATCTGTCGCGGCTCACGGCCAGGGAACGGCAGATTCTCAGTCTTCTGCCGCGGGGGTTCAGCAATGCCCGTATCGGGCTGAGCCTGGGTATCGCCCCGGGCACCGTGAAGACCCATGTGGAGCGCATTCTCGGGAAGTTGCAGCTCGACGACCGGGCGCAGGCGGCAGCGCGGGCCGTGGAACTGGGGCTCGGGCACAGTGGCGTCGAAATCTGAGGCGGCCCCGGGTCAATGGGGTCGGTGGCTGCGCAGCCTTGGGGGCCGCAGCCTGATCCTTGCGCTGATCCCGCTGTTGCTGGCAGCAACCACCTTCGGTGTTCTGATCCACTCTGTGACGCTCAGCCGCGAGGCCGATGACGAGGTTCAGCGCGGCCTGCAAGTGCTCGCGCAGATTCACGCCGCCCATGCGGCACTGGCCGAGGCGGCCAGCGGTGTTCGCGGTTTCATCATCACCCGGGACCGGGCATTCCTGCAGCCTTACGAACGGGCCCAGGGCAAGCTGCGTGACGCCCTGCGGCGGCTGGAGCGTGACATCCGGGAACCGGCGCAGCGCGAGCAACTGGCCGAGATTTCCGAACTGGTGGACATCAAACTGCGCAGCCTGTCGGCGCTGGCCCTGACACCGCCAGCGATGGATGATGCGCAGTTGCTCGCCGACGCCCGTGACAACAAGGCGCTGCTGGATCGGCTGCGGTCCGGCATCGCATCCATGGAGGAGCGCGAGAACCGGATTATCGCCGAGTTGCGTGCCGAGCAGGACCGCGTTCGTCGCGTGACCCAGGCCGCCAGCCTGTTCGCCGTCCTGATGACCTTCGTCCTTGCCTCGGTACTGTCACGCTGGTTCGCCGGCAGCCTGATCCGCCGCATCCGTCACCTGCGCGACAACGCCCGGCGCATCGGCCAGCGCGAGGCCCTGCAGGCCTTTCCCGGAAAGCATCAGGACGAGCTTGCCGAACTCGATACCCTGCTGGTGCAGACCAGCGGGGTGCTGGAACAGCGCCTGCAGGACCTGGAAACCGCGCGGCGAACCGCCGAGCAGGCCAGTCAGGCGAAGACCCGCTTCCTGTCCCGTACCAGCCACGAATTACGCACCCCGCTTAACGCCATCATCGGCTTCAGCCGACTGTTGCGGGAGGCGGGTGGGGATCAGGCCCAGGCCCGGCATGTCACGGTGATCCAGCAAAGCGCCGAGCATCTGCTGCAACTGGTGAACGATCTGCTGGACCTGTCCCGGGTCGAGGCCGGGCAGATTTCACTGACCGAGCAGGCCGTCGATCTGGCGAGCCAGGTACGGCACGCCCTGGATATCGTCGAAGGCCGTGCCGAGGCGCGGCAAATCGGGCTGCAGCAGCAGATCCCCGGCGGCTTGCCGGCGGCGCGCGGTGATGCCGGGCGCATCCTCCAGATCCTGATCAATCTGCTGGACAATGCGGTCAAGTTCTCGCCGTCGCAAAGCACGGTCACGGTCTCCGTCGAGCGGAGTGGCGATGACCGTCTTGCCCTGCAGGTGCGTGACCAGGGGCCGGGCATTCCCGCTGCCTTTCGCGCCGAGTTGTTCCGACCCTTCTCCCGGCAGGACGGACAGGCCGAGGGCGTGGGTCTGGGGCTCGCCATCAGTCACGGGCTCGCCGTCGCCATGGGCGGCGAACTGCGGTATCTGGAAACGCGGGGTCCGGGAAGTTGTTTCGAGCTGCTGCTTGCCGTCGCAAATGCGCCGGCAGTGGCGGCGACGGAACCGCCGTCGATCCCCGACACGAAGCGCTTGCCGCCGGCGCAGGCCGGCGTGAAGCCCCGTGTGTGGCTGCAGACCGACGACGAGGCCTTCGCCGTTCAGATCGAGGCGACGGCAAAGCGCCTCGGCCTTGCTTGTCACCGGCATTCCGCACAGACCGAAGCCGATGATGACGCCGGCTGGGTGATCATTCGGGATGGTGAGCATGCCGCTGCGGCGTCCGCCATCCCGGCCACGTCGGTGCTGGCAACCCTCGTCCGCGGGACACCGGCGCCCGATGACACCGAGCCGTCCGCCCACCGGATCATCCCGACCACGGCGCCGGTGAGCAACTGGCGACTGGCACTGCAGGAGATCGTCAATGAGCGCCCCTGAACTCGCGGTTCGCGATGCCCGCCTGCTGATCGTCGACGACGAACCGGAGAATCTGGCCTTGCTGGAGGAGATCTTCGGCAACGAGGGCTTCCAGCAGGTCCTCTCCACCGTGGACGCCACCCAGGTGCCCCCGCTGGTGCAGAGCTATCGCCCGGATCTGGTCCTGCTGGATCTGCGCATGCCCGATGTCGACGGCTACAGCCTGCTGGGCCTGATCGAGGCCCAACGCCGGGCCGGCAACTGGATTCCGGTGCTGGTGCTGACCGCCGATGTGACCCGCGAGGCACGCTACCGCGCCCTGTCGTTGGGCGCATCGGACTTCCTGACCAAACCCTTCGATCAGGTCGAGGTCGTGCTGCGCGCCTGGAACCTGCTGGAGACAAGACTGTTGCATCGCGCCCTGGCGCGGGTCGGCGAGGCACCGATGCTGTCCGGCGCATCCCGACCCTGGGCGGCGCTGACACCGCCGGATTCCTAGGGAGACACTGATCTATTCGCGCGTTCGCATTGGCCTCGCATTTTTTCGAGGCAAGGGGCGCTGCGCAGCGCCGCAGTGACTCTGCGGTCAAGCAGCGCAACACCGCAAACCGGGAAAATGCCATGCCAACCCCTTGGGGCTCGGCCGATTCTGGCCCCTGGCGGTGTTGCGTCACCGGCCCGGTAGCGACGGCGACCGAACCGGCACCGCGCCTTGCCAGGCTGCCAAAATCGACTCGAGCGCGAACGCGGGAATAGATCAGCGTCTCCCTGGGCAAACAAGAAAACCACTCCATGGCCGGGCCGGGCCGTGGAGTGGAAGGACAGGAGAGAAGAAGATCCGGTTCCTGAAGACGGCGGGATGAGACCGTCCGGAACCGGCCTCTCCCGGTGGGTGCCACCAGACCGTCCCTGGTCCGGTATCACCCGAGGTCAGCACCGTTCGGTGCCGGCCTCTAGCGCACGGCCGCCGACAGATCGGCCGTAAGTTGCGGCTGCGCCGTGTGGTGCAGCTTGATGCGCGTAGCACCATCGGCACTCCGGATCAGGCCCCAGGACCGGTCCATCATGGTCAGCCCGTCGGCCGCCTCGGAGAGTCCCGCCGTCGCATACTCGTCCGGTGCGTGCGGCAGCGAGGAGTGATGCAGCACGATCCGCAGTGCTCCGTCATCGTCCAGCATGTAGCCCCAGGTCTTGTCGACCGTGGTGACGTTGCCGTCCTTGTCGGTCATCGTCACGTTGCCCATGGACAGGGCCATGGAGCCGTTGATGAGGATGCCGGCATTCTCGATGTCGACCTCGCGCCAGCCCTTGAGGGCAAAGCCGGCGTCATTCGGGAACGCCTCGTCATGACCGATGAAGTAGGCGAGCGCACCTTCCGGCGTCAGGCGGAACGTCTGCGGCGCCACCGTCAGGGTTGGCTTGAACAGCACCGTGCCTTGGTCGAACCCGTAAGCGGTGTCCAGAGCCTCCCTGGCTGTCTCCCGGGCCTTGTCGATGCCACCGGCCTCGAAGTCCTTGCTGATCTGCACCAGCGCCTTGCCCCAGGCCTCCTGGGCCGCGACCACATCCTTGTCGCTGAGGGTTGCCGCCGACACCGTCGTTGTCGCCACCAGACCTGCCGCGCAGGCAAGCACCGAGACCGCGAACGGCTTCCGGAAGGTAAGAACCATCGTCTTGGCTTGAGCTTTCATCGGACACCTCCTTTTTGCGAGTTGTGAACTGACGGAGGTAAGGATGAGGGAGGCGCGCCGGCGGCGCGTCTGCCGGAGCGAGGAATGGCGTGTATGCCGATCGGCATACACACCCGCATTAAAAGCTCATGCGCACGTTGAATGTCGATGCCGAGGTGAGGCGTTCGCGGAAACCCCGCGGTTTTGGGGCGAGACGACTGATGCTGGCCGGATAGGTGAGGGAACAAACACCGCTGCTGTTGCGACTATCGGGTTTCGTCTGCCGACCCTGATAGCAAAGCGATCATCTCGCGTTGGGGCCAGAGCCAACCCTCTCCCTTCACGCGGTATGGGGTGTCAGCCAACCAGGCACCGAGTCGATACCCCGTCAGTTCTGAAATATCCACGTTGTCGAACCACAAGATGTGTTCAAGCTCTGTCTTCATGCGGTTCAGCGTGCCCTGGACGGAGCGGTTGCAACGGCTGTCGACCTGCACGGGCCCAAAAGGCGTTGGGCCGCATCAAGAACCCGTTCGTCCGCGCCACATTTCAGCAGGGTGTTCATCTTGCGGGTGGCGTGAAGTTGAATCATTCAAGTGACGTCTGCCGAGCCGTGAGCATCACGCGCGCTCAGTAACAGGAAATGCTCGATCAGTCGGACCATCAGGGTTTTCTGGTCCGGCAGGCTTTCTGCCACCAATAGCGCCAGCGATCGCATGTCGGGCTGTTTTGCTCCTACCTCGGCGCTTACAGGCGTTTGGACGTGGAGTGAGCGGCCGGCGATGCGAGAGGGTGTCAAACACCTGCCCGAGAAGAGGCTGGATTTATTCCTGACGACCCTCGAGAAATCGGAAAAGCATTACAGCCCAACAACTATGTACGAAGACTACGCTGTCGATGCTCGGCATTTTCACTGGCAGTCGCAGAGCACAACATCGGAGGCGTC
>PXAT01000136.1 GCA_003565775.1 Ectothiorhodospiraceae bacterium | reverse complement strand
CGGTATGGCCCAGGTCGCGATGCACATCCGGGGTCGCTACAGACCGGCGCGCGGCGTCGACCCGATCGGAACGACTGACCACGGTGGTGGGGCGGTCTCACTGGACTGTCCCGGTCGTCGCTCAGTCGTCAAAGCCCAGAAAGCGTGCGGCCTCCTCAACGCGCTTGCGCTCAGAAACCACGGCGTTGGCCGGGAAATCCTCATCCGGCCAGCCCAGCGCAACAGCCTTCATGATCACCTGGTCGTCGGGAATCTGTGCATGCTCGCGGACCACCGGCGACTGCATGATGCCCTGGCTGTTGATCACTGCACCCAGTCCACGTGACCACGCCGCATTGACCAGCGCGGTTGTGACTGCGCCGCAGTCAAAGGCAGTGTCGTCGCTGTCTGCCAACTCGCGGTCATAGGTGATAATCACGCAGACCGGCGCATCGAACTGGCGGAAACCGCGCAGTACCCAGTCCTGGCGACCCTCCTTGTCTTCACGTTCGATGCCCATGGCCGCGAACAATTGCTTGGCAACGCCCACCTGACGTTCGCGATGTTGCCCCGCAAAGGCCTGCCCAATGCGAAACTCACGCGAATGCGGTACGCCCGCGAGGTTGCGTTCCGTATTGCCGGCGCGAATACGATCCAAGGGTTCGCCGGAGACGACGGTGAAATTCCATGGTTGCGTGTTCATCGATGACGGTGAACGCATGGCCAGTGCCAGAATTTCTTCGATCAGTGCTTTCGGCACTGGATCGGGCTTGTAACCTCGAATGCTGCGGCGTCCGAAGACGACATCATCAAATTGCACTTGGACTCTCTCCATGTGGATACGGCGCGGATTGGAAAAATAGCAGTTCCTCTTCCTGCCCGCCTCAAGCAGGTCCAGCGGTTCAGCAACGGTCAACGACGTGTCCCTCCGGTTCACAGCCCTCGGCAGGGGAAAATCTCACGGAACAACAAGTCGGTTGCCTACACGCTTGCGAGCCGATCAGGAAGGTAGGTATCCACTGGCCAAGGGGAATCTTTCACGGAGGCAACGGTCAACCGCGGGCTCATGAGATCGCGTACTGCTCCGGGGTGGGGTGCCATACCGGCGGGGCGCGTTGATGGACATGGTCGAGGATCTTGCGGATGACGGCGGGATCCGTTACGTCGGCGATAACTCGTAACCGACCGCCGCAGCGTGGACAGAGCGTGATATCGAACTCGAAGACCCGCTTTAGTGGCACGTCAGCGCGCTGGGCCCACGTAAGCGGTGCGATGGGCAGGCCGCTGTCATCTACCGGTCCGCTCTTCGGGGGCTTCGACCCGTCATCCCGACACGATGGGGTCTGCACCTTGAGTCTGCGGTGCCCGCCGTAAGCAGGCACAACAGCAGGGCGAAACGCTGAGTTCGGCGTGAAGACGCCATGGTGGCGTGCGGACCCAGGGGGCAGACCAAGGTGTCGTACGTTAACCCACTGATTTTACTAATATGTTTCTCATTCGGGGCGCTGGATTAGCCCTTACAGGGCCGTTTTCGTGCGCAAAAGAGGCGGTTTAAGCGGATCCCGGTGTCGCCCGGCCCAGAGTGCTTAGATGGCTCTTTTTGGCCCGAAAAAGGGGGTTCTAAGGAGTTGTGACGGCACGGCTCCGTCGCTTACGCTTTGATAATCAAAGACTTGGTGTGGTTTGCCGTGGTCTGACTCCGGGGTGCGTGAACATCTTGCCTCGGGGGAGTCGCGCTCCGAACCTGCCCATGCCTCGCGCCACCCGCTATGCTCCGCGCTCACTTGAATCGTAGGGGAGCAGTATGGCGGGACGGGTGGCGGGCAAGGTGGCACTCATCACTGGAGGCGCTTCAGGCATCGGTCGCGGCTGCGCTGAACGCCTCGCCGGGGAAGGCGCCACGGTCATCATCTCGGACATCCAGGATGACCTCGGGAACGAGACCGCAGCAGCGATCGCTGCCGCGGGCGGCGCCTGCACCTACCTGCACCACGATGTCACCAGCGAAGATGCCTGGATCGAGGTCATCGGCAGCATGGAGCGGCGCCATGGAGGACTACACGTCCTCGTGAACAATGCCGGGATCGGCATCGGCGGCAGCATCGTCGAGATGACGCTGGCCGACTGGCAGCGGCAGCAGGCCATCAACCTCGACGGGGTCTTCCTCGGCATCAAGCACGCCATCCCGCTGATGCGCACCGTCGGTGGCGGCTCCATCATCAACATGTCGTCGGTGGCGGGGCTCAAGGGCAATGCCCGCCTCGCCGCCTACAACGCCACCAAGGGCGGGGTACGCCTGCTGACCAAGGGGGTCGCCCTGGAGTGCGCCCAGGAGCGCTGGAACATCCGCGTGAACTCGGTACATCCAGGCGTCATCGATACGCCGATCTGGACCAAAGTGGTGCCGGCTTCCCTTGAGCCCGGCGCCAACGCGGTGGACGTAGCAGAGATGGCGGCTGCAGCCGTACCCACCGGCGTCGCCGGCCAGCCGCTGGACATCGCCAACGCCGTCCTGTTCCTGGCAAGCGACGACTCCAGCTACATCACCGGCACGGAACTGGTGGTGGACGGCGGCCTGTCGGCGTGATGGACCCCTGGTCAGACTAAGGTATCGAACTCTAACGACTTGATTTAAATTATTTTTGTATCCGATGAGATGCTGCATTGGCCCTTAGAGGGCCGTTTTCGTTCGCCAAAAGCGCAGTTTAAGCTGATCCCTGTGTCGCTGGATTTCCGCCGGCCCGACCGGCTTAGAGGCTCTGTTTTGGCCCAAAAAAGGGCGTTCTAAGGGAGCGAAACGGTTCGGAAAGGGCCCCAAGTGCTCTGAAAAGCAATGGCTTAGCGTGGCCTGACGTGGTCTGACCCCAGGATTCCCTAAGGTGTGTCGTGTCGCGCAGGATTGGGTCTGATGTTTCGGCCTTGGATCATGCGCTGCGGCATGCCGCTACGGGCGGCAGGTCTTGCAAAGTTTGTTCGGCACCTCGGGTGGATGCGGTGGAGGGCAATTGAGTGGCGGCGTCAGATTCGAAATCCGGTATCGCTGCGAGGGTTCGCGCCGGCGCGGTGTACCTTCTGGGTGTCCTTTTGGTGCTGGTGATCCTCGACCACTTCCTGGCCCTCCGGGTGGAGGCTGCGCTGGGGGAGGCTCGCGAACAGATCGCCGTAGGTCGGCCGATGGTGGCAGAAGACGCTGGGCTGCGGGTCCATGTGATCGAGGGGCTGGAAGCGGATCTCTGCAATGCGTTGACCGGCGGCCTCTGGTTGAGTGTCTTGCTGCCGCAGACGCGAAGCGCTGCGAGGTTCGATGATCTCGTGGCGGAGCCGGTGGGTGGCAGGTGCCGTCGGGGAAGCAGCCGGAACGCGGTGAAGCTTGTGCCGTCGTGGTGATCGGGTCAGTCCTCCGGCAGGCATGGGACTGGCCCGGCGCGTGGTCGGGACCCTGGGAAGTGCGCTTGCGCAGCAGGCTTCGGATGCAGATCGACCCCTGGTCAGACTAAGGTATCGACCGCTAAGGACCTGATTTAACGTACTTTGTTGTCCGATGAGATGCTGTATTGGCCCTTAGACGGCCGTTTTCGTGCGCCAAAAGGGCAGTTTAAGCAGATCCCTGTGTTGCTGGATTTTCGCCAGCCCTCCCCGATGCGCTTAGAGGCTCTGTTTTGGCCCGAAAAAGGGGGGGCTAAGAGGGGGGACGGTTCGAATAAGACTGAAATGTATTATTAAAACAATGGCTTATCTTGGATTTCTGTGGTCTGACCCCAGGGTTCCTCAGGCTGGTTTGACGTCCACGCGGGCACCCGCGAACGTATCGTGGTAGCCGAGGTTCTGCGCATCGGAGTAGATCGTCACCATGATCACGATCACGGCCACCAGCGAGAGCAGTCCGCCGACCACCGGAATCAGTCCGAGCAGCATCCAGACATTGCGCTTGGCGGCCACCTCCAGACTCGGGAAGCCCCCGTGCTGCCCGGAGACGCAGAGCCCGAGCAGCTGCTTGCCGAACGTGCCGCCCTTGTTGGTCTCGAACCAGGCGAAGTAGCCGAACCACAGCAGGGCCAGCAGCAGACTGCTGACGGCCGGGCCGAGGCCGATCAGCCCGAACAGAATCGAGACCGGGATGCCGATCAGCAGCGCATCGAGCAGCCGGGCGCCGGTGCGGATGCCGAGACCGGCGGCCGAACCGCTTTCCGATACGTTCGCAAACGCCCCGTCATCCGCCGGTTCGCTCCTGATGTCCTCATCGCTCATGACTGATCCTCTGCCTTCCCGTGACTGACACCTCATTAGGAAGGATCACTGCTGCCTGTACAACCCGACGGTTCCCGTACCCGGGCAGGCTTCCGGCATGGCGGAGGATTCAGCCGACCGCGAGCCGATCGTCACGACCCGTTCGCGTCGAGGACTTCCCAGGGGTCCCCGGTTCGCGCGACGCCTTGCAACGGAGCGTGGTTGGATGGAGCAGGGCGGGCAGACCAAGGGGTCGCTAAACAACCGTGGCATACCGACTATTTGAACCGGGCCATGGCATCCTCGAATGCCTTCGACATGCTGCCGATAGCCTTGTCGAAGCCGGACTTGAGATCGTCCCAGGCTTCGTCACCAGCCTGTCGCACTTCCTTTAGCTTCTGCTCGGCCTTGTCGCGCTGCGCACGCATCTCGGCAAGCCGTTTCTGCTGATCGATTCTGGCATCGGCACTGGCTTCCTCGGCCCTGGCCCTGAGTTTCTTGATCTCAGCGTCCCATTGATCCAGCCGGGCCTTGAGCTTGTTGACGTACTCGTCGCGTTCGGACATTGCAGTTCCTCCAATTCGAGTTACGGTACTGAGCCGCCGTTGCCTGAGCAAAACCGGCCCCACGAGGATACAGCAGCTCGGTCGAAGCCCGCCGGGCCTTGGCGCTGGGCCGCTTAGGTCAGACCGCCGCAGCTCAGACCACGCCCACGCTCGGACCCCCGCAGGCCAACAGGCTCAGGCTGCTGTGGCAGAATTCAGGAACCTTTCGTAGTGCCATGGAGGCAGACCCATGCAGCTTGCACGCGTTCTCGTCTTTCTTTCCTCTGCTCTTTTCCTTGTCCTCGGGGCGCCCTTAGCCCGCGCCGAATTCCAGCTGAACAGCCCGGAATTCGAGGACGGCGACATGCTGACCGAACGCCACGTGTTCGCAGGTTTCGGCTGCAGCGGAGACAACCAGTCGCCGGCGCTCGCATGGAGTGATCCGCCGGAGGGCACGGCCAGCTTCGCGTTGCTCGTGCACGACCCGGACGCGCCCATCGCCAGCGGCTGGTGGCATTGGGTCCTGATCGACATTCCGGCCGAAACGCGCGCGCTGCTCGCCAATGCGGGTGATCCAGCAGCGGGCCTCGCGCCAGAGGGCAGCCGTCAGATCATCACCGATTTTGGCGTGCCAGGCTGGGGCGGACCCTGCCCGCCAGAGGGTCGCGAACCGCATCGCTACAACTTCACCCTGGTGGCGCTCGATACCGCGCAGCTGGAGATTCCCGAGAGCGCCAGCACGGCCCTGGTGGCCTTCCTGGTCGAGGGCGCCAAGCTGGGCGAGGCCCGTCTCACCGGCCGCTACCAGCGCTAAGGGCGCGGCGGGCGGCTTGGGTTGTGCTGGAGGCAGGCTGAGAAACGGTCGAAGCGCTGGCTGAAATCTACTATGCAGCGCACCCTCGTCTCAGCGGCAAGGCGACAGATCAACGAAGACGCCTCCTGCATCGCGGCTCACGCACCGTCTTGCAATAACATTCCAGAGAATGTATTTATACATTCCTGGTTATGTATGTTGCGAGAATCGCCATGTCCGTTGCTGACGTAAGTCGCCG
>PXAT01000010.1 GCA_003565775.1 Ectothiorhodospiraceae bacterium | reverse complement strand
TTTGTTGAATCATGGGACGCACGCCTTGAAGACATGCTGAGCGCACTGGTATTCGCTGCCGCCGCGTCGATGGCTCAGGCCGGTAGCTCTTCCACTGATCATCCCTGCCGGGATGTGCTGCCCCGTTCGCGGGCGGAGCAGAGCAATGAAGCCGCGCTGCGTGTGCTCGGTGCCTGCCTTGCGTCACGGCATAATGCCGAGACCCATCTCCGTGTTGTCGCCGAGATGGCGCAACGAAGCCTGGATGCCGGTGACGAACGCGGCTATTGCCGGTTCGGCAAGCTGCTCGGGGTCATGCTGGACGACGCGGATACCGAACTCTTTTCCTCGGTGCGCGAGCAGGCCGAATCGTCCCGCGATGCGATCGCCTGCGGCTGCGACCGACAATTGGTCGATGCGCGGGTTTCCGGGCTTGACCGACTGGATGACGAGTTCGATCCCTTGTGGCGACCGCGCTGGCAACCGGAAACCCCGGTGCGGACCATCCTCGATGAAACCGAGCACCTGCAGGGCACCGACTACCGGATTCTGGTCAATCAGCAACGGGGCAATGACCGGTATTGCCTGTTCCGCGATGGCGAACTGCGCTATGCCGTCCGTCGGGAATCGTTGGAAGAGGGCTTTCTCGAGTCCACCCTGTTCACCCATGACACGGACGGCAGCGTGCATGCCATCGTTCGCTGGATGGCCGGATCGGGCGGTGAGACGCTCCAGTTCGTTGATCTCACCGCAGGCGAGACCATGCGCGAGTATCGCAGTCGTGGGCAGGTGAACTACCGCCTGAATGACGGCCGGGTGGCCTACTCGCTCGAGATCGAGACCAGCGACGGCGAGCGCCAGCGCATCGACGGCAACTATTAGGTAGACGCTGCCTTGCTTCACTTGCCGGGCCACGCCGTCCGGCGTTCCTGCCCGGGACTCCCCCGCACAAGCGCCCGGCCCGCCGGCCGACGCCAGTCGGCGACAGTGCCTCAACGAACAGACGCCTTAGCCGCATCTCTCCAGTATCGGCCATGCGCTCTCGGCCCGAAGGAACCTGTTTCCTCGCCGAAGCGCCGCCTGACAAGCGTTTAATCTGTCGACGATCAGGAGAGACAGCAATGAAGAAACTCAACGCACTTGCATTGGCCGCCGCCCTTGTGCCGGCCATGACGCTGGGCATCGGTACCGTGACCGCCGAGGATCGAAATCCTGACGGCTCCGACGAACATCCGGTTCAAACCCATGAAGAGCATGAGGCGAGCGGACAGCCCGGCGCCGATGCCAGCTCCGATCAGGATCGCCGCGATGACGATCAGGACGGATTCGCCGGTCGCAGCGACAGCGATGATCAGCGTCCAGGTATGGCCGACGACGATGACGACAGCGAATGGGGCGATTCCGGCTCCGATCGTGGCATGACTGATGATGACGACAGTGAATGGAGCGATTCCGGTATGGATCAGGACATGGGCGGGGAAACCCACCTGTCCGAGAAGCCGAGCGATGGTTTCGAAGCCAACGATCTGATCGGCGAGGCCGTGACGAATCGCAACAATGACGAAGACATCGGTGACGTCGATGACCTGGTCATCGATCGTGACGGTCAGATCGTTTCTGTCGTGGTCAAGACCGGCGGCATGCTCGGTATGGGCAAGAAGGACGTCGCCATTGACTGGGATCAGATCGACTTCTCCGTTGATGAAGACGGGTCGGACGTCAAGATGACCGTCGATATGGACGAGGAATCACTGAAAAACGCACCGGAAGTCGAAAAGTCGGATGGCGACCACCATGCGTCTGACCTGATTGGCCAGACCGTGACCAACCGCAACAACGACGAAGACCTCGGTAATGTTGACGATCTGGTTATCGATCGTGATGGCCAGATCATCGCCGTCGTGGTCGGCGTGGGTGGCACGCTTGGCATTGGCGAAAGGGATGTTGCCATTGCCTGGGACCAGATCGAGTTCTCGGATGACGGTGACGGCTCGGACGTCAAGATGACCGTCGATATGGATGAAAGCTCGCTGGAAAGCGCACCGGAATACGCCGCGAACTGATTTCGCGATCATGAGCAATGTTCGGTAAACAGGCACCGGGGCAGCACCTGCCCCGGTGCCTTTTGCGTTCGCGTCCGCCAGCCGGACGGCCCCTGCCTGTTTCGCCCACCTGTACGCAAACGTACAGACACGCTGGCCCGGCAATCCCATGCTCAAGGTCCCGCCAATCAGATCGCAGGTGGCGGGAGGGTTTTGGGCTGGTGGTTGACGGCCCGCACGCCCGAAGGACCTGTTGGTCCTGCGTGCGGGAGCCTGCCCGGAACGACGGACTGCACAGTAATCCTATTCAAAGAGGCTTGATGATGAACAAATTCGCGATCATGACATTGTGTCTTGCGGGCTCCCTGCCGTTGGCAGCAACCGCGCAGGAAACTGCCCGGACGACCTTCGGTCCGGCCGCCGGTGACCGGGAGTTCTCCCTGTCCGGCACCGGCAGCAGCGACCGGAAATTCGACAGCGGAAACTTCGGTGCCTCGGGCGAACTGGGCTGGTATCAGGACCGGCACTTCGTGCTGGGGATTCGGCAGAGCGTGAACTACGGCAGCATCAAGGGCGAGAGCCTCAAGGATGACTTCTGGAACGGTTCCACGCGCGGGTACATGAACTACCACTTCGGCGAGACCCGTCTGCGGCCGTTCCTCGGCGGTAGCCTCGGGTTCATTTACGGCGATGGCGTCAAGAACAGCGCTTTCGCAGGTCTCGAGGGCGGCGCCAAGTATTACGTGCTACCGAAGACCTATCTGCTGGGTCGCGTGGAGTATCAATGGTTCTTCAATCGCTCCAGCGATGCCAGTGACGCCTTCAAGGACGGTGCCTGGGCCTACACGGTGGGTATGGGCTACAACTTCTGAGGTTATCTGATGCTGTGCGCTGCCGCCGCGGGAATGCTTTGACGGCCTTCCCGCCGGGGGCGGCAGCGTCCTTTCCGGACATCGTCGTGATCCTGCCGCGGTATCCCTCCGTGGGTTGGCGTACCGACCCCGACCGAGGCCGCGTCCAAAGTTAAGCCTCACCTTGCATTCGTCCCGATGACGGCGAATGGCAGGAGCGAGCGGAATCCACATTCGAGGTGTTTACCGATGAACAAGAATCAGACGCAAGGTCGCAAGGACGTCGTGAAAGGCAAGGTCAAGGAAGTGACCGGCAAAGTGACCGGGAACAAGACCAAAGAGGCAGAAGGCACGGTCCAGAAACAGGGCGGCAAGCTTGAGGCCAAATTTGGTGACATCAAGGCCAAGGCCAGCAAGAAAAGCAAATGAGCGACTGACCGAGAGCGTTTGTTCCGGCGGCGGGCGATGTCTCGACGGCGCCGCGATGACTGCTCCAGGCTCTGCCCCTGGCCCGTGTCATTGATGCCATGTGCGGAATGCATCCACAAAACGACAGACTGTTTCTCAACGAGGACAATGTCATGAAAGAGAAAGAATCCGGCAGTATCAGTGCGGCAGAACAGGCCACCGGTGGCGCGGTGACAGGCGGTGTGGACCGCATTGTTTCCGGCGCGCATCGAGGTATCGATGCCGCGGCCGGGGTTGTCCACCCGGCAGTTGATCGTGCGGCCTTCAGCGCTCATCGGGCGGTAGAAAACGCAGATGAGTTGGCCGGCCATGCGGGGCAGGCGCTCGACGGCGCCGCGGTCAAGGGAGAGGAGCTGGTCAGCATCGGCACCGGTTACGTGCGAGAGCATCCGTTGCTGACGATGGCGCTTGCCGCAACAGCAGGCTATGCCCTGAGTCGACTGTTCGGTTCGCGCTGACAGATCCTGACGTTTCCCGGTTGCAGTGATCGGATCATGACTCGGCGACAGTGGCGCGGAAGGGATGGCGCCACCGTCGGCACGGGATAAGCCGAACGGGTGCTCCAGCGTACTGATCCGTTTCCTGCCCAACGATGGCCGCAACAGAATCCCTGCTGGCGCGGTGGCAAGCCCCCATGAATGCAAGTCCGGATACCAGGCTGTTCGGCGCCGTCGAGCGCCGCTTGTTCCGCTCCACGGCGGTGCTGTTCACTCTCGTGGCACTCGTGCTGCTGATCGCAGCCGTGACATGGATCCTCGGCCAGGCGCTCTCCTACTTCTACAATCTCGTTCTGCCCCTGTCCGTCGCCGGCATCATGGCTCTGATGTTGTATCCGGTGGTGGATTACCTCGAGCGGCGGCTGAGGCTGTCTCGTGTGCTTGCCGTCAGCCTGATCGTCCTGCTTTTCGTCCTCATGATCAGCGGTGCCATGTTTCTGCTGTTGCCGATCATCGTGCGACAGGTTGGCCTTTTCACCGAGCTCGCGCCCGGGATCATTGCCGGTTGGCAGGATGCCCTGAGTGCCAGATTCCCCGGCGTGCATCGCGCCATCATGGAGAGTGCGGAGGACGGGGCGTTCAAGGATCTGGCGCCCGGTGTCGAGGAGTCCGGCAAGACCATTACCTCCTATGCAGGCATGCTGATCGGTCTTGGTTTCGTCCCCCTGCTCCTGTTTTTCGCCCTGCTGTCCGGTGATCGGCTGCGCGGTCATGTCGAAAGCGTCCTTTCGGTTTTCGGCACGGCGGCACAGAGCAACATCATGTATTGCCTTGATGTCTTCATCCGTCAGGTCACCGGCTTCTTTCAGGGGCAGTTCCTGATCGCGCTTCTCATGGGATTCATGTTTGCCACTGGTTTCACCCTGGTCGGGCTGAAGGGCGGAATCCTGATTGGTCTCAGTCTGGGGATCATCAATATCGTGCCGATGCTGGGCACCCTGATCGGACTGATCATCGTCTTGCCGATCGCCTATTTCCAACCCGAGGGCAGTCTGCAGCTGCTCGGGCTGTGCCTGCTGGTTTTTTCGGTGGTGCAGTTGATCGAGAGCTGGGTGCTGACGCCGAAAATCATGGCCAATCGATCGGGGCTTCACCCGGCAGTGGTGCTGATTTCGGTGTTTTTCTGGGGGATCGCCCTCGGCGGGATCATCGGCATGATTCTCGCCGTGCCGCTGACTGCACTGCTGATCGCGATCTGGGCCCAAGCCAAGGACTCCCTGACCCGGAGCATGCAGTCAGAGCATGAGAAGGCGCGAATCGAAACGTCGGTGATCGTCGGAGATCACGACCGCGACGAGCCACTTCCGGCGGACCGCCCGGTTGGTCGGACGAACGAATGGTGACGAAATCGATCCGGTCAGACACGACAGCACGTCCTGAAGTGTCGACCACTGAGTATCGTCATTGTCGCGACGGTATCTGTCGCAGCGGGCCATGACGCCGACGCCAGGGAGCCAAGGCCTGTAAGCAACTGGCATTAACCGCCCTGAGTCGGCACGCTGGGATGAAGCAAATCAGAAAAACAGGCAGGACACCGAATCATGGCCGACACCATGCTGCGTCAGTGGACGATGCTGCAGTTGATCCCGCGGGCGCCGCGGAAGATCAGCGCCCAGGATCTCGCGAACCGCCTGGGCATGCAGGGCTACGAGGTCACCGAGCGAACCATCCAGCGCGATCTGCAGAAGCTCTCGGGCTCGCTGTTTCCGTTACGGGCCGACGAGCGCAACCGGCCGTTCGGCTGGTGCTGGTCCGAGGACGCCGCAGTGATGGACATCCCCGGCATGGACCCGCAGACCGCGCTCAGCTTTTCGCTGGCCCAGCGGTTCCTGACCTCGTTGATGGCACCTAGCACGCTGGACGCCCTGCGTCCGCATTTCGACCAAGCATCACGGGTGCTGGGTGAGGCGCCATCCGTGGTGGCCACCTGGCCGGACAAGGTGCACGTGCAGCATGGCGGTCAACGCCTGCTCGCACCGGCAGT
>PXAT01000186.1 GCA_003565775.1 Ectothiorhodospiraceae bacterium | reverse complement strand
TTATCCAAACCGTCCGCCGCGATCCGGGCTCAGTCGGTCTCGTTCATGGCCAGCACGATCTTGCCGGCATGTTTGCCGGATTCCATCAGTGCCTGCGCCTCAGGGGCCTTGTCGAACGGTAGCGTGCTGTCCACCACCGGCCGAAGGGCGCCGCTGACAAAGCCTTCGGTCAGCCGTTCCTCGAACAACCGTGCCATGGCGATGCGGCGCTCCAGGGGGAGGCTGCGCATGGTCATGGCGCGCAGGTTCAGCCGGCGGAACAGCACCGGGGCCAGATTGATGCTGTCTTTGGGGCCGGCCATGATCCCGACAAGGACGTGGGTGCCTTCGGTACGGAGGCTGTCCAGATTGTCCTGCAGGTGGCCACCGCCCACCAGATCGAGAACCACCTGAGCGCCGTCGCCGGTGTGTTCCCGGACCAGTTCCGGCAAGCTTCCGTCACCGTCAACCGCAAGCACATCCAGTCCGTAGTCCCTGACCTGTTGCAGGCGTTCCAGGGAGCGGCCCGTGCCGATGCTGTGGCAACCGAAATGGCGGCACAGTTGCATGGCCGCCAGGCCGATGCCGGAGGTCGCCGCGCGGATCAGACACCACTGGCCGCGCTCCAGGCCACCGACCAGGAATATCGCCCGATAGGCGGTGAGGAAGGCCTCGGCGGTGGCGGCCGCCTCGACATCCGAAAGGCTGTCAGGGATGCGGATGGTCTCGCGCTCGCTGACCACCACCTGTTCGGCATAGGCGCCGCCGCCCACCAGACCCATGACGCGGTCGCCGACGCGACGCTGGGTGACTCGCTCACCCACTGCCTCGACAACGCCGGCATATTCCAGACCCGGAATGTCGGCCGGCGCACCCGGTGGCGCCGGATACAGGCCCTTGCGCTGCAGGATGTCGGCCCGGTTGAGCCCTGCCGCATGAACCCGGATGCGGACATCCGCCGGTCCGAGTGCCACGGACTGCCGCGATTCCAGCTGCAACGTGCCGTTCTTGCCGGGGTCGCTGATGGTCCAGACGCGATAGCTGCCCGCCATCAATACATGCCGGTCTGAAGGCGGGCCGCCTCGGACATCATCTCCGAGCTCCAGGGCGGGTCGAACACGAGTTCGACATTGGCCTTGCGTATGGTCGGGATCATTTCCACCTTGCTGCGTACGTCGCCGGCGAGGATCTCGCCCATGCCGCAGCCCGGCGCGGTCAGGGTCATCTCGATGTCGACCTCGCGCTCGCCGTCATCCTCCTTGCGGATGACGCAGCTGTAGACCAACCCGAGTTCGACGATGTCGATCGGGATCTCCGGGTCGAAGCAGGTGTGCATCTGATCCCAGACCAGTTGCTCCACATCCTGGTCGGTGGCGTCAGCCGACAGCTCCGGCGCCTTCGCCGCCTCCTGACCGATGGCGTCGCCGTCCGTGCCGGCGATCCGGAACAGGCTGCCCTGGAGATATACCGTGTAGCTGCCGCCGAGCGCCTGAGTCAGCGTGCCTTCGGCGCCGGCCGGAATGGTGCCGCTGTCGCCGGCGGGGATGACCACCGCTTCGCAATCACGGCTGAAAACCACGGGTTCGCCGCGCGGGTGATACATGAATGCCTCCGATACGCTTATCCGATGCGGATCCGCCTGATGAACGTGTTGCCTGGGCGGCCCGGGAGCCGCGCAGTTGTCGGGCGAATTGTACCAAAACTCGCCGCTCTTGAATTCCGTCGACGGGTCGTCGATGGTGACGGCTCGTTATACCGCTGAGGACGTGGACGATGGCAGGTTCGGAGCAGCAACGCAGGGACTGGACGGTGGCGGTGTTGCCGGGTGACGGCATTGGTCCCGAGGTGATGGCGGTCACGACCCGGATCCTCGAGCAGCTGGCTGACCGGACCGGCCTGAAATTGCGTCTTTCCATATTCGACTGGCCCTCCCATGCCTGGCACCGGACCCATGGCGAGATGATGCCGGCAGACTGGAAACAGACGCTGGGTGCCCATGATGCGCTGTTGCTGGGCGCGCTGGGCGATCCCGGGCCGACGAGCGATCCGACGCGTTATCTGCTGTCGGATGGTGACTCGCTTGCGCCCCTGCTGGATATCCGCAAGGGTTTCGATCAGTGGGCCTGTGAGCGGCCCGCACGGCTGCTGGACGGCGCACCCCAGTATCTCGGTGATCCGCGGGCGCGCGACGTGGACATGCTCGTTATTCGGGAAAACAGCGAGGGCGAGTATGTCGGCCAGGGTGGTCGGTTGCGTCCCGGCACGGCCGCCGAGGTGGCCACGCAGATGGAGGTTTTCACGCGCGTCGGTGCCGATCGCATCTTCCGGCACGCCTTCGAGCGGGCCCGCGCCCGTGCCGCGCTGCGTCGGCAGGGCGAACGTCCGATGCGTGCCTTCGTTCTGCCCGATGGCGGCGAGGCACTTGCCCAGGTCTGTCTGATCACCAAGCGCAATGCCCTCAAGTACTGGGGCGACATGTACACCGAAGCCTTCGCAGCGGTGGCGCAGGATTATCCGGACATCGCCGTGCATCACGAGCTGGTGGACGCCGCCTGCATGAAGTTCGTCACGGCGCCCTGGCAGTTTGATGTGGTGGTGGCGAGCAATCTTCAGGGCGATATTCTCACCGACCTCGCAGCCGTGCTCTGCGGCGGCATGGGCGTCGCGCCCTCCTGCAATCTCAACCCTGCCGATCGCACCCGGCCACCGATGTTCGAGCCCACCCATGGCAGTGCCCCGGACATTGCCGGTCAGAACAAGGCCGGACCGGCCGCCATGCTTCTGACCGCAGCGATGATGCTCGACTGGATGGGCGAGGAAGACCCGGCGGCAGCGCGCTGCGCTGCCGTGCTGCGAGACGCTGTGGAACAGGACTTGCGCGACGATGGCGCCCGCGTGCGCAGCACCACCGAGGTTGCGGATGCGATCCTCGCCAACGCCATGGCGGCCTCCTGACACGTGTTTTTCGAGGCTGGCGGCGGGGCTGATCCGGTTTGAAGCGCCGAAACGGCGAGGTGTAGACTGGAAGGCTTGAGGGCGCACGGAAATCCTTTGCATGCAGGCGCGAGGTAGCTCGGTGTTTCCCCCGATTCGGTCACTACGATGACCGGATGACGCCGTGGCCGGTCCGGCCGATACGGTACTGACTCGCTCTGGAGGTATGAAATGGCCCACAACCCGAATCATCAAGACGCGCAGCCGCTGGCCGGCAAGACCGGGCATCTCTCGCCGCTGCTGAAACAGTCCAGTGATGTGGTCGTGTCTCACGGTGAGGGGGCCTATATTCATGATACCGCCGGCAAGCGGTATCTGGATTTCACCTCCGGCATCGGCGTTACCGCCACCGGGCACTGCCACCCGAAGGTGGTGGCCGCGGCGCAGGCACAGGCCGGCAAGCTGGTCCACGGCCAGTACGCGATCGTCAAGCATCAGCCGATGCTCGAACTGGTCGATCGCCTGTCCCGGCGCATGCCCGGCGACATCGATTCGCTGTTCTTTTCGAATGCCGGTACAGAGGCGGTCGAGGCATCCCTGCGCCTGGCCCGGCACGCCACCGGCCGGCCGAACATCATTACCTTTCAGGGTGGCTTTCACGGCCGCACGATGGGCGCACTGTCGGTCACGACCTCCAGCGTCGGCCTGCGCGCCGGCCTGCAGCCGATGATGGGTGGAGTCGTGGTGGCGCCGTTCCCGAACACCTACCGGCTCGGCTGGGACGAAAAGACCGCCACCGATTTCTGCCTGCGCGAGCTCGACAACATTCTGGCCACCTACAGTTCGCCCTGCGAGACGGCTGCCATGCTGGTCGAGCCGATCCAAGGCGAATCGGGTTATGTGCCTGCCAGCACCGCATTCATGCAGGGCCTGCGCGAGCGCTGCGATCAGCACAAGCTGTTGCTGATCGTGGATGAGGTGCAGTCCGGTTACGGCCGGAGCGGGCGTTTCTGGGCCCACGAGTATTTCGACGTGCATCCGGATGTGGTCATCACCGCCAAGGGGCTTGCCAGCGGGTTCCCGCTGTCCGCCATCGGCGCCACTGAGGAACTGATGGGCCGCGGCTGGCCCGGTTCCCAGGGCGGTACCTACGGCGGCAATGCAGTGGCCTGTGCGGCGGCGGTGGCGACCCTGCAGGTCATCGACGAAGAAGGTCTGGTGGAAAACGCCGCCGAGCAGGGTGCGCACCTGCGTCAGCGGCTGGAGCAGATCCAGGCATCCTTCCCCGAAATCGGTGATGTGCGTGGCAAGGGCCTGATGCAGGGTACCGAGATGATCAATGCCGACGGCAAACCCGACGGCGATCGTGCCCTGCGCATCATCAAGGCGGCCGAGAAGCGCGGCCTGCTGCTGATCCGTTGTGGCGCTTATGGCGGCCAGGTTGTGCGCTGGTTGCCGCCACTGGTGATCAATCGTGAACAGATCGATTTCGCCATGGACGTGTTCGAGGAAGCGCTGAAGGAGACGCGCGGTCACTGAGTCGATGGCACTGGCCGGGGGCGTCCCGATCGCCCGAGACGGCAGGCGTCGGCCCCGGGCTCGTTGCATGCGACGCCGGCTCCGGTAGATTAGTGGGCCAACGGCATTGCCGCCGGCCCCTCTGGCCGCGTTTTTGCGCCGGCCCGGACAAAATGAAAAAAACCGGGAGTCCTAATGGACCTAGATTCAATACGCAGCAGTTACCGCCGTTACGCCAAGCATTACGACAGGATTTTCGGTCCGGTCTTCGCACCCGGTCGCACCCTGGCCATGCAGGCGCTGGACATCGTTCCGGGCCAGCGGGTACTGGAAGTCGGTGTCGGCACCGGGCTGTCACTGCCGTTTTATCCTGCCGAATCCCGGGTCGTCGGTATCGACGTTTCGCCGGAAATGCTGGACAAGGCGCGCGAGCGGGTCGATCAGGAAGAGTTGGGTCAGGTCGAGGCCTTGCTGGAAATGGATGCCGAGGCACTGACTTTCGAGGACGACTCCTTCGATGCCGTGGTCGCCATGTACGTGGCCTCCGTGGTGCCCAATCCGGACCGACTGGTGGACGAGATGCGCCGGGTCTGCCGGCCGGGCGGCGATATCGTCATCATCAATCATTTCGCCTCGCGGAATCCGTTCCTGCGCACTCTCGAGAAAGGCCTGCGGCCGCTCTCGCGGATGCTCGGTTTCCGTCCCGACATGGATCTCGACAGCCTGCCGGAAATGGAGGATTTCCGCCGCCTGGATGTCCGCAACGCCAACATCTTCGGCTACTGGAAACTGGTGCACTACTGCAACGGTCCGTTGTCCGAGGAGCAGGCGGAGGCAAGCGTAGCCTTCGGTAAGTAGTCAGCCTGCATCCGAGGTTCACATGCATCGCGAAAGCGGCGACGTCCATCGCCTTTCCCCCCTGGGCCGTGAGGTCGCCTATGACAGCGACTATGATCCCGGCCTGCTGTTTCCGATTGCCCGCGACGATAGTCGGGCGGGGCTCGGGCTGGACGCCTCCTCACTACCGTTCACCGGCTGTGATGTCTGGAACGCCTGGGAGCTGTCCTGGCTGGATGGCCGGGGCAAACCGGTTGTCGCCCGCGCGCGGCTGCATCTGCCGGCTGCCTCAACCAATATCGTCGAGTCGAAATCCCTGAAGCTCTATCTGAACAGTCTCAACCAGACCGTGTTCAGCCATCCGGACGAGGTGGCTGCAGTGGTGACACGGGATCTTTCGGCTGCAGCAGGTGCCCGCGTCGGTGTCGAGATCGCCTTGCCGGAAGCCGGTGAGCTGCCATCGGTCGCGATACCGGGCGAGTGTCTGGATTCGCTGCCGGTGTCGATCCGCCACTATCAGGCGGAACCGTCACTGCTTCGACCGGACCCGAGGCGGGGTGAGGTCGAGGAGACCCTGCACACTCACTTGTTGCGTTCCCTGTGTCCGGTTACCGCTCAGCCCGACTGGGGCTCGGTAATGATCCGGTATCGCGGGCAGGCCGTCGATCGCGGAGGCCTGCTGGCCTACATCATCTCGTTCCGCCAGCACCAGGATTATCACGAGCATTGCGTCGAACGGATGTTTGTCGATATCCGGCGGGCGTTGTCGCCGCAGCAACTGACGGTCGAGGCACGCTATCTGCGCCGCGGCGGTCTGGATATCAACCCGTTCCGCAGTTCCCGGGCCGATGCCGCCCCGGTGCCTGGACGCTGGTACCGCCAGTAAAAAGACGGCCCGCAAGGTGCGGGCCGAAGCGGAGAGCGGAGGAAGAAAGCGGTCAACAAGGCAGCGCCGGTTGAGTCGCACCCCTGCGGTTCAGCCGTTGTGACGCTCGCCGTGGCGACCCTTGCCGCGCCAGCGGTTGCCACCCCGTTCAGCTCTGGCCTGCCGGCGCTCGGCAAGCACGGCCAGCTGTTCGTCGGTCAGAATCTCGCCGATGTCGGCCTGCAGACGCGCCCGCAGGAAGGCATGCTCGGCCATCAATTGGCCGAGGCGCTCGGCGCTGTCACGCGCGGCTTCCTCGTTGAAACCGTCGCTGGCGCTGTCACGCAGCGCATGACGCTGCTCCCGGATCTCGCTGTACAGGTTGCGCAGTTCGGGGTTGTACGAGTCCCGGGTGGCCTTGAGCTGCTCCTGCTGCGTCTCGGTCAGGTCGAGATGACGCGCCCAGCGTTCCATCATGCCGCTGCGCTCACCGCGGTCCTTGTAGCCGCGCTCGCCGGGCTGTTCGGCCAGTGCGGTGCCCCCGAATGCGAGTCCCAGGGCCAGACCGGAGATCAGGATTGTACGTTTCATGGCGTATGTCCCTTGTGTCAGTTTTCGATTGCGACGATTGAAGTTTGCACCCGCAGTCGGTCAAGTACGGTCAACGTCAGGCAAAGCTGGGTAAGAAACTGTCAACGTCGTCAGCGCCCGGCGGCAGGCGTCCGATGACGGTGTCGGCTGTGGCAGTATTGAAACCTGTTGTTTGTGTTCCAAATGCCTTCGGGCATGGAGACGATCTGATGGCGCGTCTGTTGCTGATCGATGACGACCGTGAACTGAATGCCATGCTGGCGGAGTACCTGACCGGGGACGGTTTCGAGGTGGACTCCGCCTACGACGGTGATAGCGGTCTGGAGAAGGCCAGCAGCGGTGTCTACGATGCGCTGGTGCTGGACGTGATGCTGCCCGGTCGTGACGGGTTCGCCGTGTTGCGCGAACTGCGGCGCAACCAGGGCCTGCCGGTCCTCATGCTGACTGCGCGCGGCGATGATGTGGATACCGTGGTCGGCCTGGAACTGGGCGCCGATGATTACCTGCCCAAGCCCTGCAATCCGCGGGTGCTGGTCGCCCGGTTGCGGGCACTGCTGCGGCGCGGCCAGGCGCTGGGCGAGAGCGGTTCGCGAGACGTGCTTGAGGTCGGTGATCTGAGTCTCGATGCCGGGCGTCGCCACGTACAGGTCGCCGGCGTGCCGGTGGAACTCACCGGCACGGAATTCGACGTTCTGCATTGCCTCATCGCGCAGGCCGGTCAGCTCGTGGACAAGGACCGTATCAGTCGCGAGGCCCTGGGGCGCGCCCTGCAGCCATTCGATCGCAGTATCGACATGCATATCAGTAATCTGCGGCGCAAGCTGGGTGGCTTGTCCGACGGCAGTTTGCGTATCAAGACGGTGCGCGGTGGCGGTTATCAGTACATCACCGCCGCGTCCTCGGCCGACGTCTCGTCCTCCTGATGCGCAGTCTGTTCCAGAAGCTGTTCCTGTGGTTCTGGCTGGCGTTGCTCACCATGGGCGCGGCGCTGATGATCACTCAGCGTTTCTGGATCGCCGATGCCGGTCTGCCGGACGACCAGGAATTGCAGGATTTCGCCTACGAGATCCAGCGACTCTATCGCGAGGAAGGCGAAGGCGAGGTGGTGGGCTTCCTGCGTGCCGCCTCGCGTGAGCAACGCATGCGCCTGACTCTGCTGCGCGACGAGGAGAACCCGGATGACGGTCGCCGTCTGCCGGAGGAACTGCGCCAGGCCCTCGATCATCCTCTGCGTCCCGGCGAGAGCGGCGGCGGCAGCACCGACCGCTTCGTTTACCGGATTCTGGATGTCGAACTCGATGGCTGGGAACCCGGCCGGCTGGTGGCGATCCGCTCGCGTCTCGGCCTGCTTGATCTGCCATTGTGGATTCGTCTGCTGATTGCGCTCAGCGTCACTGCCGGCGTATCCGCCCTGTTTGCGGCACAGTTGAGCCGGCCCTTGCACCGGGTCCGCGAGGCGAGTCGGCGGCTGGCGGATGGTGAATTGCGGACCCGGGTCCCGGTACGCGAATCCGGCGGCGATGAGCTGGATGCGCTGGCCCGCGACTTCAATCGCATGGCCGCGCGTTTGCAGCAGGCCCTGGAGAGTCGGACCCGCCTGCTGCGGGATATTTCGCACGAATTGCGTTCGCCTCTGGCGCGTATGCAGGTGGCCCTGGAATTGGTGCGCCGCGGCGGTGCCAGGGCCGACGATACCCACCTGGAGCGACTGGAGCAGGATATCGAGCAGCTCGACCAGCTGATCGGCCAGGTGCTGGCCATGGCACGGCTGGATGCCGGGCTGCCCTCCGGCGCTCGCGAAACCGTGGACCTGAGCATGCTGCTGCAGGGGATCTGTAATGATGCCGCCTTCGAGGCCGAGGCGAGCGGGCGACGCGTGCTGCTGGACACGCCTCAGGGTTTGCTGGTGCATGGCGGCGATCCGGACCTGTTGCGCTCGGCACTGGACAACGTGATTCGCAATGCAGTGCGTTACACCGAGCCACGGACGGCGGTCGAGGTGCGGGCACGACGCGAGCATGATTCGGTCCTGGTTCAGGTGGAAGACAGTGGTCCCGGTGTGCCCGAGGATGAGCTGGAATCCATTTTCGAACCCTTTGTCCGGGTCTCGGCCGCGCGGGAACGCACCTCCGGCGGTCACGGTCTCGGGCTGGCGATCGCACGTCGTGCGGTGCTCAGTCACGGTGGCAGCATCGTTGCCACCAATCGCGACCAGGGCGGCCTTTCTGTCGCCGTTCGGCTACCCGTTTCGGGGGCCGTATCCAGCGACCCGTCGACTGTGTCATCATCCCCGCACTTCGACCGGTGAGGGGGTCACCGGGCCAGCTAGACAGGGGTACGATGGCAGGCGCACAGGCAGTCCAACCGGTACTTGAACTCAAGGGTCGCATGATGACCCTGACCGTCCTTCGCTTGCTCGATCCGTCCGTGGAAGTGCTGGCGAGGGAGCTCGATCGCCGGGTCCAGGAAGCACCGGATTTCTTCCGTTTTCTGCCGGTCATTCTCGACGTGGAAGCGGTCGCCAACAGCGATCTGTATCTGGATCTGGCCGGACTGGCCGGCCTGCTCCAGGCCCGTCAGTTCGTGCCGGTGGGTATCCGCGGTGGTGGTGCCAACTGGCAGGAAGCGGCGGCCGCGGCCGGTCTGGCCGTGTTCCCGATGGATCGGGACAGCGCCGCCGGCGATACCAAACGTCGCAAGACCGCCGACGAAGGCACGGCGGCTAAGGCCATTGCCGATGAAGCGGGCATGGTGGTCACGCAGCCGGTGCGTTCGGGCCAGCAGATCTACGCCCGGGGCGGCGATCTGGTAATCATGGCCCCGGTCAGCCCCGGCGCCGAAGTCCTGGCCGATGGCCATATCCACATCTACGGCAGCCTCGGCGGCCGCGCCCTCGCCGGAGTGCGCGGCGACACCAGCGCACGCATCTTCTGTCAGGCATTTCGTGCCGAACTGGTTTCGATCAACGGCACCTACAGCGTCAGTGAACAAATCGAGGAAGCGCTGCGCGGCAAGGCCGTGCAGATCGCGCTTCATGGGGACAGCCTGGATATCCGGGCACTGTAAGACGAGAGCGACCGGGCCACCGGTCAGACTTTCATCTGGAGGGCACAAACGTGGCGAAGATTGTTGTAGTCACCTCCGGCAAGGGCGGTGTCGGCAAGACCACCACCAGTGCAGCGGTGGGTGCCGGACTGGCCAAGGCCGGTCACCGCACGGTACTGGTCGACTTTGATGTAGGCCTGCGCAACCTGGACCTGATCATGGGCTGCGAGCGTCGCGTGGTTTACGATTTCATCAATGTCATCAATGGTGAGGCGAGCCTGAATCAGGCCTTGATCCGCGACAAGCGCGTCGACAACCTGTTCATCCTGGCTGCCTCCCAGACCCGGGACAAGGATGCGCTGACCGATGAGGGTGTCGAGCGCGTGCTGACCGAGTTGTCCAAGGATTTCGACTACATCATCTGCGATTCGCCGGCTGGCATCGAGCGTGGCGCGCTTCTGGCCATGTACTTTGCCGACGAGGCGATCATCGTGACCAACCCGGAAGTGTCCTCGGTACGGGATTCCGATCGCGTGCTGGGCATTCTCGCCAGCAAGACACGGCGTGCCGCCAATGGTGAACCGCCGGTGCGTGAACAGCTGCTGCTGACCCGTTACTCGCCGCAGCGCGTGCTGAAGGGCGAAATGCTCAGTGTCGAGGACGTCAAGGAAATCCTCGCCATTGACCTGCTGGGCGTGATCCCGGAAAGCCAGGCGGTTCTGAATGCGTCCAACGCCGGGGTGCCGGTGATTCTCGAAGACGAATCCGATGCCGGGCAGGCCTATCAGGATGCCGTGGCACGATTCCTCGGTGAGGAGCGCCCGCACCGGTTCCTGCAGATCGAGAAGAAGGGCCTGTTCGGCCGCTTGTTCGGAGGCTGAGATGATGAGTTTCTTTGACTATTTCCGTTCTCAGCGAAAATCCACCGCCAGCGTGGCCAAGGAACGGCTGCAGATCGTTGTGGCGCGTGAGCGCTCTACCCGCGGTGGCCCGGACTATCTGCCGGAGCTGCAGGATGAAATCCTGAAGGTGATCCGCCGCTACGTGGAAGTCGACCAGGAGGCGGTCCAGATCCAGCTCGACCGCGAGGGTGACTGCGAGGTGCTGGAACTGAACATCACCCTGCCGGATCGCCACTGAAATAGGTGTTCCTTCAAGCCCGGGCGCGGTCCGCCGCGCCCGGCGCATTGCTTCCGCAACTCAGTCGATGTCGATGTTGAGTATCCGGAAATCACGTTCATCCAGATCGATTTCCATTTCCCGGCCGGCGGCGTCCCAGCCCTCGACCTCGATTTCGTCGCCATCCAGTTCGATCTCGTCGAAGCTGACCATGCCTTCGGCGGCTGCCACGTCCATGGCCCGCAGGATCTGCTCAATGGTCAGGCCGCGACCGCCGCTGGCCCGTTCCCGTTTTTCCTTGACGATCTCGCCGCTGGCAATCTCCACCTCGATTTCGGCCTCCCAGCCGTCCGCGAGCCAGCCTTCCACCTCGATGATTCCGTCCCCCTCGTATTCGACTTCATCGAAAGCGACGAAACCGTAATCAAGGGCGATCCTGAGCACGCGCTCCACGTCATCGCGGCTCATGCCCATGGTGTGCCGAACCGGCTCGGGTATATCTCTCGGTTCGGCCTGCCGGGGCGCGCGCTCCTCCGCCCGGGCCGGAGGCGACCCCGTGTCGCGTCGTCCGGCCCAGGGTGGTGTCCCGTCCTCGGGCCGGACGCGAATCACCTGGCCGTTCTCGCGCTCGATGGTGAACGCGCCGAACTGGTCGCGGCTGAGTTTCCCGGTCACCTGCAATACCTCTCCGGTCTCGATGCCGATGTCGTGATACCAGGTCGGTCCGGCTTCCACCAGAATGTCGGCGCTGTCATCCTGCAGCACGAAGTTGTTGCCCCAGACGCCGGTCACCTCGCCCGTGATCGTGACCGTGTCGTTGCCCGGGATACTGTCGATGGCGGTCTGCGCCCATGCGGTGCTGCCGAGCAGCAACCCGGTGCCCAGTGTGACGAGGAGCTGCCTGATCATGAAAACCTCCTGAGGGGAATACCAAGCTGTTCTCCTGAACAGTTCGGCGTTCCCTGACTCGTTGAAGCTGAATTGACCGTTGACGTACGCGCCATCGGCACTTGATTCTGCCGGTAACCGGCCGTCGAAGGTGCAGTAAAGCAGCAGCGGACTTGCAGCTCACTGAACAGTCTGTTCATGACGGATTCATGTCAATCCTGACACGCTGATGTCGTGAAAAATCGAATTCATATCGTTCTGATCGGCTGCCTGTTCCTTCTCTCCGGCGGACCGATCGCCGGCATCGCTGCCGAGCCACCGGAATTGCGGGAGGCGGTGGCGGAGGGGCGGATTGTGCCGTTGAGCTCGATCCTCGACTGGCTCGACTCACGCTATCGTGGCCAGGTGGTCGAGGTGGAGCTGGAAGTCCGCGACGGCGAGCTGGTGTACGAGATCGACCTGCTCGGGCCGAGCGGGCAGCGGGTGGAGTTTCTGTTTGATGCAAGCAACGGCGATCTGCGCGGTGTTCGCGGCGTCAATGTCGGCGAGATGCGGCGGCGGGATGGGCCTTGAGGAAGCTCTGATCTATTCGCACGCCTGCGAATGGCGGCGGACCGGAGCGAATGCTGGCGGACGGAGTGGTCAGGGATGAAGCTGTTACTGGTCGAGGATGATCTGAGGCTGGCAGATGCGCTGGGCGATGCATTGGGTGAAGCCGGCGTGCTGATGGATCACACGGCCAGCGGTGCCGAGGCCGATTTCCTGGTAGCGACCGAGCGTTACGATGTGGTGGTTCTGGACCTCGGACTTCCCGACGGCGACGGCACCCATTGGCTCGGGCGCTGGCGGGAGCAGGGACTCAAGCTGCCGGTGCTGGTGCTGACTGCCCGGGGGCGCTGGTCGGACAAGGCCGCGGGTTTCTCGGCAGGCGCCGATGATTACCTGACCAAGCCGTTCGAGACCGGAGAACTGCTGTTCCGTCTGCGTGCGCTGGTGCGCCGCGCCCACGGCCATGCGCATCCGGTGCTGCGTGTGGGTGATCTGGCTCTCGATACGCACACCGGCGTGCTGACCCACGCCGGACGTCCGGTCACGCTGACGGCGCAGGAACTTCGCTTGCTGGAATACCTGCTGCACGCGATGCCGCGACTGGTCAGTCGCCTGGAACTCGCGGAACATGTCTACGCCCGCGATCAGGAACCGGACTCCAATGTCATCGACGTTCAGATCAGTCGCCTGCGGCGCAAGCTCGGCGCAAGCCTGATCGAGACCGTGCGTGGCCGCGGTTACCGCATCGTCAGCCCGGATGACGGAATGACAGCATGAAGCAGTGGCCGCTGGTGGCACGTCTCCTGGTCGCGTCCTGGCTGCTGGTGGTGGTGATCCTGCCGCTGGCCGGCGTTGCCCTGTCGGTCGCTTTCCAGTCAGCGGTCAACCAGGCCTTCGATGAACGCCTGAAGGCCATGCTGCATGTCACCTCCAGCGCGATTCGTGCCAGTGCCGACGGGCGGCTTGATCTGTCCCGCTCGCTGGGTGATGCCCGCTTCGAACAGGTCTTTTCCGGCTGGTACTGGCAGGTGTCGGACGACGAGGGGCCGCTGCTGTCCTCCCGTTCCCTCTGGGACGAGAGCCTGTCGCTGCTGGCTGGAGGTGCCGATACCGAAATCCTCGCCGGCGACGCCCTGGGTCCGCGCGATCAGCCGTTGCGTCAGGTCCAGCGCCGGTTGCGGCTGCCCGATTATCCGCGGCCCCTGCAGGTGATCGTCGCCGGGCCGACTAACGAGGTGCAGGCCGAGGTGGCGAGTTTTCGGCGTCTGCTGCTGATCGCGCTGGCCAGCCTCGGCGGCCTGCTGATGATCCTGCTCGCCGTGCAGGTGCGCTGGGGGCTGGCTCCCCTGCGACAGATGCGTGCCGATCTGCGCGCGGTGCAGACCGGACAGCGCGAATCCCTGGATACCAGGCTGCCGGCGGAACTGCGCGGCCTCGCGGAAACCATTAACGGTGTCCTGGAACGCGATCGGCGGCTGATCGAGCGGGGCCGCAACGCCGCCGGTAATCTCGCGCATGCGATCAAGACACCGCTGGCAGTGATGCGGACCCAGGTGGCGCAGCTGCCGGAGCCGCAGGCCGAGCGCTTCGGGCATGAGCTCAAGCGTGCGGATGAGGCCGTGCGCCACCATCTGGCGCGCGCCTCGGCTGCCGGTTCCGCCGGCGTTTCCGGTCAGGTGATGGTGACCAAGGCACTGGCGCCGGTGCTGGACGGCCTTGGCAAGATGGCCGAGCGTCGCGGTATCCGCCTGGACAGTCGGATCGATGATCGTTTGCGGGTCTCGGCGGATCCGCAGGATCTGCAGGAGTTGACGGGTAACCTGGTGGAGAACGCCGTGCGCTGGGCCCACAGTCTGGTGCGACTGCGAGTGCAGGCCGAGTCGGGCAGCCTGCAGCTCAGTGTGGAGGACGACGGGCCGGGCATGTCCGAGGCGCAGCGGCGCGCGGCGATGGACCGCGGCAAGCTGGTCGACAGCGAGCGCTCCCAATCCGGCCTCGGCCTGTCCATCGTGCGCGAGCTGGTTGATCTGTACGACGGCGAATTGCGCCTCGACGTCTCGCCGGAGGGCGGGTTGGCGGTGTTCTTGACCCTACGGGTGGTCACCGCCTGATTCGGAACCGGGTCGGTAGCTGGGCTGCCGGGCCGGTGACGCAACGCCGCCTGAGGCCTCCATGTAGGGTGTGTTCGGCAACGCCGAACGCACGCGGCATTGATTCTGATGGTCGACACCGCGTGCGTTCGCTTCGCGAACACACCCTACGCGGGCCCGGAGGGCTGGGCCGCATTCCCTGGGCGAATCAGGTCTTCCCTAGCTGCGCTGGATGTTGTGCCTGATGTCTTCCGCCCGGGGTTCCGGGCGCTGGGCCATGTAACGGGCGAGATAACTTTCGAAATCAAGTGTGTCGCCGGCCTCGATGGCCTGTTGTTCGGCCAGCGAGGCCTCGGCGGCTGCGCGGAACTCGGCTTCCTGAGCCTCGGGCAGCGGCCGGGACAGCAGTTGTCGGGCATGCAGTCGGGCTTGCGCCAGCGCGAACTCGATGAAGCCTTCCTCCCGATCCTGCATCTGCAGCAGGACCTGGGCCGACAGGGTTCTGCTTGTGTCCTCGACCGCCGCACGTGCCTCGGCGACGGCCGTCGTGTAGGGCTCCCCGCCCGTGTTCCGGTCCAGAACCTCGGCGATGGCCGCCAGTTCATCCATCAGTGAGCGTGCCCAGTCGCGCAGCGGCAGGTGTTCGTCGCCATTACGCTGCAGCATCAGATCCGGGTCGCGTCCGTAGCGGGCCACCAGCCCCTGATTGCGGTTGATGCCGCCCTGCTCGCGCGGGCTGATCGGCGGGCTTTCGCGTAGCAGACACAGATACAGCAGCACCTCGACGAAATGCAGTGTGCGGGAATTGGTACCGATGGCCTCGAACGGATTCAGATCCAGGGCCCGGACCTCGACATATTCCACGCCGGCGCGTTGCAGGGCGAGCGTGGGCTTTTCCCCGGACCGTGCAACCGCCTTCGGTCGGATGAAGCTGTAGTACTCGTTCTCGATCTGCAGCACATTGGTGTTGAGCTGCCGGTACTCACCGTCGACACGAACTCCGATCCGCTCGTAGTCGGGGTCGCTGGTGGTGATCGCGCGGGTCAGGCTGCTGACGTAGGCGTCCAGGCTGTCGTAGGAAATGTTCAGCGCCGCCTGAGCCTTGTTCTTGTAGCCGACATCACTCATGCGCAGCGAGGTCCCGTAGGGCTCATACAACGTGTCGTCGCTGAATTCCTCGAAGCCCAGTTCCTCGTCACCGGCAAAACTGCGGCACAGTGCCGGCGACGCCCCGTGGATCAGCGGAATCAACCAGCCCAGCCGTTGAAAATTGCGAATCAGTCCGAAGTAGGCGCGTGACGAAAAGTCCTGCAGGGAGCCGGTATGTCCGCGCTGGGCCTGCAGGGCACGCATCACGATCGGGCTGAAGGAATAATTGAAGTGTATGCCGGCAATGGCCTGCATTGCGCGGCCGTAACGCCAGTCCAGCCCGCGGCGGTAGATATGCCGCATGCGGCCGACGTTGGAACTGCCGTAGCGCGCAATCGGTATGTCCTCGCCGCCCCGCAGCACGCAGGGCATGCTGCTGGTCCAGAGCATTTCCTGCTGTCTGTTCAGGTGCGCAGCGACGTGTCGGTGAATGGCGTCCAGCGACTCCAGGCCATAAACCACCGATGGCTCCGGCGGCGTGATGAACTCGAGCAGGGCTTCCGAGTAGTCGGTGGTGATCCAGGGGTGGGTCAGCGCCGAGCCGAACACCGCCGGATGGTCCGTCTGGGCGATGCTGCCGTCGCCGGTCACGCGCAGGCTTTCCTTTTCCAGCCCCTTCAGCCCGGTATGCAACTGCGCCGTGTCCAGATCCTGTAACAGGGCATTCAGCGTTTGGTGCGCGGTGCGGGGCATGGACCTCGTGATCAGGGTGTCGACTGGAAGGCAGAGTGTGCCCGCGGCGCCATCGAAATGGAACGGTTGCCCCGCGATTTTCGGGATAGCGCGCCTGCTTCCGGAAGAATTACGACGACCAGGTCAGGCCCGCTAGCCGGGTGGCGTGTCGCTAATGCGGCATCGGAATCTCGAGCATGAAGCGTGCACCGCCCAGGTCCGGTGACCGGTCGATGCGGATGGTGCCACGATAATTGCGTGCCAGATCAGCGACCATGGCGAGGCCGATGCCATGCCCGGGCCGGCTTTCGTCCACCCGCTCGCCGCGCTGCAGGATACGCTCACGCTCCGAGTCGGGCACGCCGGGACCGTCATCCTCCATGCAGATCCGGAGTGTCTGCGGCCCGGAGCGGTGGCGGCGACTACTGACTGCCAGCAGGATGCGGCCGTGACACCACTTGCAGGCGTTGTCCACCAGGTTGCCGAGGATCTCCATCAGGTCACCTTCCGGTCCCGGAAAACGCATCTCGTCGGGGCACACCAGTTCGATTTCCGGCGGACCTCCGGCCCGGGTTTTCGGCAGCGTGTCCACGATACGGCGGGCCAGCGGCTGAATGCGGGTGCTCTCGCCGAAGCGTGGCGGTCCGGCCAGTGCCGCGCGGCCCAGCTGGTAATCCACGGTGGCATGAATGCGGTCGATCTGATCCATGGTCTCTGGCGTAGGCGGACGGCTACTGTCAGCTTCCAGGCTGGTGCGTAACACGGCGAGCGGGGTCTTCAGGCTGTGAGCCAGATCCGCCAGGCTGTTGCGGTAGCGTTCGGTGCGTTCACGCTCGCCCCGGATCAACTGATTCAGGCGATCGGTCAGGCCCTGGATTTCCCGGGGATAGCGGCCGTCCAGCGCCGACTTGTCGCCCCGTTCGATCAGGCTCAGGTCGCGAGCCACGCGTCGTAACGGTCGCAGACCCCAGCGCAGGACCAGAATCTGTGCCAGCAACAGACCGATCGCGGCGCCGCCGAGCCAGCCCCACAGGCTGCGTCGATAGGCGGCCCGCTCCTGGACGCGGAAGGCGATGGCTTCGGCGACGTGCAGCGTGAATTCGCCACGCCCGGCTTCCGGATCCTCCCAGGACAGGCCGTAGGCCAGCCCGACCAGCCGGTCGTCATTGAGTTCTGCCAGATAGAAGTCCCGTTCGCCCGGCGGCAGCACCCGGTCGACGGTCAGTTCGCGTCCTATCAGGGACCGCGACCGCCAGGTGGTCTCGCCATGTTCGTCCAGCACCACGGCATAGAGCCCGGAGCCGATCTGATGGAAACGTCCCTCCGGCAGATCGTCGGGAATCCGCAACTCACCGTCCGTGACATCCGCGCCGGCCATTAGGGTGTAGAGGAAGCCCTGAAGGCGATCCTTCTGAGCCTGAATCAGACTGGTCCGGAAGGCCTGATCCAGAGCCATGCCGGTCGCGCCGAGGAACGCCATGAGGACAAGGCTGGCAACAACCAGCAGCCGCCGTTGCAGCGACGGCGTCATGCCCTGTCGGCACCCAGCCGGAAGCAGTAGCCACGACCGCGGAGCGTTTCGATCGGTTGCAGATCGCCGTCCGGGTCCAGTTTCTGGCGTAGCCGCCGGATGAAGACCTCGATCACGTTGCTGTCGCGGTCGCTGTCGTCGGGATACAGGTGTTCGGTGAGCTCGGATTTGGAGACCACGGTCTGCGGGTGGTGCATCAGATACGCCAGCAGCCGGTACTCGTAGGCGGTGAGATCCAGGGCCTGGCCGCGGAGGCTGGCGCTCTGGCTGCGCGTGTCCAGCGCCAGCGGGCCGGCTTCCAGCACCGGATGGGCCCAGCCGCCGACCCGTCGCAGTAACGCATTGACGCGCGCCAGCAGTTCTTCCATGCGAAACGGCTTGCCCAGATAGTCATCGGCACCGGCCTCGAGGCCCGCCACCCGATCCTGCCAGGCCTGACGGGCCGTGAGGATCAGGACCGGCAAGCGTGAGCCGCCGGCCCGGAGACGTTCGATCAGTTCGAGACCGGAAAAGCCGGGCAGGCCGAGGTCGACGATGGCGAGATCGACCGGGTAGTCGGTGGCGAAGTGCAGCCCGCCCGGTCCGTCATCGGCGTGGTCGACAACGAATCCCTCGTCCTGCAGCCGCCGGATCAACTGGGCGGCCAGTTCCTGTTCATCCTCGACCAGTAACAACCGCATGGATCAGCGCATCCTTCCGCTTTCGGGGTCAACTTCCACGACCCGCACCCGGCCCTCGGCGACCAGCACGCGGATTCGATAGATCGTACGATTGCCGCGCTGTACCTCTTCGGCCGACAGGACCCGACCACCGCTTTCCCGCTGCACCATGCGGGTTGCCTGATTCAGGCTCATGCGCTCGCTCGCCGGCAATACCTGCGGCGGTTGCAGTTGTGGCGCATGGCCCGGCCAGGCCTGGCCGGCGACGGGAGCTGCGATCAGAATCGCCGCCACCAGTGCCAGCCATCCGGGCCGTCGCAATCGCCGTTTGTCCTGTGCGCGCCGCATGTGCATCGCCTGCTGATGGGTCCCTTGCGTCAGCCTAGGGAAGCGCTGAAGTATTCCCGCGTCTGCGCCCGAGACCGGTTTTGGTCATCTGGCAAGGCGCGGTGACGGTTCGGTAGTGATTCTACCGGGCCGGTGGCGCAACGCCGCCAGGGGCCAAAACCGGCCGGGCCCTTCGGGTTGGGCCGCATTTTCCCCGACGGCTGCGTTGCGCTGCTTGACCGCAGAACGACTGCGGCGCCGCGCAGCGCGCCTTGCCTCGGGAAAAATGCGGACGCCAACGCAGGCGTGCGAATACTTCAGCGTTTCCCTAGGGGCGTGACGTCATGGCGAACCCGAATGGTGTCGCCCGGGTGATAGTCCATCTCGGTCCAGTAGGTATCACCGCGGAAGCGATATTGTACCCGATAGCCGACAGTGCGCTCTTCGTCGTACCAGCGATCCACGGTCTCGCAGACACGTTCGGTGGTGGTGTAGGAGCGCTCCGGCCGATGGGTCAACTGATCACCCACGGCGGCACCAAGCAGTGCGCCGGCGACTGTCGCCGCGGTCTGGCCGCGGCCGCCGCCGAAGCGGCTGCCGGCAATGCCACCGACCGCGCCGCCGGCCAGCGCACCGCCGTAGCTGCGGCCGCCCTCGCGGTGCACGATCTGCTCGTTTCGACACTCCTGCGATGGGTAGGAGATGCGGTGCGTCTGCTGGATCGGAATCACCTGGGTGACATCCGCGTAATGCACCCGGGAGTCGTACGCGCCGGCCGTCATCGGCAGGCTGATTGCGGCGCCGAGCAGGCCGACAGCAAGAAGCAGGTTTCGTGTTTTCATTGTTCCAACTCCATCCTGATTGATCGACCGTCATCACGGTTTCTCTGTGTACGACGCCATGCTGCGAGTGCAAGCCTTAACGCTGACTGAATCGCTTGCCGGTTCTTTACCCTTGAACTTCGATCGCCTTGTGGTCGTCACACTGTGTGTCGCCAAAACGAGGTTTCGCGCGTGACTCCGATTGTATTCCGGTTGGGCCGCTACGGCCCGCTGCTGGCTGGCCTGTTGCTGGCCCTGATCGCGTTACCGCAGCATGGCTCCGCAGGGGGCCTGACGCTAGACGGCGTGCGGGATGTCGATGTGGTGCGCGGCATGTCGGTGTCGCTGGATCCGGCGCGACAGGAGTTCACCGCAGAAGGCTGGTTTCGTCCCCCCGGCGATGCGCCATTCTCGCTCAAGCTGAGTCCGGATCTGGCGATCCGGGCCGCCCATGCAGAGGACGGCGAACGGCTGAATGTGATCCGGACAGATCGCGGCCGCTGGGAGATCGCGGATGCGGGCGCCGGGGACTGGGTGCGGATTGAATGGCGGGGCGAACTGCCGAGTTTTCGGGAGGCCCGCGGCAGCGCCATGGGCGGGCGTCCTCTGGCCCACGAGGAGGGGGCGTTCCTCGCCGGCAGCAGTGGCTGGTTTCCGGAGTTCGACGATCAGGAAGGCCCGAGTCTTGTTCATGTTCGGGTGCCCGAGCCTTATCGTGCCGTCGTGACCGGGGAGTTGCTCTCCGAGGAGTCCGCTGACGCCACATACAGCGCGCGTTTCGTCACCGAGGGCGCGCACCGGGCACCATCCCTGTTCGCCGGGCCGTGGCAGATTCGCGAGCTGGAGCACGACGGCCTCACGCTGCGCGCCTACCTGGATCCGGAACAGGGGGAAATGGGCGACGAGTACCTGGCGCTGTCGGCCCAGTACATTGACGAATTCTCCGAACAGATCGGTGAGTACCCCTTCAGCAGCTTCTCCATTGTCTCGGCGCCGATCGGCGTCGGTCTCGGCTATCCGGGTCTGACCTACGTCGGACGCACCGTCCTGCCGCTGCCGTTTTTCCCGGTGCAATCGCTGGCGCACGAGATTCTGCATAACTGGTGGGGCAACGCCGTGCTGCTCGGCGAGAATGGCGGCAACTGGTCGGAAGGACTGACCACGTATCTCGCGGATCACGCCATGGCCGACCGCCATCGCGAGAACGGCGGTCGGGAGATGCGTCGGGACTGGCTGCGCGACTACGCGGCGATGCCGGCCAGTCGGGACCTGGCGGTCGCCGATTTTCGCTCGCGCGGCGGTGACCCCAGCCTGATCATCGGCTACAGCAAGACGGCCTATCTGTTCCACATGCTGCGGCAGGAGCTCGGTGACGAGATGTTCCGCGACAGCCTTCGGACCTTCTGGGATGCGCACCGCTTCAGTGCTGTCGGCTGGCCGGAACTGATTACCGCCTTCGAGGCCGAGTCAGGCCGGGATCTGAAGCAGTTTTTCGAGCAGTGGCTGGAGCGGCCGGGTGCCCCTTCGCTGACGGTGCGGGACGTGAAGGCCGCGCCTGGTGACAACGGCGGCTACCGCCTGGACCTGAGGCTGTCCCAGGAGGCCCCGGCCTATGCGCTGCGGGTTCCCCTGGAGGTGTTGTTCGAGAATGGTGAGCGCCAGCGCTTCCATGTCCGGCTGGACAATCTTGACAAGGCCGTTTCGCTGGACGTCGACCAACTGCCGGCCGAAGTGCTGGTGGACCCGGATCATGATCTGTTCCGGCGGCTGACGCGCAGCGAGACACCGCCGATCATGCGTGACCTGACGCTGGCCGAGGAACCGCGCGTGACCCTGGCAAGCGGCGACAACGAGGCCCTGGAAGAGGTTGGCAGACGACTTGCGAACCGTCTGTTCCAGGGCAACGGACGCATCAGTAACGGCGGCGACGCGTTTTCCGCTGACGAACCGTTTACCATCATCGGTGCCACCGACGCGGTGGCCTCGCTGCTGGAGGAGTTGGGGCTGGATCCGCAGCCCCCCGAGATCGCCGGTCGCGGCACTGCCAGCGCGTGGACCCAGCTTACCGCCGAGGGTCAGCCGGTGCTGGCCATTGCTGCCGATAACGAGGATGCCATGCGGCCCTTGATGCGTTCGCTGCCACGTCAGGTGCGTCAGAGTTGGCTGGTCTTCTCCGGGAATGTTGCCATCGGCCGCGGCGTCTGGTCTGCCGAAGACGAACCTCTGCGCCAGACAGTGGATCGCCGCGACTGATAGGGCGGGGCTGACATTCCGGTACAAGCTCAAGTTTTCCCTGTGGCGGCCGTTTCCTACAGAGAAGCCGGCTGATTCCGCGCGCGATGATCGTCTGACGCGCCTCAGCGTGGCTCGATCCGTCGAGAACGGAATCATGACCGGGGTGCGCCGGGCTTGACTCCGGTTTCATGAATCAGCCGGATCGCCTGACCGGAATCCTTGCCGGTGGGGCATCCCCCATGCGGTGAACAGGCCGCAGCGGAGCTGCCGCAGCATGAATGCTCTCAGTCTTTTCCTGCTTTCCCTCTGCGCGTCGCTGGCAGTGGGGCTGGCATTGCTCGGTTTGCTGCTTGTTGCCCGTGAACGCACGTTCGAACGGCGTCTTGCCGAACACGATACCGCCTTCCGGGACGCGGTCCGCCGCGAAGCGGAGGTGTCCGAGCGCCTGCAGTCCGCCCTGCGGCAGCAGGCACGCAGTCAGCAGCACATGTCGCGGCTCCAGTTGCACTACGAGGCACGCGAGGCCCTGATCCGGGATCTGGGTATCGAACCGGATCGTCTGTCGGCCGGTCGCGAGTCCCTGTTCGGTAATCTGGCGATCATGCGCATGCGGGTCGGCTTGTTGCTGAGCTCGGTACTGGACGTTGCCACCCTCAGGGAGACCGCAAAGCAGCACGACCTCACGGCGCATGATGTCTGCAAGGAGCTAGAGCGGCGACTGACAGGGCGGGGAGGGGCGGAGCATGACCGTCAGGCCAGGCATCAGGTTCAGGCCATGCTCAACGCCGATCTGATGCGACGGCCGCTGGCGGAAAAGGAAGACATGATCTCTTAAGGAGACACTGACTTTATTCCCGCGTTCGCGCTCGAGTCGATTCTGGCAGCCTGGCAAGGCGCCCCTCAATATTGCTCCGGAACCGCTTTATCGCTTCCAACCCGTCGCAACATCGTTGACCATGAAGCACCGACAAATGGTGGCCGAACCCGCATCGGGCGCCGGTGACGATCATTCAACAGGGAAGACGTGGGGCATGTTTCTCGATCGCTATCATCAATTGGCGGACGGCGTCGTTCGTATCTCAGAGGAGCAGGGCAGCCTGTTCGCCAAGGAGGTCGCTGGTGACTTCAACCCTATCCACGATCCGGGTGCCCGGCGCTACTGCGTGCCCGGTGATCTCCTGTTCGCCCTGATGCTCGGTCACTACGGCCTGTTCACGCGCATGACGTTTTACTTCCGCGGTATGGTGCCCGGCGATCTGCCACTGATCATGCCGCCGGATGATGGCGATACGCTGACGTTGGCTGACGCCGGTGGTCGTGTCTATCTGGAAGTGGAGCGCGGTGGCGAGGGGGTCCGGGATCCGGCGGTCATCGAGGCCTTCGTCCGTCGCTACGCGGCCTTTTCCGGGCGCAACTTTCCGGAATTCCTGGAGCCGCTGATGCAGGCGCGGGGCATGATGTTCAATCCGGACCGTCCGCTGGTGATCTACGACAGCATGGCATTCGAACTCACATCGGCAGTGTCCCCGGACGTCACCATGGACCTGACCGAGGCGACACTGGACGTCACGGGTAAACGCGGCGAAGAGTACCTGCGATTCGGGGTTCACGGCGGGGGCGGGCAGATCGGCGATGGCACCAAACGTGTCGTGGTGAGCGGCCTGCAGCCGCTGGACGAAAAACGCCTGCAGGATTTCGTCGATGATTACACCGCGCGCCGGGAGGCGTTCATCGCGCAGTAGAGCGTCCGCGTCCCGGCGGCAACCGCGCCTAATGCCGCAGCGGCGAGGCCGCGAGCCGGATCAGCGTCTGGCCGTGGGTCGGCGTCCATCCCTCCCGCGTCAGCAGCTGCATGGGCATCAGCGGGATGACCAGTTCGGCAAGACTCATGCCCAGTGCCAGAGCCTGCATGTGTGATTCCGCCCGCCGCGCGGCCGGCGGGAAAAGCCAGGCATCCAGCGCCGTGGCGGCTTCCGCCTGGCGATGATGCTGCAACATGGCCATGACCCGCAGCAGGCGGCCTTCGTCCTCGGCAATCTGACAGCACCCCAGTCCGCAGACGGCCAGCGGGCGCCGGTTCCCGGTGACCACGGCGTGGCAGAGCATGTCGAAATGGTAATTCAGCGTGTCCGGCAGGTCCCAGGCGCGGAGCGCACTGATCCACGCCGCCTCCGGTACGCGACCGGTGCGGGCCAGCCGCCAGATCCGCAACAACTTCACCAGCAGCATTTCTGCCGGCACAAGCTGCTGCAGCATGGTGGTTTCCGGATACTGGAATTCGGTTCTTGCGGGGAGCACGGGCGACCTCGACGACTGGACTGGCGTGTCGTCGAGAATAAGATGAGCCTTAACGCAAATGCAAGTCATTCGCATTTGCGTTAAGGCTGTGAGCACCTTTCCTGGCACCCTGCAGGCCGGACAGCTGCTCGTCCAGTCAGTCGCCGCGCGGCACGGTCTGCGGTTCGATGAATTCGAACAGGCCCTCGATCCCGCCTTCGCGACCGAAACCGGACTGCTTCATGCCGCCGAACGGCGCCTCCGGCGCCGGGCCGGTGCCGGTATTGTGGCCGACATGGGCGAATTCCAGCCGCCGGATCACGCGATCGGCGCGCTCTTCGTCACGGGTGAACAGATAGCTGGCCAGACCGTATTCAGTCTGATTGGCCAGTTCGATGGCTTCGCGCTCGTCGCGGAAGCTGACCAGCGGTACCAGCGGCCCGAAGGTCTCCTCTTTCCAGCAGGCCATGTCGCTGGTGGCGCCCTTGAGCACGGTCGGCGGATAGAAACCGCCCCAGTCGTGTTCCAGTGGCTCGGGGACCTCGCCGGCGACCAGTTCCGCACCCTGGGCCAGAGCGTCGGTGACATGGCGGCGTACCTTTTCGAAGCCGGCCCGATCGATCAGCGGGCCGACATCGGTGTCCGGCAGCATGCCGTCGCCGACCTTGAGCCGCCTGACCCGTTCGACCACCTTCCCGGCGAACGCGTCGGCCACGCTGTCATGAACCAGGATGCGGTTGGCACAGACACAGGTCTGGCCGCCGCCGCGGAACTTGTTGACCATCAGCTGATCGGCGGCGGTGTCCAGGTCGGCATCGTCGAACACGATGAAGGGTGCATTGCCGCCCAGCTCGAGGCACAGCTTCTTGACCTGGTCGGCGGAGCCACGGATCAGATCCTTGCCCACTTCGGTGGAGCCGGTAAAGCTGACCACGCGCACGTCCGGATGGTGCAGCAGGGTGTCACCGATGGGGCCGGCAGAGCCCATGACCAGATTGACCAGACCTTTCGGCAGGCCCACCGACTGGTCCAGCAACGTGAACAGCGCGATCATGGTCAGCGGCGTCTTGCTGGAGGGCTTGATCACGCTGGGGCAGTCGGCGGCGATGGCCGACGACAGCTTCTTCGCGATCATCCCGGCCGGGAAGTTCCACGGTGTGACCAGGCCGACCACGCCGGCAGGTCGGTAATGGATGGTCCAGCTGCAGCCGCGCGGCCGTTCGCTCAGGGCATGGGATTTGAGCGCATCCAGGTTCTTCGCCGCGAAACTGAAGAAACCGGCGGCATACTCCACTTCACCCTGGCCTTCCTTCCACGGTTTGCCGTGTTCCAGGGTCAGGATGCGACCCATCTCTTCCTTGTTGTCTACCAGCGCCCTGGCGATGGCCTCCAGCCACTGCCGACGCTGCTCGAGGCTCGCCGGTTCGGCCAGCGCCGCGCGCGCTGCGGACACCGCCTCGGCGGTCTGGTCCGCGCTCATGTTGGGGATCTCGGCCAGGACATCGCCATTGACCGGATTGTGTACCGACACCGTGCGTTCGCCGTCGGCACCGGTCCAGCGACCGTTGATGTAGCCCTGGATTTGCGGCAGGAGCGGGGATTCAATCATCGGGCATGTCCTCGGGTATCGCGTGACGGAGTAAGGGGTGTCACCGGGCGCTGGCGCCATCGGTTGCGGGCGCGGGGCGCCGGTCGGTCAACGGGCGCACGCTCTGATAGGCGTGGGATGCTCGCAGCACCAGGGCGTCCTGATGGCGGCCACCGGTGATCTGCAGACCGATGGGCAAGCCCGCTCTGGTGAACCCGCAGGGTACCGAAGCGCTGGGTTGCCCGGTCATGTTGAACGGGTAGGTGAACGGCGTCCAGGTGGGCCAGCGCGGGTTGTGCCAGTCCTCCGGGACTTCCTGGCCGGCCTTGAATGCCGGGATCGGCAGGGCCGGGTTCAGTAGCAGGTCATACCGGTTGTGGAACAGGTTCATGCGTTCGATCAGCGCGGCGCGTTCATTCTGGGCGCCGAGATAGTCCAGCAGACTGAGTTTCTCCGCCCAGGTGGCGACTTCCACCAGGCCCGGATCCATCTGCTTGCGCTGTTCCGCGTCCAGGTCGCGCATGGCATTGGCCGCGCCGCCGTAGAACAGGATGTTGAAGGACTCCAGCGGATCGCTGAAGCCCGGGTCCACTTCCTCGACGATCGCGCCCAGTTCCTCGAAGGCCTCCACCGCGGCCTTCACGGCGGCAGCAACTTCCGGATCGACCCGGGCATAGCCGTAGTCCGGGCTGTAGGCGATACGCAGCCCGCGCACGCCCCGATTGAGGCCGACCAGGAAATCCTCGTCGGTGGGCGGCAGTGTGGTGTCGTGGGGATCCGGGCTCGCCATCAGGTTCAGCAGCAGCGCGCTGTCTTCCACGGTCCAGGTCATCGGCCCGGGATGGGCCAGGGCACCGAACGGGCTCTGTGGCCAGATCGGGCAGCGGCCCTGAGTCGGCTTGTGGCCGAAGATGCCGGTAAAGCCGGCTGGAATACGGATCGAGCCGCCGGCATCGGTGCCCAGCGACAGCGGTGCCATGCCCAGGGCGACCGCGGCCGAACTGCCGCCACTGGAACCGCCCGGCGTCTTGTCCGGATCCCAGGGGTTGCGGGTGATGCCGCAGAGCGGGCTGTCGGTGATGCCTTTCCAGCCGAACTCGGGTGTGGTGACCTTGCCCATGGGCACGAAGCCCTCGCGACGCAGTGCGGCAATCGCGGGCGCGTCCTCGGTCATCGGATCGTCGGAGATCACGTGGGACGCCTTGCGGTTGTACCAGCCCCGGGTCATGAACACGTCCTTGATCGCGGTCGGTACGCCGTCGACCCGGCCCAGGGGCTCGCCCCTGTGCCAGCGCGCCTCGGATTCCCGCGCCGCCTGCAGTGTCGTATCCGGGTCCACCAGACAGAAGGCGTTGACCACCGGGTTGTAACGTTCGATTCGCTCCAGGCAGGCCTTCGCGGCTTCCACCGGCGACAGGTCCCTGCGGCGGAAGCCGCGCAGCATTTCCATGGCGGTCATGTCCGCAATCTGAGTCTTCCCGTTCATCCCGTTCCTTCTCCTGTCAGCGCGCGGCGTATCCGCGCTCCTTGTCCACCAGATTCTGCAGCGTTTCGCCGGCCTTCCAGCGCCGGAAATTGGCGATGAACTGCTCACTCAGTGCATCTTTCCACCCCACCACGTCGCCGGCCATGTGCGCCGACAGGATGGCGTTCGGCATGGTCCATAGCGGGTTATTGGCGGGCAGCGGCTCCTGTTCGAAGACGTCCAGGCCGGCCCCGGCGATGCGGCCTTCCTGCAAGGCCTGCACCAGATCGCCGGTGCGCACGATCGGGCCGCGACCGATATTGATGAAGCGAGCGGACGGCTGCATGCGGGCGAAGGCCGCAGCATCGAAAAGGCCTTCGGTGTCCGGTGTCAGCGGCGCCGCGACCACGACGTAGTCCGCAGTCGGCAGCAACTCGGCCAGATCCCCCGCGGCATGCACGCGGCCGAAGTCCGGATCGTTGTCGCGGGCCGAGCGGGAGAGGGCGGTGATCTCCAGTCCGGCTGCGCCCAGCAGGCGACCGATTTGCCGACCGATCGACCCGGCGCCGACGATCAGCACGCGCTTGCCGGCGATGCGCTCCGTCTCGCGATGGACCCACTCCCGTTGCGCCTGATAGTGCAGTGATCCCGGGAAGTCCTTGGCAAAGCAGAGAATCAGCCCCAGCACGAACTCGGCGATGGGTCGATCGAAGATGCCGCGGGCGTTGGTGACCGGAATGTCGCTGTCGCGAATCGGCGGGATCATCAGCGCGTCGACGCCGGCGCTGGTGGCGTGAATCCACTGGATGCGGTGCTCGGCGGGCCAGCAGTCCGCAAGCAGGTCGGTGCGGAAATCGGTGACCATCAGGATGTCGGCGCGGGCCAGCGCATCGGTGAGGCTGGCGCGGTCGTTGGCCAGCAACAATTCGGCGGATCCGGAAAGCGATTCCAGCCCCGGCGGCCAGCCTTCATCCTGTGCCGTGACGATCGCAATCTGCGGTTGGTCCTGCATCCGCTTCCCCCATGCCTGCGCGGCTGTCCGACCGGTGAAGTTACAGAGCCGCGGCGAGCAGCGTCAACAAGCGGTGAAAGATGTGCCGGGACGGGGCGTTTTCGTTGCCGGACGGCCCATCATGGTGCGAGAAAATGCAGGCATCATGTGCCGCTTGACCGCTACTCACGCCGCAGACATAGTCGACTGGAAGTCTGTTGCTGCGGCGTCGTTTTCGGGAGTTGTGAAATGGTTGTGAATCCGGTCGAAACCGATCTGGCGGAGGTCGAGGATATCGAGGACGCGACCTGGAGTCCGTCGCTTCGCGCCATCCCGGTTGCCGGTATCCGGCGCATGGTGAACATGGCGGCGGAGATGGAAGATGTCATTCATCTGTCCATCGGCCAGCCGAACTTTCCGACCCCCGACCACATCGTGCAGGCGCATATCGATGCTCTGCGCGCCGGGCACACCGGCTACACCATGGATGCCGGGCTGCCGGAACTGCTCACGGCCCTCGCCGACTATTATTCGGAACGCAACGGCCGGACCATCACCGAAGACAATATTCTGGTCACCACCGGCGCTACCGAGGCCATGTATCTGGCTCTGACTGCCACCTCGGCGCCGGGGCGGGAATTCATCGTCTCCGATCCGACGTTCCTGCTGTATGCGCCGCTGATCCGGCTCAATGGTGGCGAGGTGAAGTACGTCCCGACCCGCGCCGAAGCCGGCCATCAGCTTGATCCGCAGGAAGTCATCGACGCCATGGGTCCGAATACCTACGGCGTGGTGCTCAACTCGCCGAGCAACCCCACCGGCACGATCTACCCGCGGGAAACCATCGAGGCCATCTGTGAGGAGTGTGCCTACCGGGGGATCTACGTTTTCAGTGACGAAGTCTACGATCATCTGATCCTGGATGACATGGAGTACCCGAGCGTGCTCCGGCATGCCGTGGATCTGGATAACATCATGGTGGTGTCCAGTTTCTCCAAGACCTTCAGCATGGCGGGCCTGCGCATCGGCTGGATCATCTCCAGCCAGGGTGCGATCAAGAAGCTGCGCCGGTATCACATGTTCACCACCACGGTGGCGAATACACCGGCGCAATGGGCGGGTGTGGCCGCGCTGAAGGGCGACCGGACGTGTATCACCGACATGGTCTCGGACTATGCCGCGCGGCGTGACCGCCTGGTGCAACTGATCGCCGATACGCCACACATGACCGGCTACTGGCCCCAGGGCGCGTTCTACATGTTCCCGTCGCTGCCGGAACACGTGAACGCGAACACCGTGGCACTGAACATGCTGCGCGAGACCGGCGTCTGCACGGTACCGGGGGATGCCTTCGGCGAATCCTGCATCAACTCCCTGCGCATCAGTTACTCCACGTCGATGGACAAGATCGAGGAAGCCTTCGATCGCATCATCCCGTGGATGGCGAAGCAGCGGTTCTAGGTGTGGCGCGCGACGACATCAGCACCCTGCGACACATCCTGCAGCAGACCCGCACACTCGCGGTGGTAGGGCTGTCCGCCAACTGGTACCGCCCCAGCTACTTTGCCGCCAAGTACATGCAGGATCACGGCTACCGCATCATTCCGGTGAACCCGGGCTACGACGAGGTGCTCGGCGAGCGCTGCTATCCGGATCTGGCCAGCATTCCCGAGCCGGTGGACATGGTGGATGTGTTCCGCCGGGCGGAGGAGGCGCCGGCGCTGGTGGAGCAGGCCGCCGCTATCGGCGCCCGGACCTTCTGGCTGCAACTCGGTGTGGTGAACGACGCGGCAGCGCGCCGGGCCGAGGTGCTAGGCCTGCAGGTGGTGATGGATCGCTGCGTCAAGATCGAGCACGCCCGGCTGTTCGGCGGCCTCAACTGGATGGGCGTGAACACCGGCGTGATTTCCGCGCGACGCCCTCTCTGACACCCCGACAAGAAACGGACTGGACGCTTCATGGCTGACCGCGAATTCGGCATCGAAACCCTTTGTCTGCACGCCGGGCAGATCCCGGATGCAGCCACCGGTTCGCGTGCCGTGCCGATCTACCAGACCACCTCGTTCGTGTTCGACAGCCCCGATCACGCGGCGAGCCTGTTCAATCTGCAGACCTTCGGCAATATCTACGGGCGCATGACCAACCCCACCACGGCGGTGCTGGAAGAGCGCGTCGCGGCGCTGGAGGGCGGCCGCGCCGGGCTGGCCGTAGCATCCGGCATGGCGGCGCAGATGACCGCGCTGCTGACCTTATGCCGTCACGGTGACGAGATCGTCGCTGCACGCACGCTCTACGGCGGCACCTACAGCCAGATGAACGTGACCTTCCGGCGCATGGGCATCGAGACCCGCTTTGTCGATCCGGAGGATCCGCAAAACTTCCGCGCCGCGATTACCGAGAACACCCGCTGCCTGTATGCCGAGACCATCGGCAACCCGCTGGGCAATGTGCCGGATATCGAGGCCATCGCCCAGGTGGCGCACGAGGCCGGTCTGCCGCTGATCATCGACAACACGCTGGCGAGCCCGCATCTGTGCCGGCCGATCGAGCATGGTGCCGATATCGTCGTGCATTCCGCGACCAAGTATCTCGGCGGCCATGGCACCACCCTGGGTGGCGTGATCGTGGAATCCGGGACATTTCCCTGGGACAACGGCAACTTCCCGGAGATGCTGGAGCCGTCGGAGGGCTATCACGGCATCCGCTTCTACGAGACCTTCGGCGACTTCGCCTTCATCACCAAGGCGCGGGTGGAGACGCTGCGCACCCTCGGCCCCAGCCTGTCGCCGATGAATGCCTGGCTGCTGCTGCAGGGTATCGAGACGCTGCCGCTGCGCATGGAGCGCCATTGCGAGAATGCCCTGGGCGTCGCCCGCTTCCTCGAATCCCATCCGAAAGTCTCCTGGGTGAATTACGCCGATCTGCCGGACAGCCCCTATCATGCGCTGGCGAGGAAGTATCTGCCGCGCGGCGCCGGTTCGGTGTTCACCTTCGGCATCCACGGCGGCCACGAGGCCGGCGTGCGCTTCATCGAGAACTGCCAGTTCCTGAGCCACCTGGCCAATGTCGGCGATGCGCGCAGTCTGGTCATTCATCCCGCCAGCACCACCCACCGCCAGCTCAATGACAAGCAGCAGCAGGCCGCCGGCGTCAGCCCGGACATGGTCCGCCTGTCCATCGGTATTGAAACCCTGGAAGACATTCTCTGGGACATCGATCAGGCGCTGACTGCGGCGTCCTGACGGTTATTCGCAAGGCGTTTCGTCGAAAAATTGTCGGATGGCACAGCGCCTGTCGTCCGCGTCACCATGTGGCGTCACTGTCGTCACATTCAGACTCCATACCGTGCAAGGGGCTGGTTTAGACTCGGGTTGCGAACGTGGCAACAGGGTTCTGCTGCGTCTTAAAAAACAAGTGGGGCATTGACCATGACGATTACCGGAAAACGAATCTGGCAGCTTGGTCTGGTGGCGGCAACCGCAGGCCTTTTGGCCTGCAACAGCGGTAGCAGTGGTGGGAGTAGCAGTAGCGGCGGCGGTGACACCGGGCAGATGAGTCTGGCTGTGACCGATGCGCCGGTGAATGACGCGAGCAAGGTTGTACTCAAGTTCACAGAGGTGGAATTGAGCCGCAGTGGCGGCGACGACGTGGTTATCACCTTTGATGAGATCCAGGAAATCGATCTGCTCGCCTTGCAGGGCGAGGACAGTTTCTTGCTGTTTGAGGACGAGGAGATTCCAGCCGGGGATTATCAATGGATTCGCTTCAAGGTGGAGGCAGACCCGTCGGCCAGTCCGGGACAAAGCCGGCTGGTAACGACGTCATTCATCGAATTCCGTCCCGATACCCGGGGCAGCGGCGAGCCGTTGCGGGAACAGCTTGTTATCCCGGGCGGTGCTCAGGCCGGTGTCCAGACACAAGGTGGTTTTACGATACCGGCTGACGGTTTTGTAGGCTTGACGGTCGACTTCGATCTCAGAAAGCTGATTACCGAAGGAACCGGTCCCCGGTTCGATGGTTTTCACCGCATGCGCCGAACGGGTCTGCGAATCATCGAGAATGCAGATGTGGGCGTGATCTTTGGCGAGGTCGACGAGTCTCTGATTGATAACGGACAGTGCATGCACCACGAGGACGAGGCTGGCTATTTCGCGTGTCCGGGCCTGGCCGTTTATGTCTACGATGGCGAAGACCAGCCGCTCCTGCCCGTGTTCATAGAGGCGGTCGAAGATGGCGATGACATTGAGGCCCCCGGAAATCCCGTAACAACGTCGAATGTGCGGTTGCAGATTACCGAGGACGAGGAGGGCAACGAAGAGTGGCGCTATAGCTATAACGCCGGTTTCCTTGCTCCGGGCACCTATACCGTCGCATTGACCTTTGATGCCGATCAGGATGATCCCAACGAGGACGACGAAATACCTTTCGCCTTTGTTAACGGCTCTGTGCCGGTTGTGGCTGGTGAACGCACCCGTGTCGATTTCCCGGATGATGCCGAACCGGTTGATGCCGGCGAGGATGAAGACGAGGAAGACGACGAAGAGGATGGCAACGACGACTAAGCTTCAAGCGTTTGCCGTTCAGTGACATGCCCTGACGGGTTCGATAGGCTCAAAAGTCGTGTCGGACCCTTCAGGGTTTTCTTATGATTGCCCGCTACGTGATTTCCGCGCTTTTCCTTGCCGGTTTCGGACTGACCGGCTGTCGCCTGGAATTCGTGGATCTCGGCGGTAGCAGCAGCGACGGTAACGGGGACAACCGCGGCAACGGTGATGGCTCCGCTTCCATCAGCGTTCTGGCCGCCCAGGCCAGTGGCTACAACACCTTCGTGCTGACTCTGGATGGCGTGGAGTTCCAGCGCAGCGGCGCCTCCAACCCGCGCTTCGATTTCGCCGAGGACGATTTCAGCATCTTTGCCGCAGCGGACTCCGGCGGGGTGCTGGTCAACACCGGCTTTGATCTGCCATCCGGCAGTTACCGCGGCTTCGTGCTCCGCGCCTTCAGCGGCTTCGAGCCGCCCGGTTCCGAGATCGACGGACTGCCCCTGGACATCGAGATCACCACCTTCGAATCGGGTTACAGCGTCCGCACGGCCGGTGGTAACGATTTCGTGCTGGTGATCAATACCGCATCGGCGGTGTTGCCGGTGGAAGAAAACGATCGGGTGGTTGGTTATGACTTCCGGCCTGCCGGTTACATGGTTCGCCTCGATCAGGCCGGCTATCTGGACGGCAATGTCGCGGCCTGCCCGGGTGTCGATCCCGATGATCGCGCCGTTTACGTGTTTCGCGACGATGCCACCCCGCGGGACATCCGCGGCCCGGCGAATTCCGAAAACGATCCGGTCGTTGTTGTCTCCACGAATGTCGACGGGGATTATCTGACACCGCCGCTGCGCTCCGGCAGCTACCAGGTGTCTTTCACCTGCAACGCCCTGAGCGATGACCCGGAAGCCGCCGACAACGCCATCCGTGACGAGCTGCGGGACAATCTGCAGTCCGTCACCATCCGGCGCGGGCAACCCTCCGAGGCGACGACCCTGAACTTCTGAACAAGGCTGCGCACTGCGACTTGCCAACTGACCGAAACCGGTATCGGGCGCAGACGTGGGAATAAATCAGCGCGTCCTTAACTCTCGGGCACCCCGATCGTGGCGAACAACTCCGCAGTTTCCGGGTCCTCCCGCCTGGCTTCAAGAGTGCCGGCGTCCACCACCGAGAACCGGCCTGCCGAGGCCTGCAGGTAGACCTGGCCGGTGGCCGCGTCGACGAAGCGTACTTCCGGCACCCTGGCGATGCATTGCCTGATGAAGGTGCAGTTCCTGGCGATGGTCAGACTCTCGTCGTCGGGATAGACCTCTTCCGGGCAGGTCGCCAGGGTGTTGATCTTCCTGTAGCGGTCGATGTTGACCAGACCCATGGGGTCCAGGATGTGCAGCACATCACGGTTGCCATGGGCGATGGTCGTCGGCGGCGTGTGCTTGGGCACGCTGTTGTCCAGGAAGTGATATTCGAGATGCGGGCGCGGGCTGTCCAGCCACTTGAACAGCAATCTGGGCATGCCGTCATAGGCCTCGATGCAGTGCCCCAGGAAGTCCTCCACCGCCTTGTAGCGACCCCGCGTCAGTCCCCGCTCCCAGCCGCGCTCCACGGTTGCCTCCGGAGGCGTGACGATGAAATAGAAGTACATGGTGGTGACATGCTTCGCGTAAGTGGCATCGAGCAGTTGCGGGACCTTGTCCATGGCGAAGCTGTCGAAGCGGAAGCGGTCGATCAGGAGGTGCGGAATGGAATTGTGGCGTTCTGCCTTGTCCCGGATGTAGCGATCCAGCTTGGCGTCGATCAGCCTGAGTTCCTTGCCGGCCAGTCGACCGGCATACTTGTAGGCTTCGCCCAGGGCCTCATAGTCGAGCAGCAGCCGGCGCCAGATGTCCGGGGAGAGGGTTCCGTAATGGTCCGGCTGGATGCCCAGATCCCGCAGGGTGTCTCGCAGGAACGGACGCAGGGAACTCTTGCCCGCGGCCGAGGCGCCCTTGAGGCTGATCAGGATCGGCTCGCGGGCCAGCGGAAGCCGTTCATAGCCCTCGTCATCGATGGCGCGCTCGACATGCGGGGCGATCTGCCGGCCGAGGTGCCGGCTGCCGAAGTCGTTGCACACATGCCGCGTGATCAGGCGGGCCAGCAGATCCCGGTCCACGCCGATATGGCCCTGGGTGCCGCCGATGGCGTTCAGGACGCGGTAACTGCTCTTGTAGATGGCCCGCTCCAGCTCGTCCTGCGCCGCGAGGCCCTTTTCCTTGATGCCCCGGGTCAGATCCAGATGGCGTTCCTCGATGGATCGGGAGTCAGGCTGACGGCGGGGTGGCCGGCGCCTGCCGAACCAGCGGCTGAGCCAGGAGCGGGGCCCGGCATCGGTGGCTGCGGGTTCCGGTGCGAATGCCGTGGCCAGGATCTGCTCCACGCGGCCGTGTATATCGTCATGCAGGCGCTGGTGCTCCTGCCGGAACGTCGGCATCCGGGGGGCAAGGTAGTCGTTGAGGATCTTGAGAGCGATGCTGCGAAAGTTCTGTCCCAGCAGTTCCTCTTCTTCACCCTCCAGGACCACGATGTCCCCCGTGACCTGGACGATCAATTCGTGCAGCATCAGGCGCTCCGCCCGGAAGAACACCAGTTCCTCTTCCGGGAGGCCGGTGAGGGCCATCAGTTCCGGGATTTCGGACAGACGGGAATCGACGTTGGACGGTCGATGAATCGTCTCCAGGGATTTGTAACGCTCGGGAAGGTCGGCTTCCAGCCCCGGATTCCAGGCTGAAAACTCGGCTCCGTCTCGATCAGCCATGCCGGGGCTCCAAAGCAGTGGTGCGAATCAATCGGTGTTTGCTCAAGTCATCGCTTTCTTAAGGAGACGCTGATCTATTCGCACGTTCGCGTTGGTCGAACAGCTCGTTGCGTTGTTCTGCAGCTGACCCGGATGCTATAACCGGCGACCCGTATCCTGTCGCCCCGGGACAAGCCATGAACCTGAAAAATCTTGAAAAACGCCTCACCTATCTGACCGGCAATGCGGTCAGCGACTACCGCATGATAGAGGATGGTGACCGGGTCATGGTCTGTCTGTCCGGCGGCAAGGATTCTTACGCGCTGCTGGACATGCTGCTTCTGCTGCGTGATCGGGCACCGATCCGCTTCGAAATCACTGCGGTCAATCTGGATCAGAAGCAGCCGGGCTGGCCCGAGCACATTCTGCCGGACTATCTGGAACGCCTGGGTGTTACGTATCGCATTCTCGAGCAGGACACCTACAGCGTGGTCAAGCGCGTGATCCCTGACGGCAAGACCATGTGTTCGCTGTGCTCCCGGCTCCGTCGCGGTGCACTCTATGCCGCAGCGGCCGAAATGGGAATGACCAAGATCGCGCTGGGTCATCACCGGGACGATCTGATCGCGACACTGTTCCTTAACATGTTTTACGGCGGCAAGCTGGCAACCATGCCGCCAAAGCTGCGCAGCAACAGTGGCGAGCATGTGGTGATCCGGCCGCTGGCTTATGTGCCGGAGCGCTATCTGGAGCGCTATGCCGAATTGCGTGAGTTCCCGATCATCCCCTGCGACCTCTGCGGTTCGCAGGAAAACCTCAAGCGGGCCGAAATCCGGCGCATGCTGCAGCAGTGGGAGCGTGACGAACCGAAGCGGCTCAACATTATTCTGCGCAGTCTGCAGAACGTGAAGCCGTCGCATCTGGCAGACGACGCCTTGTTCGATTTCTCCGGGCTGGTGGGCGAGGCGGCTGCCGACATGCCGGACCCCGTCACCGACGAAACCGACGCCTTTGCCGCGCTGCGTTCCCCATAGGCAAGCCCTGATCTTGTCGCACGACTTTCCCCGATTGCGGTTTGCCTGGCGACGAAACTCAGCGTCGTGGCCGGGGCGGCCGGTCGCCCTCCGGGAACGCTGCAAGTCCGTCCGTGGACGCTCGACGGCCGCGGCCCTGTGGCCGACGTTCCTCCGCCGTCCACCGACGATTTCCTGATACCAGGCGGCTCATAAAAAAGCCCGCAACACTCTCGTGTCGCGGGCTTGGACCACGGTCCCTGTGGCTGGTCAGTCCATGGCTCTTGCCTGGCCCTGATTCAGGCCCTTGTCAGCCGCCGAAGTCATAACGGAAACCGGCGTAGAAGGCCCGCCCGATGATCGGCGCTTCGTCCTTGAAGAAGCTCTGGTGGCGGCGGCCGCTTTCGTTGCCGAGGTTGCGGCCGGCCAGGTAGACCCGCAGGCCGTCGACGTTGGACGGGTGGTAGCCCACGTCGAAACCGTACAGGTGGTAACCCGACGTCCTGCTCTCGGCGGTGCCGGTGCGGGTCTGCGGCATCACGCGCTGGTAGTCGACGCCGAAGTCGAAGTCCTGCCAGCTGGTGTCGAAGCCGACACCGACACGGGGCGGCGTGATGCGCGGCAGGTTGCCGCCGCTGCGCAGGCGACCGCGGACGTAGTCACCGCTGACGCGCATGTTAAGCGGCAGGGTGTTCGGGCCGGGCTGGATCAGTTCCAGCGAGGAGCCGAACTCAACACCGTAGAACTCGGCATCGTCCTGTTCGTTGAACACCAGCTGGTTGCGCTGATTGCCCTCGCGTTCGCCGACATCGTTGACGAAGACCGGGTTGCCGGTGCCGTCGTCCACCGACTCCAGGTAGGTGAAATCGTCCACCCGGTTGTAGAAGGCCGTGGCGTCATAGCGGAACGGACCGCTGTGGCGATCAAAGCCGACTTCGAAGTTCAGATAGGTTTCCTTTTCCAGATCCGGGTCGCCCACCTCGAACGTGCCGGCGGCAGCGTGGCGGCCAAAGGCATAGATCTGTTCCGATGACGGTGCTCGCTCGGTGGCGGTCAGCGAGGTCCGGAAATGGTGGTCGTCGCCGACATCCACCAGCGCGCCGACCGAAAAGCTCAGCAGGGTGAAGCTGCGTGAGCCGATGCTCTCCTGCAGCGGCACGAAATTACCGTCGGCGTCCACTGTGCCTTCGATCCTGGAACCGATCACGTCGTCAGAGCTGGATCGCTCCCGACCGATGCGCGCGCCGAATTCCAGCTTGCCGAACTCGGTGGGCAGCTCCTGGACGCTGAACAGCGCCATGGATCGAGTCTCGTTCGGACGGACGTAAAAGCCGCGTTCGTCGCCGCGCGGGTCGTCGGCTTCGAAATCGGTATCGACGAACTCGAAACCGATCACGCCGTTCATGCCGGCGATCGGGTCATGCAGCAGTTCCAGCCGCACGTCCAGCTCGTCCTTTTCGAACTCCGCTTCGACAATCCGCTCGTCCAGGCGGCGGGTGCTCCGGTCGAACTCGAACTCCACCTCTTCCTGTTCGAACTCGGAATAGGAGACCTTCAGCCGCGCTGCCGAGAAGCCGGCAAACGGATTGTAGATTTCGCTGCGCAGGTCGAAGGTGTCCGACTCGGCGAAGACGCGCTCGAAATCGTCCGAGAAGCCACCCTGGTCGCGGGGAATCGGGAAGAAGTTCTCCGGGATGCCGTAGTCGGTTTCCCAGTAGCTGTAGCCGAGGCCGACATAGCCCCACTCGCCGGAGAACATGCCGGTGATGGAATAGCTGTCGTTCTCGATGTCGCTGTTGATCAACTTGTCGCGCTTGCGGGTGCGGCTGTCGGCGGTCTGATAGCCCCGGATGTCGAAATCCGAGGTGCGACGGGCATTGAGGTCGCCGCGGATCGCGAAATTGGTGCCCACCGGAATGTCCAGCGAGACATGCCCCTGGCGGTCGTTGCCGTTGTCGCCATAGCTGCCACCGAGGCGACCGCGGATGTTTTCCGGAATCACCGGATTGAAGCGGTCGGTGACCACGTTGACCACGCCGCCGGCAGCACCCGAACCGTAGATCAGCGCCGCCGGGCCACGGATCACTTCCACCTGCTCGGCGCGCAGCGGATCGACGCCCACCGCGTGATCGGCGCCTTCGGCGGACACGTCGGTGGTGCGCATGCCGTCCTCGAGGACCAGCACGCGCGAGCCCTGAAGGCCGCGGATCACCGGGCGACCGACGCCCGGACCGAAGTCGGAGTTGGCAACCCCCGGAATACCTTCCAGCACATCACCGATGGTGCCCCGCCGTCGGCGTTCCAGGTCGTCGCCACTGATTACGGTGGTGGAGGAGACCAGGTCATCGACGGATCGGTCGCCGAACGGATCGGAAGTGACCGTCACCGGCGACAGCACGAGACGGCTGCTGCGCTCATCGCCCTGGCCATGAGCAGAGGCGGACGCGGCAAGGGCAGCGAAAAACGCTGCCCCCAATGCCGGAGCGTTGAGGAATTGTCTGTTCATGAGAGTGCCCTTCAAGACTGTTGTGTTCACGCAATGAGAGAACGAAATAATATAACATTACTAAACGGATGCAAGGCCTGAAGGCGTATTTTTCGCAATTGTGCCGTTGCAGGAAAACAACAAGGGTGTTCCCCGGGCGTTACCGGGGTGGATCGGGAGGTTGATCAGTGGCTGATGCGACGCAGCCGGAGGTGTCGAAGCAAGCCGATTACCGCCATGGCGCTGGCGGTGAATCCGAGCAAGAATACGGACAGCATGACGGCCTGGCCGGGGCTGAAGTCGACCGAGAGTCCGAGGGCATAGCCGGCGCCGAGATAGCACAGGGACCAGAGCACGGCGCCCCAGAGATTGAACAGGGCAAAGCGCCGGCCATCCATGCCGAGCGCCCCGGCGACCGCCGAGACGGTGGGCCGGAACGGTTTGCTGAAGCGTGCGAAAAACACGCTCTTGCCGCCGTGGCGGATCACGAACTCGCGATTTCGCTGCAACAGTGCCGGATGGCGGTGGAAGGGCCACAGTCCGTCGAGACGGTGTTGCAGGCGGCTGCCGAGCCAGTAATTGAAGGTCCCGCCCAGCGCGGCTCCGCCCGCCGTCCCGATCAAGGCCAGCGGAAACGAGACGATACCGCTGGCGGCCAGCGCGCCGACCGAAAAAAGAACCGTGGCTGCCGGGACCAGATAGCCGACCACGATCAGTGCTTCGACGAACACCATGACAAACAGCAGGACGGCGACCCAGCCGGGATTGGCCGCCAGTGTTTCGGCAAGCGTGGCGGCGGAGACCAGCGTCATCGCTGGTATTTTTCCTTCCACTCGGCGTAGCTCATGCCGTAGATGATTTCCCGAGCCTGTTCGTAATCCATGTCGATTCCGCGTTCCTCGGCGGCGGCCAGATACCACTTCGACAGGCAGTTGCGGCAGAAGCCGGCCAGGTTCATCAGGTCCAGGTTCTGCACGTCCTTACGCTCCCGCAAATGCTCAACGAGGGTGCGGAATGCTGCGGCTTCCAGTTCGGTCCGGGTCTGTGGATCCATGGTGTCGTCTCCGTCAATCAAGGCGGTCGAGGCATTCCTGCTCGCCGCGACAGTGGGTCTGTTGCAGGGTCCGTTCAAATGTTTCGCTGAAGCGGCCGCCGGCGGCCACCGCCTGCTCGGCAGCAGTCGTCGCCTCGTCCCATTGTTCGTGTTGCATCAGCAGTCCGGCCAGATTGTTCCAGAGCACACCGTGGTTGCCGCGGGCCTGCTCCAGCCCCTGACGGACAGCCTGTTCCGCGGCGTCGAGTTCGCCCGCGGCGTGATGCAGATTGAACAGTCCGAGATGAAATCCGGCCTGCTCGGGCCAACGGTCGCGACCGGTTTCGTAAACGGTCCGGGCGGTCTCGCTGCGTCCGGTCTGCTCCAGATCGGCACCGGCCTGAAACCATTTGGCCGGCACGGCGGTGGCTGGCGGTTCATCGGCACGGGTCACGACCAGCGCCCAGCGGTCGGCCCGATCCCAGGTCCGACGAAAGCGATCAAGTTCCGTTTCGATCCGCTTGTGTTCGCCCGAGCGGAGGATAAAGACCTCCGCGTCGGAGTCGTAGCCGACAATCACGGCGTAATGCCAGATCGGCCACCAGGCGAGACTCAGATTCTGGAAAACCAGCACCGGATTGCCGGCTTCCAGTTCGGCCACGATAGCGTCAAAGCTGCCGTCCAGCAGGTAGGGAACCCGATCGCGTTGCCGGGTCTGACTGATCAGTTCGACCTGCAGCGTGCCCTGACGCTCGGGGATGAACAGCGATGGTTCCAGCTCTTCCGGCTCGACGTCGACACCGGTCCAGCCCAGCACCTCGGCCAGGGCTGCCGGGCCGCATTGATAGGCTTCCTGCGGATGGTAGGGGACATCGCGCAGTTCCACCGATGGTGGGGGACTGCTGAACGCGTCCTCCTGACTGATGCCGGTCAGGCTGGCGCAGCCGGTGAGCATGGCTGTGCCCAGAACGACCAGGCATGCGAGCCTGAGACGAAGCTGCCGGATCCTGCCGATCACCGGTCGACGCCGTCGCCGATGTCCAGTTCCTCTGCGCGATCCGCCTCGTCCACCGCATCCACATCGGGTACCTCGCGTGGTCCGGGGTCGCGGGTCAGGAAGAAATTGACATCCTGAATGCCGGTATCGTCGACGGCTGCGCCGGCAGCCGCCAGCAGGCGCAGGTAGTTCAGCAGGTAGCTGTAGCGGGCCTCGGAGAGTTGCCGTTCGGTCTCGAAACGCTCGCGCTGGACGTTCAGCAGATCCAGCGTGGTCCGCAGGCCCACTTCGAGGCCCCGCTGGGTCGACTGTTCGGTGCTGCGGATCGAGCGCAGGGCCTGCTCCAGGGCCTCGATCTGACGCAGATTGGTTACCAGGTTCAGATAGGTGGATTCGGCGTCGATGGCCGCGGTGCGCTTGGCGTCCAGCGTGTCACTGAAGGTGGCATCGCGCTCCGCCTGCTGTTCGCGGATGCGCGAGCTCGTGGCGCCGCCGGTGTAAAGCGGCATGGTGAGTTGCAGGCCGATGCTCGCCTGCTCGCTGCGCAGGCTGCCGCCGATGGGCTGGGCGCCGGCACCGGCCGTGCCGGCACCGCCGCCACCGACCTCGCCCTGGAAGTTGCGGCCGTAGCGGGCCACCACATCCACCCGTGGATAGCGATTGGCACGCTCCAGTTCCACGTCTTCGCGGGCGCGCTCGAAGCCCTGTTCCGTGAGCAGGACCTGCAGGTTGCGCGCTTCGGCGCGGCGTGCCCAGGCGGCAGAGTCTGCGGGTTCCGGCGGCTCGGCGCGGAAGTCCTCCTGCAGGCCCATCAATTCACCCACCGGCCGGTCGATCAGCCGCCGGAGATTTTCCCGGGCGATGGAGAGATTGTTTTCTGCACGCAATCGGTCCGCCTGGACCAGATCGAAGCGGGCCTGCGCGTCGTTCACGTCGGTCACCGTCCCTGTGCCGACCTCCAGCGCCCGTTTCGCGCGCTGCAGCTCCCGCTCGATGGCGACCAGCTCGGCGTCCACGGTGCCCAGCTGGTCCTGCGCCAGCAGGATGTCGAAATAGACTTCGCTGGTCCGCAGCACCAGTTCCTCCCGCACGCGGGCCAGATCGAGCGTTGCCGTATCGATAAAGATATCGGCCTGGCGACGGGCGGCGAAGTTTTCCATGCGGAACAGGGGCTGGCGGGCGACCACGCCGGCATTCCAGCTTTCGTAATCGGTAGAGCGCCGCGGCAGGCCGCCGAAGCGGGTGTTTTCCCAGTTGTAGGCTGATTCAGCCTCCAGATTGACTTCCGGCAGAAACAGCGCCCGCGCCTGGTTAAGGGCTTCCTCGCTGCCGCGGAAGCGATCTTCTGCGGCACGCAGGCGCGGATCCTGGTTTTCGGCCAGACGGAAGGTTTCCATGAGGTCCAGCGGCTCGGCCTGCAACGGCGCTGCGGCGAAGCTCGCCAGAAGTACGCCGAGGGCAAGCAGGCGGCCGGATCGGGATGACGTCATAGCATGCAAGTCCGTTCTTTCGATGAGCGCGTGGCAGGTCTGGCGGCGTAGCCGGATCAGACGGCTCCCGGCGCCCTGTCAGAGGCATCAGAGAACGATAGGCGGATTAGCGGTCAGCGGCAACGCTACCGGCAACCGGAATGCGCCTGTTACTCGGTTTTGCGTTCGCGTTTCCCGTTGATGCCCTCGGCAACGCAGGCCGGGCAGACGCCATTGATCTCGATGGTCTGCCAATTCACCTGGAATCCCTGGGTCGCGGCCTTGCGCGCCAGCAGTTGCTGGATGTCGTCGTCGTCCATCTCGGCCACCGCGTTACAGCGCTCGCAGATCAGGAACTGGCCGAGGTGCGGATGGTTCGGGTCGCCGCAGCCGACATAGGCATTAAGGCTCTCGATGCGATGCACCAGCCCTTCGCCGAGCAGGAAATCCAGCGCCCGGTAAATGGTCGGCGGTGCGGCTGCCCTATGTTCCTCGCGGAGCTGATCGAGCAGATCATAAGCCTTGACCGGCTCGTGTCGACGCCAGATCAGCTCCAGCACCCGACGCCGGATCGGGGTCAGGCGCACGCCGCGGCGCGAGCAACGTTCTTCGGCCCGGGCCATGGCCGTGTCGACGCAGCGACGGTGATTATGCGTGTTGCTGCGGAAGGGTGTGACGATCGGATCCGACATGCGTGATTCCCGACGCGAGTACTGCAATAGAATAACATGTGTGGCGGCTGTCGGCCTCGCCGTCGCGTTGACACTCTTCGGGTCGCGCCATAAGCTTCGCGGCCATCGCAAGCGCTTGTTTTTCAGACCGCACCCGCGCCCCTCGCGGCGTTTCCACGGCTCGCCGTTCCGGGACCGCGGCCGTTATGTCCGGGCCATCGCCCGGCCACGTCGAATGGAGTCAGCATGAAAATTCTCGTCCCCGTCAAACGGGTGGTGGACTACAACGTCAAGATTCGGGTCAAGGCTGACGGCAGCGATGTCGAAACCGCCAACGTCAAGATGTCCATGAATCCCTTTGACGAAATCGCCGTGGAAGAGGCGGTGCGCTTGAAGGAGGCAGGTGACGCGGACGAGGTGATCGCGGTGTCGATCGGCGTGCCGCAGTGTCAGGACGTCCTGCGGACGGCGCTGGCCATGGGTGCCGATCGCGGCCTGCTGATCGAGACGGACGCCGCGCTCGAGCCCCTTGCGGTAGCCAAGCTGTTGCAGGCCCTGGTGGCGCGGGAAGAGCCGGGTCTTGTGGTTCTCGGCAAGCAGGCGATCGATGATGACGCCAGCCAGACCGGGCAGATGCTGGCGGCCCTGCTGGGCTGGTCGCAAGGCACATTCGCATCCGAAGTGGCGCTGGCCAACGGCGGCCTGAAAGTGACTCGCGAGATCGACGGTGGCCTGGAAACGCTGGCCCTGACCCTGCCGGCGGTAGTGACCGCGGATCTCCGTCTGAACGAGCCGCGCTTTGCCAAGTTGCCGGCAATCATGAAGGCGAAGAAAAAGCCGCTGGAAACGCTGACGCCCGACGAGCTCGGGGTGGCCATCGAGCAGCGACTGAAGGTTCTGCAGGTGGCCGAGCCCCCTGAACGCGAGGGCGGTATCCGCGTGCAGAGCGTGGACGAGCTCGTGGAAAAGCTGAAAAACGACGCGAAGGTGATCTGATCATGTCCAGCCTGGTACTTGCCGAACACGATAATCACATGCTGGGCGATGCCACCCGCGTGGCAGTCACCGCCGCCCGTGCCATCGGCGACGAGGTGCACGTGCTGGTCGCAGGCCATGCCTGCCGCGAGGTGGCCGAGCAGGCCGCGCGGATCGAGGGCGTGAGCCGTGTGCGCCTGAGCGAAGCAGAGCACTACGCAGAGCCGCTGGCCGAAAACATCGCGGCGCTGATGCAGAGTATCGCGGCCGAGTACAGTCATGTGCTGGCGACTGCCACCACGGTCGGCAAGAATATCCTGCCGCGGCTTGCGGCACTGCTGGATGTGGCTCAGGTTTCCGACATCATGGCGGTCCAGTCCCCGGACACCTTCGTGCGTCCGATCTACGCCGGCAATGCGCTGGCCACGGTGCAGTCCAGCGACGCGGTGAAGGTGATCACCGTTCGCGGTACCGCCTTCGACAAGGCGCCGGCCACGGGCGGGGTGGCGGACATCGACGAACTGACGCCGGTCGCCGATACCGGCCTGTCCCGGTTCGTCTCGCGTGAGCTGACCGAGTCGGATCGGCCGGAGCTGACCGCCGCCCGGGTCGTCGTATCCGGCGGCCGCGGTCTCGGTAGCAGCGAGAATTTCCGCATTCTGGAGGCTTTGGCCGACCGGCTCGGCGCTGCGCTGGGCGCCTCCCGCGCGGCCGTCGATGCCGGCTATGTGCCGAATGACTATCAGGTCGGTCAGACCGGCAAGGTGGTCGCACCCGAGCTCTATATCGCCGTCGGCATCTCAGGCGCAATCCAGCACTGGGCCGGTATGTCCGGCTCCAAGGTCATCGTCGCCATCAATAAGGACGAGGATGCCCCGATCTTCCAGGTCGCGGATTACGGGCTGGTGGCGGATCTGTTCGATGTGGTGCCGGAGTTGACGAAAAAGCTCTGAAGTTCAAGGTTCAAGGGTCCAGGCCCAGAGGTCCCGAAAGGCCGATGTTAAAAGTTCCGGGTTGCGGTGTTTCCGGCATTGATGAAGGAGTGCCCTCGAACCATGCGCCAAGTCGGTACGATCCGTGAAATCTGGCGTTATCCGGTCAAGGGCATGGCCGGCGAGAGCGTGCAGTCCTGTCTGCTGGGGGAATCCGGACTCGCCGGTGATCGCATCTGGGCGATCCGGGACGAGCAGCGGGATGAAATCCAGAGCTGCAAGTTTCGCCCCGATCTGCTGCGTTGCACTGCCAGCTGGCGCAACGGGGCGCGGGTTTCGCCGGAAGATCCGGTGGATATCCTGTTTCCGGACGGCACCGTTCAGGGCAGCGATGATCCCACGGTACATGCCTCGTTAACCGCGCTGACCAGGCATCCCTCGCGGCTGGAGCCTCTGCTTCCCGACATGGATCTGGCCCGGTTTCGCCGCTACAAGGCGAATGGTCACGCCTGGCTGGAAGAGCTCAAGGCGACCTTCGAGCGGGAGGAGGGCGAGCCGCTGCCGGATTTCAGCGACATGCCCCAGAATGCAAGGGATTACGTCTCCATGCCCGGGACGTTTTTTCTGGTGGCACCGATTCATATCATCACCACCGCGACCATGACCTGCTTCAAGCAGATCGATCCCGATTCCGACTGGGACCTGCGGCGTTTCCGGCCCAATCTGGTGATTGAAACCCTGCCGGAATACGAGGGGTTTGCCGAGCAGGCCTGGGTGGGCAGGCAGCTCGCGCTGGGCGACATCGTTCTCGACTGCACTGACACCACGCCGCGTTGCGGCGCGACGGCGCGTGCGCAAAGGGATTTCGGCGAGGACAAGGGCGTCCTGCGCACCGTGGTACAGAGAGCGGATCAGAATCTCGGCATCTACGGCCAGGCGTCGGGCGACAGTCAGGTGCGGGTCGGCGACCCGGTCTGGCTTCACGGATAGGCCCCGTTTCCCGTCTTCGGGGCTCGTTGTCTGTCAGACGCCGGCGCTACGGAGCACCACGCGCACGATCAGCACCAGCACCAGGATGAACAGCACCGTGAAAATGGTGCCGGCAATGATGTATGGCAGCGGCCGTCCGTGCTGGAAGTCGCGTTGCCGCGCCTCCTCGGACTGCACGCCGAAGGCCGCCGCCAGCGTGCTCTGCATCACCGCCAGAATGCCGGGGCGCTGGTCCCGACCACGGTCTTTCTGGTGTTCTTTCCCGGATGCCATATCGTCGACTCCAGCGTCGCTCTGTCTGCCGTCTTGCGGCAACCCGTCGGCTGCGGAAACCCACGGCGTCATGCGCCGCCTTACATGTTCGGGTAATTCGGCCCGTCCCCGCCCTGCGGTGTGACCCAGTTGATGTTCTGGGTCGGGTCCTTGATGTCGCAGGTTTTGCAGTGGACGCAGTTCTGCGCGTTGATCTGCAAGGCCGGCACGCCGTTCTGTTCCACGATCTCGTAGACGCCGGCCGGGCAGTACCGTTGTTCGGGGCTGTCGTAGCGCGCCAGGTTGATCTGGACCGGAACGGTATCGTCCTTCAACTGCAGATGACTCGGCTGATTCTCTTCGTGGTTCGTATTCGATAGCTGGACCGAGGACAGCCGGTCGAAGGTCAGCTTGCCATCCGGCTTCGGATAGTCGATCGGCTTGTGACGGGTCTTTTCGTCCAGTTGCTCGTGGTCCGCGTGATTGGCGAGTGTCCAGGGTGCCTTGCCGCGGAAGACATAACTGTCCACCGCCGCATGCAGCAGACCGCCCCAGAGACCGAAGCGGGCGAAGCCGGGCCGGATATTGCGTACCCGATGCAACTCGTCCCAGAGCCAGGAGTCGCGCAGGCGTTCACCGTAACTGGCGACATTCAGGTGCTCGCTGTCATCGGCCTGCAGGGCATCGAACACGGCTTCGGCGGCGACCATGCCGGATTTCATCGCCGCATGCGTGCCCTTGATCTTGGGCACATTGAGGAAGCCGGCCGAGTCGCCGATCAGGACGCCTCCGGGGAAATGCGTGCGCGGCAGTGACTGCAGGCCGCCCTCGACCAGGGCGCGGGCGCCGTAGGATATCCGGCGGCCACCCTCGAGCAGCGGTCGGATTGTCGGGTGGGTCTTGAACCGCTGCATTTCCTGAAACGGCGACAGGTAGGGATTCCGGTAATCGAGCCCGACGACGAAGCCGATGGAGACCAGATTGTCTTCCAGGTGATACAGCCAGGCGCCGCCGTAGGTGGCGCTGTCCAGCGGCCAGCCGATGCTGTGCATGACCCGGCCGGCCTCATGCTTCGCCGGGTCGATCTCCCAGAGTTCCTTGATGCCCAGCCCGTAGGTCTGCGGATCGGCATCGGCGCGCAGGTCAAAGCGCTGGATGACCTGCTTGCTCAGCGAGCCGTGACAGCCCTCGCCAAAGAAGGTCTGGCGGGCGTGTAGCTCGACGCCCGGCACGTAATTGGCGCTGCGGCTGCCGTCCTTTTCGATGCCCATGTCGCCGGTTGCGACACCCTTTACCGCGCCATCCGGCTGATACAGGACTTCCGCCGCGGCGAACCCGGGGAAGACGTCGACGCCGATCGCCTCGGCCTGTTCCGCCAGCCAGCGACACACGTTCCCCAGGCTGACGATATAATTGCCGCTGTTGTGCATCTGCGGGGGTGTGGGCAGACGTAGTGCCCGTTTCTCGGTCAGCAGCATGAACCGGTCGTCCCCGGCCGGCGTGTTGAGCGGCGCGCCGCGCTCCTGCCAGTCCGGCAGCAGCTCGTCGAGTGCGCGGGTCTCCATGACCGCACCGGACAGGATGTGCGCGCCGACTTCCGAGCCCTTCTCGATAACGCAGACGGAAAAGTCGTCCTGACCCGCCGCCCGTGCCAGTTGCCGCAGTCGGATGGCGGCGGACAGGCCGGCGGGGCCGGCACCGACGATCAGGACGTCGAATTCCATGCTTTCCCGTTCGATGGTCTCGTGTTCACTCATGTCGGCTGGGGCCTCTTCGTTCAAGAAAAAGGCCGCGGGGCAGAGCCGCCGCGGCCTTCGCTGGACCGGCAGGGACGGGGGTTACTTCTCGACGAAGGCGCGCTCGATGACGTAATCGCCCTTTTCGCCGATCCGCGGCGAGATCGTGAAACCACGCTCGTCCAGCAGGGTGCGCGTGTCTTCCAGCATCGCCGGGCTGCCGCAGATCATGGCGCGGTCGACGGCCGGATCCAGCGGTGGCAGACCGATGTCTTCGAACAGCTTGCCGCTGTTGATGAGGTCGGTCAGGCGACCGCGATTGCGGAACGGTTCGCGGGTAACGGTCGGGTAGTAGATCAGCTTCTCGCGGATCTCGTCGCCGAAGTATTCGTTTTCCTGGATCTGGCGGCTGATGAACTCCTGGTAGGCCAATTCGCTGATGGTGCGAACGCCGTGCACCAGGATCACTTTCTCGAACCGCTCGTATGCATCCGGATCCTGAATCAGGCTGATGAACGGCGCCAGACCAGTACCGGTGCTGAGCAGATAGAGATGCTTGCCCGGATTGAGGTCATCCAGCAGCAGCGTGCCGGTGGGCTTGCGGCTAGTGATGACCTCGTCGCCTTCCTCGATATGCTGCAGCCGTGATGTCAGAGCGCCATCCGGCACCTTGATGCTGAAGAACTCCAGATGTTCTTCGTAGTTCGGGCTGGCAATGCTGTAGGCGCGCAGCAGTGGCTTCCCCTCGACTTCGAGGCCGAGCATCACGAACTGACCGTTCTCGAAGCGCAGCGATTCGTCTCGCGTCGTGCGGAAGCTGAACAGCGAGTCGTTCCAGTGGTGTACGCTCAAAACACGTTCGGTGCCGAGAGAGCTCATTGATTTGATTCCTCGTTCAGTGCTGTTTTCCCGATGCTGCGCAGTCTAAGGCCTGGCGCTTTATCTGTTAAACAGATATTTCGAATAACGTATATCGATTCGACATATAAACGAACAGAAGGACGCCATCGATGCGATATACCCTTCGTCAGCTCGAGATCTTCGTTGCTGTTGCCCGTGCCGGCAGCGTGTCCCGGGCCGCGAAACAACTGGCGCTGTCCCAGTCCGCCACCAGTACTTCGCTGGGGGAGTTCGAGCGGCAGTTCGACTGCCAGTTGTTCGACCGACTCGGCAAGCGTCTGCGCCTGAACGAACTGGGCCAGCATCTGCTGCCACGTGCTGCGGCTCTGCTGGATCGAGCCGTCGAGCTGGAAGAAACCCTGCGCGGCCAGGCCGGCATCGGCGCGCTGCAGGTGGGCGCGACCCTGACCGTTGGCAACTATCTGGCCGCGCTACTGGTCGGCGCCTTCATGCAGCGGCATCCGGAGAGCCGCATTCGCCTGCATGTGCAGAATACCGACACGGTCGTGGATCGGGTGGCCAATTATCTGCTGGATCTGGGCCTGATCGAGGGTGAGTGCCATCATCGGGATGTCGAGGTCACGCCATGGATCGAGGATGAACTGGTCGTGTTCTGCGCGCCGGATCATCCGCTGGCGACGATCGGCCAGATCAGCGCCGAGCAGTTGTTCGACGAGGCCTGGATCCTGCGCGAGGAGGGGTCAGGCACGCGCAAGACGCTGGATCATGCGCTGCGCGATTTCCCCGACCGGCTCAACATCCGCCTTGAACTGGAGCATACCGAGGCGATCAAGCGTGCCGTGGAATCCGGACTCGGCATCGGCTGCATTTCGCGCTTGGCGCTGCGCGACGCCTTTCGGCGCGGCAGTCTGGTGCCGCTGATCACGCCGCAGCTGGACCTGCGACGCAACTTTCACTTTATCTGGCACCGGGAAAAATACCAGACCGCGGGCATGCGCGAATTCCTGCGCCAGTGTCAGGCGCTGACCCAGGGGATTCGCACGACCGACGATCTGGATCTGAGCAGTATTCCGGCCCGCATTCAGTAGGGGCACTTCCTTACCCCGCCGGCATCGCCTGGGGTAACCTGTCGTCATGCGCAAGATGGTTTCATTCCCGTCCCGGCGGCGCCGCGTTTTCGCGGCTGTGCTCGCCACACCGTTTCTGTCGACGGTCATGTCGGTGGCCGCGGCCGACCCGGTGCCGGTCACGACCCTGGCGTATGGCTGCATGGGCTGTCATGCCGCGCCTGCGGCCGAGGGGTCCGGCATCCGGACCCTCGCCGGACGGGATGCCGATGACCTGTTGGCAGCAATGAAGGAGTATCGGGCGCCGGGCGGCACCGCATCCACCAGCATGCATCGGGTGATCGGTGGTTATTCCGACGTCGAACTGCAGGCTCTTGCCGATCATTTCGCCGGGCAGGAACCATGAGCGCTGATCCGGTTCGTCGCCGTCTGCTGGGCGCGCTTGGTGCCTCCATCGGCCTGACCGCGGCCGGGCTCCCGATTCAGTTGTCCGCAGCCGGTGGCCGGGTCGTCATTGTCGGCGGTGGCTTCGGCGGCGCCGCGGCTGCTCGTGCCTTGCGCCAGCTCTCGCCGGGTCTGGACGTCACGCTGATCGAGCCGTCGGCGGTCTTCCGTACCTGCCCGTTCTCCAATCTCTACCTCGGCGGTCTGCGCGATTATGGCTCGCTCGGCCACCACTACGGCTATCTGCAAGGACCCCACGGAATCCGGGTCGTCCGCGCCACCGCCGTCGACGTCGACGTCGAGCGTCGGCGGGTGCATCTGCATGATGGCGGCCGCGTACCTTACGATCGTCTGATCCTCTCACCCGGCATCGACATGCGCTGGGATGCTCTGGAGGGCTATGACGAGGCGGCGGCGCAGCGTCTGCCGCATGCCTGGAAGGCGGGCGCACAGACCCGCCTGTTGCACAGGCAACTGCGGGCCATGGACGACGGTGGTCTGTTCGTCATGGTGATCCCGGACAATCCGTATCGGTGCCCGCCGGGTCCGTACGAGCGGGCCGCGATGGTGGCGCATTACTGCAAACGGCATAAGCCGAAGTCGAAGATTCTGCTGCTGGACGCGAAGGACGGGTTTTCCAAGCAGGCGCTGTTCGAACAGGGTTGGCGAGATGTCTATGGTGACATGATCGAATGGGTCGGCTTTTCCGCCGACGGCCAGGTGTTGCGGGTTGACGCCGACGAGAGGCTGGCCGAGACCGCCTTCGGCGAACGGCATCGGGCGGCGGTGATGAACGTGATTCCGCCGCAGCAGGCAGGGCGCATTGCACGGCAGGCCCGAGTGACCGACAGCTCCGGCTGGGTCCCGGTCAAACCGGAGACCTTCGAAAGCCGTCAGGTTCCCGGGATTTATGTGATCGGCGATGCCGCGGTTGCCGCGCCGATGCCCAAGTCGGCCTTCTGCGCGCATGCCCAGGCCGGTGTGACCGCGGCAGCGGTGCTGGCCTCGCTGGCGAATCGACCACCGCCGTCGCCGGTGTGGCTGAACACCTGTTACAGCCTGATCGCGCCGGATTACGGGATTTCGATCAGTGGTCAGTATCGCCTGCGCGACAATGCCATAGCCGAGGTGACAGGCGGCATCAGTCCCCTCGAGGCCGGGCCGGGCCTCCGTCAGCGGGAGGCGGACCATGCCCGCGACTGGTACCACGTCATGACCACTGCCATCTGGGGTGCCTGACATGAGGGTTCGCGCGCGCGGCTGGCTCTGCCTGTTCCTGGCCTGCGGCCTTGCCGGATGGTCGTGCGCCGCGCCGGCGGATCCACCGGTCTGGAAGGCCGTGCCGGAGGTGCGGGACTGGCTCAATGGCGCCGAGCCGCAGTTCGAACACCTTCATCTGGATTTGCCGCTGGTCTCCGAGGAGGGCATGTCGGTCCCGTTGGCCATTGATGTCACCTCGGCGATGACGCCGGATGACAGTATTGTCGCGATTCGCGTCTTCGCGGCCGGTAATCCGCAGCCCGAGGTGCTCGATCTGACGCTGGATCCGCGACTCGGACGGGCGGTCTTCGAGACCCGTATCCGGCTGGATGAGAGTCAGACCGTACTGGTGCTGGCGCGACACAGCGACGGTCGTGTGTTCGCGGCCGAGCAGGCCGTGCGCGTCGCCAACAGCGGCTGTCTCGCACGCAGTGAAGAGGCATTCGATGCACCGATGGGGGAGCCGCGAGTGGCGGTGCCGGATCCGTTTCCGGCGGATCGGGGCCACGGTGAGGTGCGCAGCCTGATCCTGCACCCGATGGAAACAGGCTTCCGCGAGGGGCCCGACGGCGAGCCGCTGCCGCGCCGCATTATCGAGGACTTCAGCGTGAGTCTGGATGGCGAAATCGTGCTTGCGGCGCGTTTCCATGCAGCCATGTCCGCCAATCCCTACCTGGCCTTCCGGTTGGCGCCGGAGCAGGATGGCGAGCTCGTTTTGCGCTGGCTGGACGAAACCGGCGAAGAACGCAGCGCGACGCGTACCGTTCGGGTCGTCGATTAAGCCATGATCGTGACGGTAACGGGGTAGACCATGCAGCGTTTCAAGGGACCGATGCGGATGTTGCCCGCGGCCGGTGATCCGCTGCGGGTGTCGATCCACGGTCTGTTTGCGCTCGGCGTGCTCTACACGCTGTACCTCGCGCATCAGGTTTTTCTGCCCATCACGCTGGCCATCCTGGTCAGCCTGCTGTTGTCGCCGGCGGTCACGGCCCTGGCCCGCCGTGGCATCAATCGGGCCATGGCCGCGTTCGTCACCCTGTCGATGCTGGTCGCCCTGCTTGCCGGCACCGCCTGGATGACGGTGCAGCCCATGCTGGAGTGGGCCGAACAGGCCCCGGACGGACTGACGCGCCTGATGGTGCAGGAAGGCGGTCTGCGGGACGCACTGGACTCGATGACCGATTCCGCCCGCCAGGTGGAAGAGGCGGTGGAGGAGATACGCGACGAGCAACAGGCCGAAGAAGAGCCGGTGACGGTGGTGCTCGAATCGGAGTCCTGGCGCGGCCAGCTGATGGTCAATGCCCGGGATACCGGCCTCGCTGTCGCCCTGGCTCTGGCCCTGAGTTACTTCCTGCTGGTCAGTGGCAACAGTCTGGTGCTCAATTTCAGCGCGCAACTGTCCACGCGCCAGCGGCGTCGAACCACCCTGCGCATGGTGCGCGACTGCCAGCGGGAGATCGGGCGTTATCTTGTCGTGATCACGGTCAGCAACGGCTCGGTCGGGGTGCTCACGGCGCTGATGGCCTGGGCGGTCGGACTGCCGTCGCCGGCGGTCTGGGGGCTGCTGGCGGCGCTGTTGCGGTTCGTGCCTTATCTGGGCGTGGTGGCAACGGTTGCCCTGCTGGTGGTCGTCTCGGCGGCCAGCCTGGAATCGCCGGTGATGATGCTGGCCGTGCCCGCCGGTTATCTGTTGCTCAACACCGTGGTCGGGTTTTTCATCGAGCCCTGGGTGCATGGCTACCGCTTGTCGGTGAATCCGGTGGTGATCTTCCTCGCGATCTTCTTCTGGGGCTGGCTCTGGGGTCCGATAGGCGTGCTGATGGCCGTGCCCCTGATGACCGTGATCCAGGTCACCCTGCGGCACATCGATTCCCTGCGGCCGCTGCATGACGTGATCGCCCGCGGCTGACTGGTGCGACCAGGCGAGAGGCTGATCCCGGGCGGGGAGTTGGCGGCCGGTTCAGGCCTGACGCCGCTCGCCACCGGCCAGGCGCAGCAGGCCGAGTCCGGAGGCGACCAGCACCAGCAGCGCCCACCAGGGCAGACGGATCGTCGTGTAGACCTCGAAACCGGCCTGACGAAGCAGTTCCGGAATGCCGGCCGAAACGCCGCCGAGCAGGCCCCCCAGCGTGCCGGTGATGGTCACGAGGACGATGCCGACCAGCACCAGCACGGCGGTCAGCAGGCGATGCCCCGGCGCGAACAGTATGGCGCTCAGGCGCCAATGCAGGATCAGCAGCATGCTCCACCAGGCCGTGGTCCAGAGCGCGAAGGCCAGCTTGTTGCGGCCCAGCGGGCTGGCCAGAACCGCCTCCGGCGCCCAGGCGAACAGACCGCTGAGCATGGCCGCGAGTGCGGTCACCACACCCAGGGCCAGGGCCAGCAGCCCGGCCATCTGCAGCCACTCCGGGGTGTGCCGGACCAGGCGCAGCAGCATGATCGACCCTGCCAGCAGCCAGAGCACGATGGGGAAATGCACCAGCATGTGATGCAGCCCGCTCATGGGCCTCTCCGTCCGAGTGACAGGCCTGCGGCAGCCACGGCGACGATGAACAGCAGCCCCAGACCCACGGAGATCAGCCAGCGCCGGACCACCGCGTCCTCGGCTTCGGCCTCGACGCCGTAAAGGGCCAGTTGATACGCGTCATGTCGCGCACTGGCCGGTATGCCTTGGTCGACGGCTTCGGCCCCGGCGTGGCGAGGGCCGGTGATGCGCGGCCAGTTGACCTGCCCCGGATAGAACAGCATGACTTCCCGGCTTTCCCGGCTCCAGTCCGGTCGTCCACCGGGCATTCTCTGGACCGGGATATCCGCCGGACGATCCAGGCCCAGGCTGAGGGGTAGGGAAACATGATGATGGCGACCTGTGGCACCGCCGCTGTGGACCGCGAAGGCCACGCTATACTGCCCACCCGGCCGGATGACCTTGTCCTCCAGCGGGTTACCGGTATCCAGCGCCCGACTGAAAACCACCTCACGCCAGCCATTCTCCCAGCCGCCATGGCCTTCGATATCGGCGCGTGATCCGTCCGCTTCCCGCAGGAAGCGTCGCGGCAGCGTATCGCCGGGCTGCCAGTCATGCTCGGGATCGAAGTCAAGGCGATTGTCCGGCGTCAGAAAGCGTGTGTCCGCCGGCGCCATGCCATCCGTATCGAACTGCCCCGCGTGCAGGGCGCGTTGTCCGGCCCGTTCCGGATCGAACATGTATCGCGGTTGTCCGCGCTCGTCGTCCCAGTTGGTGCCGTAGGACGACCGGCCCTGATCCGGGTGCCGATGTTCGGCCACGTGGAGGTCGTCGACCACGTTGACCGGGCCACCGCGATCGCCACGCCAGTGCCACAGGTCGAGAAAGTAGCCGGCGGCGCGCTGGGCTTCGAGAGCGGTGGTCGACGGCACCTCGTCCCAGCGTCCCAGGCGACTGTCGGGTAGATGCTTGCGGATATCGGACAGCCCCAGTTCCTGACCGAGAATCGGATGTGCTTCGACATCGGCTTCGTCGGCGGCGCCGGGCATGAACCGGGTGCCGTCACCGATCAGCAGATAACCGCCATACCGGGCGAACTCCGGCACGCCGCCATCGTCCAGCATCATCGACACCCGTTCCTCGCCAAGGCCGGGCGCGTCACCGGCGCCAAGGACTTCCCAGCGTTCGCCGTCGAAGCGCAGCACGTCGTGGTAGCGGTGAGCCTCCGGGGTCGGCCAGCGCAGGCGGATCAGAATGCGTTCATCGTCATGCGCCGCCTGCACCTGCAAGGGCAGCAGCAGTCGATCCGGGCTGCCGTCGGGCCGTGGCGGGCCGATCAGGGATTGACCGAGCCATGCGGTCAACAACCCGACAAGCAACAGCAGGGTGATGGCGCGTGGTGTCGGCACGGGACTCCCGGTTGAAGAGTGGCCGGGTTAGCGTAACCCCAGTGCGTTGCCGCCGCCATGCCACAGCAGCCGCAGGCCGGTGACGAACAGCAGCACGTAGCAGATGCGGTAGAACCAGAGCGTGCTGATCCGCTGGTGCAACCAGACCCCGAGCAGGATGCCGAGCGGTGCCAGCGGCAGCAGCACCAGCGCCGTCATCAGGTTGCCGGCATGGAACTGACCCAGCCAGGCATAGGGGATGAGCTTGACGTAATTGACCAGCGTGAACAGCACCACCGTGGTGCCGACGAACAGGGTCTTGTCCATGCGCTGGGGCAGCAGATAGATCGCCGCCGGCGGCCCCCCGGCATGCGCCGCGAAGCTGGTGAAGCCGGTGGCGGCACCCCAGAACCGACCGGCAGCAACGCCGCCCTGGCGGTAACCCGCGTAGCGTTCCTTGCCGCCCAGCCAGTGGTTCACCGCGAAGCCGACGGCGATCAGACCGATCAGGATGCGCAGCATGTCCTCGCTGACCCAGCGAACGGTCAGGGTGCCCAGCAGGATGCCGACCAGTGCCCCGGGGATCATGATACGCAGGCTGCGCAGGTCCCAGCGACGCCAGTAGGCGGCGAGCCCGGTCAGGTCCATCAGACACAGGATCGGCAACATGATGGCGGCGGCCTGGAATGGCGGAATCACCAGAGCCATCAGTGGCACCGCCATGACCGTCAGCCCGCCGCCGAAGCCACCCTTGGAGATGCCGGTAATCAGAACAGCCAGCACGGCCAGCAAATAGAAGAGTGGATCGGTGATCATGGCGGTGGAGCTTACGGAAACACGGATCTGTTTGCGCGCCTGGCCTCGAGAAAATTGGGGGTTCCGACGCGGGGCAGGAGTGATTGCCGGGGGGCAGGAGCATACTGGTATTCTGATACTGAGTCCGAGATATCCGGATCAGGGCTGCCTGGTGGCGCAAGGAGAGCATGATGAATCGCTTGTACGGACGTATTCTGATGGCTTTCGACGGCTCCGAATCCGGCCGCCAGGCGCTCTGGCAGGGCGCACAGGTGGCGCTGCAGAACGCGGCTCAGGTCGAGTTGCTGGCGGTGGTGCGGATACCGTCCACCTACGGATTCATCGAGGCCGGTTATCCGGAAAACCTGCTGGACGACGAGACCGCCAGGATCGACGGGGTGCTCGAAGAGGGGGTCCGTCTCTTGCGCGAGCAGGGTCTGAGCGTCAACGGGCATCGCCGCATCGGGGAGCCGGTGCTCGAGATCAGCCGACTGGCGCAGGAACTCGCAGTGGATCTGGTGGTGGTAGGACACCGACCGCGGGGGCGTCTGGCGCGCTGGTGGCACGGCTCGGTCGGCACCACGTTGCTGGAGGAACTGGAGTGCTCGATTCTGGTGGCCATGCCGCGAGAGCCCGCCGAGTGAACGGGCAGGATCTTTAGCCTGAAGTCGGGGGCTCTTTGCGGCTTTTCCGGGTGACCTGCAGCGTTGCCAGGGTATACATGTCCTGCAGGTGCGGCGTCGCTACGCCGAGACGCTGCGCGGTGCGCAGCACGTTGCCGGTAATCGCTTCCAGTTCCAGGGGGCGGCCGGCCAGGTAGTCCAGCGCCATGCTGGTGTAGTAGTCGCGAATGTTGTGGGTGCTGCGCAGGCTCTTCCCGGGTAGTTCTGCCGGTAGCGGATGCCCGGCCGCTTCGGCGACGGCACAGACCTCGCGCATCAGCACTTCCATCATGGTTTCCCCGCCGGGTGCGGCCAGCATTTCACTGGTGGTAACGCCGCCACCGGCCACCGAGACCGTGTTGAATGCGGCATTCCAGACCGCCTTGCGCCAGCGTTCGGTGATCACCTGATCCGTGACCTTCGCAGTCACGCCACCGGCCTCGATCCAGTCCGCCAGCGTTCGTGCCGTCTCGCCGGCACCGCAGGGGTAATCGCCCAGCACCAGCCGACCGTACGCCTTGTGCTCCACCGTGCCCGGCGCCGTCCGGCTGGCGGCGACAAAGGCGATACAGCTGATCAGCGGGTTGTCCGGCAGTGCCTCGGCGATCGGTGCCTCGATGTCCAGACCGTTCGAGATCAGGACGACGGTGGTGTCGGGACCGACTGCCGGGCGGATCAGTGCGACGCGATCCAGGTCATCCAGCACCTTGACCGTCAGGATCAGGATGTCCGGCTGTGACACCACGTCGGTGGCGTCGGCGTAAACCCGGTCCGGTTGCCAGTCCAGGCAGCCGAGCTCGGCGCTCTGCACACGGACGCCATGCTGCCGGATCTGCTCGCAGGCTGAACGGGCGACCAGCGATACCACCAGTCCGGCACGGCTGAGGATGGCGCCGTACAGGCAGCCGATGGCGCCGGCACCGATGATCAGGATCCGTGGCGTCTCATGCTCGTGTCGTGTCGCTGGCTCGCCTGTCGTCATCGCTTGCTGTGCAGATCCCTGTCGCCGGTGCCCTGCAGGTGAGGCACGGTATTGAATTCGGTCAGCACCAGTTTGCCATCAATGACCAGAAAACGGGTCAGACTGCTGTTGTAGAGGCCGCTGTTCAGACCCAGCACCATGGCCGGATCGAGGTTCAGCGCCTGGCCCAGCAGCGAAGCGATCACGGCACCGGAGGTCACCACCAGCACCCGGTCTCCGGCTCGGTCGCGGATATGCTCGAACGCATCGCGGACCTGCTGCTGGAATTCGGGCCAGCTCTGCAGGCCGCGGCGGGATGGTGTCGCGTCTGCGATCCAGGTCTGCATGATGGCGCGGTAGACGGTCTCGAACACGGCCGGATGCTCGTTCAGTCGATCGCGGTAGGGCGCGAGGTCAGGTTGCTGCGCCAGGATGTCGTCCAGATAGCCCCAGAACACGCCGGCAATGTCGTACTCGTCGAGTCGATCATCCCGGGTCAGTGCCAGCCTCCGGCCATTGGCCTCAAGCCCCTGCAGGATCAGATCGGCGGTCTGTCGTTGCCGCCGCAGACTGCCGTGGACCAGTGTGGTGGGTGGCGTCGGCGACTGTGCAAGATGCGCGGCCAGGCGTTCGACCTGCTGTATACCGAGCGGACTCAGGCGGTCGTAGTCATCGGTCCCGAAACAGGCCTGACCGTGCCGGATCAGGATCAACTCGGTCATTGCCGTCGCAGTGCCGGCTTTGTCGATCGTGCAGTCGTCGCCATCAATGCCGCCGTTCGACGATGTAGCGGGCCAGGGCGCGCAGGCAGTCGGCATCGCCGTCGAACGGACTCAGGGCGTCGAGCGCCCGCTCGACCAGCAGTTCGGCATGTTCCCGCGATTCCGCCAGACCGAGCAGTCCGGGATAGGTTGCCTTGGCGTGCCGGGCATCGGCACCGCTGGTCTTGCCCAGTTCTTCGGTGCTGCCTTCGACATCGAGGATGTCGCCGTGGATCTGGAAGGCGAGGCCGATGCACTTCGCGTAGCGGTCGAGGCGCTCCAGCAGTTCACGGTCGATGTCAGGGCGGCACAGGGCACCGAGCATGACACTGGCGCGGATCAGCGCGCCGGTCTTGTGGATATGCAGGTCTTCCAGTTCCGCCAGAGTCAGCTCCCGACCTTCCGAGGCCAGATCCATGGCCTGACCGCCAACCATGCCGCGCGACCCCGAGGCCAGGCTCAGGCTCGCTATCATCCGCAACCGGGCCTCGGCGTCGGCATTGGCGGCGTCGCCTTCGGCAAGCGAACGAAACGCCAGCGTCTGCAGCGCATCGCCGACCAGGATTGCGGTCGCCTCGTCAAAGGCCTTGTGGCAGGTGGGCCGGCCGCGTCGCAAGTCGTCATCGTCCATCGCCGGGAGGTCGTCGTGTACCAGCGAATAGGCATGGATCAGTTCGACCGCCACCGCCGGACCGTCCAGCTGGCGGTAGTCGAGTTTCAGGGCCGCGCCAGTGGCATAGACCAGTACCGGCCGCAGCCGTTTGCCGCCGCCGAGAACCGCGTAACGCATGGCCGCATGCAGATCGAACGGCAGCGTCTCCGGGTCCGGCAGAATCGCATCCAGAGCAGCCTCGATCCGCTCCCGGTAGGCCGGAAGCCAGGCGTTCAGGGCTTCAGCCGCGTTCTTCGGATTCGAATGCTTCGACACCGGTTTCCCCATCCTTGCCGGTCAGGATTTCCACTTTCTGTTCCGCGGCCGAGAGAGCCTGCTGGCATTGCCGTGTCAGCGCGATGCCACGTTCGAAGGAGGTCAGCGAGTCCTCCAGGGACAGCTCGCCGCCTTCCATCTTCTCGACCAGCGCCTCGAGTTCGGCAAGTGCCTTCTCGAAGTCGATGGCGTCCTCGGTCGTGTCAGCTTTGTCGGCCATGATTTCCTGCGTCCTGTCTTGCTGCCCGTTAAGGAAACGCTGACTTATTCCCGCGTCTGCGCCCGAGTCCGGTTTTGGTCATCTGGCAAGGCGCGGTGCCGGTTCGGTAGTGATTC
>PXAT01000081.1 GCA_003565775.1 Ectothiorhodospiraceae bacterium | reverse complement strand
GTGGTCTGCTCCGGGAAGTGCTTGACCACCTCCTGGTAGCAGCGCACCCGCACAAAGTAGTCCACGTCGCCCGGCTTGGTCATGCCCACCACCGGATGGATCAGCAGATTGGCGGCACCGGTCTGCGAGGCACGCTTCGCGAGTTCCACGTGAGCCCGGTGCATCGGGTTGCGGGTCTGGAACGCGACCACGTTGTTCCAGCCCAGCTTGACGAACCAGTTGCGCAGCTCGCGCGGCGTATGCCGCAGGTGCTTGAAGGTGTGGTGCGGCGGCAGCTCCAACCCTTCCAGGCGACCGCCGAGGTAAACCGGATTGCACTGATTGAACAGGCGGAACACCTCCGGATGGGCATCGTCGGCGGCGCCATAGACCTGTTCGGCCTCACGCCTGAAGTCCGGCCGGTAGATATCCTCGACCGTCATCACTGCCAGCAGCATGCCTTCCGGATGCCGCAGCGCAATCCGATCGCCGGCACTCAAACCCTCGGCAAAGGCCTCGGTGACGTCCAGGTTGATCGGGATCGGCCAGAGGGTGCCGTCGTTCAGACGCATGTCGCTGCAGACGGCGTTGTAGTCGGCTTCGGTAAGAAACCCGTAGAGCGGCGAGAAGCCGCCATTCAGCAGCAGCTCGGTGTCACAGACCTGACGCTCGGTCAGATCCCAGGACTGCAGATCGAGCGCCTCCGCCTTGAGCTGATCAACCCGTTCCGGTCCGACCAGCAGTTCCTTCAACTCGCCGCCATGCGGCGCCACCAGATCGTTAATCGATTCGGACATCATTCACCTCGAAATTACAGTGTTCTAGAACGACCAGACCAGCGGGATGACCAGCACCGCCACGAGTCCGGTTACAAGATTCAGGGGCAGCCCGATCCGCAGAAAGTCGGCGAAGCGATAGCCACCGGGCCCCATCACCATCAGATTGGTCTGATAGCCGATCGGCGTGGCAAAACTCGCCGACGCCGCCAGCATCACGGCGATCGCGAACGGCAGGAAATCCAACCCCAGATCGCCGGCCACCGCGTACGCAATCGGGAACATCAACACCGCCGCCGCGTTATTGGTGATCACCGCCGTGAAGACCGCGGTCAGCAGATAGATCAGCCCGAGATTGACCCAGGCATTGTCCCCGGAGAAACCGATCACGGCCTGTGCCGTGGTCAGCGCAACCCCGGTCTTGTCCATCGCCAGCCCGATGCCGAAGGCTGCGGCAATCACCAGCAGCACCGACCAGTCGATGCTGCGTCGTGCCGCCTCAACCCCGACGCAGCGGGTCATCAGCATGCCGGCGGCGGCCAGCAGCGCGCCCTCCATCATGCTCAGCCAGCCGAAGGTCACCACCAGCACCATCAGCACGAGAAACATCAGTGCAATCGGTGCCTTCTCGTGACGCGGCGTAACCGAATCCTCCAGCTTGCTGACCAGGAAAAAGTCACGATTATTGCGCTGCTGCTCGAGAAACACCGGGCGCGCTTCCATCAGCAGCGTGTCACCGGCGCGCAACACGATATCACCAACTTTCTGCCGCAGTCGCTCACCGTCCCGGGCGACGGCAATCACCACGGCGTCGTACAGGGACCGGAACCGACCATCACGGATGCTCTTGCCCACCAACGGGCAACTGCCGGACACCACGGCCTCGACCAGGGTACGCTGCGAGCGATGGCCCTCGAGCTTGAACACTTGGTCGGTGGCGGGCGTCACGCCACGGATCTTCTGCAGCTCGGCCACGGAGTCGACGACGCCGACAAATACCAGCCGGTCATCAGACTGCAGCACCTCCTGGGGGGTCACGGCCGGCAACACGGTGCCGCCCCGGTCGATTTCGGCCAGAAACATGCCGGACAGATGCCGCAGGCCGGCCGCCTCCACGGTACGGCCCACCAGCGGACCGTCACGGTCCACCAGCATTTCCACCGAATATTCGCGCGGGTCACCCATCTGGCTGATCACCGGGCGACGGTCCGGCAGCAACCAGCGCGTGGTCAGCAGGATGAAGCCGAGCCCGACCAGCGCTACCGGCAGACCGACCCACGCCAGATCGAACATGCGCAGTCCGTCATGATCCGTGTAATCGATGATCAGCCCGTTCACCACCAGGTTGGTGCTGGTACCGATCAGCGTGCAGGTACCGCCGAGAATAGCCGCATAACTGAGGGGGATCATCAGCTTGGAACTGGACAGATTGAACTTCTTGGCCCAGGCGCCGACCGCGGGGATCAGCATGGCCACGACCGGCGTGTTGTTGAGGAAGGCACTGAGAAACGCCACCGGACTCATCAGGCGGACTTGCGCATGGGCCAGCGATCGCGGCCTGCCCAGCACCCGCTGCACGATCCAGTGGATACCACCGGTTTCCTGCAGGCCGGCGACCACCACGTAGAGCACGGCCACCGTGATCAGGCCCTGGTTGCCGAGCCCGCGAAAGGCCTCCGCGGGCGTCAGCACACCGCTGATCAGCAATATGGTGAGACCACCGAGGAACACCATGTCGGCCGCCAGTCGGGTCAGACTGAGAATACCCAGCACCGACACCACCACGGCGATCGTCAACCAGCCTTCGAATTCCACGGCGTGCGCCTGCCTCCCTGCCCTGCCGGTGTCGTTGCGGCACGTTTCCGCGGTTCAGTGCGGACCGACCACCGCTGCGGCACTCTAAAGGCATGACGCACCGCTGCCAACGTCTAACGCGCTATATGCTAAGGAAATACCGGTCTACCCGGGCGCCTGCGCTGCGCTTGCGGAGCCGGCATCCGCCCGCTCGGCATCGAAGCCTCAACGCGACCCGGACGGCAAGGTAAACACTGAATTCTAGTTCCCGCGCCAACGGTTCACTCAGGCGGCGCCGCGTTCGCGCAGGTAGGCGGCGAATTCCTCGCCCAGTTCCGGGTGGCGCAGGCCGTACTCGAGAGTTGCTTTCAGGTAGCCCAGCTTGCTGCCGCAGTCGTACCGCCGCCCTTCGAACTCGTGGGCCAGAATGCGCTCGTACTCGAGCAGCGCCGCAATGGCATCGGTGAGCTGGATCTCGCCGCGCGAATCGGGCTTGGTCTTGGCCAGCAGGTCGAAGATCGCCGGCGTCAGAATGTAACGGCCGACCACCGCCAGATTGGATGGCGCCTGATCCGGCGACGGCTTCTCGACGATGCCGTCGAGCTGCGACAAGCGCGGGCCGAAGTCGCTGCCACTGACCACGCCGTACTTTTCGGTTTCCGACTGTGGTACCCGCTCGACGCCGAGGATGGAACAGCCATGGGCCCGGTGCTGACGCACCATCTGCGAGAGCACCGGGTCATCGCCGCCGTCGATCAGATCATCGGCCAGAATCACGCCGAACGGCTCCCGCCCGACCACCGGCTGCGCGCACAGCACCGCGTGCCCCAGTCCCAGCGCCTCGCCCTGGCGGATGTAGATACAGTTCACGCCGTCCGGCACCGTGTTGCGCACCAGTTCCAGCATTGCATGCTTGCCCTTGGCCTCCAGTTCCACCTCCAGCTCGTACGCCTTGTCGAAGTGGTCCTCGATCGCCCGTTTGGTGCGGCCGGTAATGAACACCAGGGTGTCGGCGCCGGCGGCCACCGCCTCTTCCACCGCGTACTGGATCAGGGGTCGATCGACCACCGGCAGCATTTCCTTGGGACTGGCCTTGGTGGCCGGCAGGAAGCGGGTACCGAGACCGGCGACCGGAAAAACCACCTTGCGGATCGTGTCAGCCATGCATGAACTCCCTTGTCGTTGATTCAGCGTCGGCTGCGGACGTAACGCAGCAGCCCGAGGGTGGACGGGTCCATCTCCACCGGAGTGTTGTCGCCGGTGACCGCCGGCAACAGTTCTGCGGCCAGACGCTTGCCCAGTTCCACACCCCACTGGTCGAACGGGTTGATCTGCCAGATCACGCTCTGCACCAGCACCTTGTGCTCGTAAAGCGCCACCAGCATCCCCAGCGTGTAGGGATCCAGGCGTTCGAACAGCAGCGTGTTGCTGGGCTTGTTGCCCGGATGCATCTTGTGCGGCACCGCGCGGTCGATGGCCTGCTGGCTCATCCCGGCTGCACGCATCTCGTCGCGCGCCTGGGTCTCGCTCTGCCCCTCCATCAGCGCACGGCTCTGGGCGAAGCAGTTGGCCAGCGCCAGATCATGGTGCCGCGGATACTCCGAGGAGCCGTTGACCGGAGCCAGGAAATCCGCCGTCACCAATGCGGTTCCCTGATGCAGGAGCTGATAGAACGAATGCTGCGCGTTCGGCCCCACCTCACCCCAGACGATCGGACAGGTATCCCAGGTCAGCGGCTTGCCGTCCCGGGTGACACACTTGCCATTGCTCTCCATTTCCAGCTGCTGCAGATAGGCCGGAAATCGATGCAGGCGGTGATCGTAGGGCAGCACCACATGCCCGGTGGAGCCGAGAAAATTCCGGTACCAGATTCCGAGCAGCCCCATCAGCACCGGCATGTTGTGTTCCAGTGGTGCATCGTGCAGGTGTTCGTCCATGGCATGAAAGCCGTCGAGCATGGCCTCGAAATTATCCATGCCGATGGCAACCGCCAGCGGCAGCCCGACCGCGGACGGTAACGAATAGCGGCCGCCGACCCAGTCCCAGATATGAAAGCGGTTTGCCTCCGGGATGCCGTACTCGGCCATGGCGTGATCGTTGGCCGAAACACCGAGGAAATGGGCCTCCATCGCCTTCGGATCATCCACATGACGCAGGAACCACTCCCGCGCCGTGCGCGCATTGGTCATGGTATCGAGGGTGGTGAACGACTTGGAGGAGACGATGAAGATCGTCGTCTTGGGGTTGACCCGCTCCAGCACGTCGGTGACATGCACGCCGTCGATACTGGAGACGTAATGCATGTGAATGGCATTGCTGCGGAAAGGCTCGAGCGCCTCGGTCGCCATCACCGCACCCAGGTCGGAGCCACCGACACCGATGTTCACCACGTCGGTGATCGCGCGCCCGGTGCAGCCCCGGTGTTCACCGCGATGCATCCGGTTGACGAACAGCCGCATGCGAACGCGCTCCCGGTAGACCTCGGGCACGATATTGACGCCATCGACGTAGACCGCATCGTCACCCCGGGCCCGCAACGCCGTGTGCAAAGCCGGCCGGTCCTCGGTGCTGTTGACATGTTCGCCGCGGAACATGCGCTCGACCCAGTCCGCAAGGCCTCGCTCACGTGCCAGGTCCAGCAGCAGAGACAGCGTCTCCGCCGTCGCCAGGTGCTTGGAATAATCCAGCAGCAGTGGGCCGCAACGCAGGCTGAAGCGGTCAAAGCGTTCCGGGTCGTCGACGAACAGATCGGCGATAGTCCGACCTTGCAGAGCTGCTGCGTGGGCTTCGAGCGCCTGCCAGGCAGGACTCTCGCTGTCACCAGTCATTCCGTCTCCCGCTCGTGATCCGGGGAAGCGCTGCTGTATTCCCGCGTCGGCGAATTCAGTCTGCGCGCCCCCGGGGCTGGCTGATGCTGTCGCCGCGACCAATGGCGTAGTAGGTGAAACCGATCTCTCGCAGACGCTCCGGGTCGTAAAGATTGCGGCCGTCGAAGATCACCGGATCGGTCAGGGCGGCGCGAATCCCTTCCATGTCCGGGCTGCGGAAGGACTGCCATTCGGTACACACGGCCAGCGCATCGGCCCCTGCGAGGGCATCCATCGGATGATCGCACAACACCAGGTCGTCCCGTTCGCCATAGATGCGGCGGGTTTCCTCCAGCGCCTCGGGGTCGTGGGCCCGGACTTTCGCGCCGGCCTGCCACAGGGCCTCCATCAGGCTGCGGCTGGGCGCTTCCCGCATGTCGTCGGTGTTGGGCTTGAACGCCAGCCCCCAGACCGCGAACGTCCGTCCGCGCAGCCCCTCGGCCCCGTAATGGCGGAGCATGCGCTGGAACAGCACCTGCTTCTGGCGCGCATTCACCGCCTCGACCGCATCCAGCACCATGGGCTCGTAGTCGACACCGCGTGCCGTGCGGGCCAGCGCCTTGACGTCCTTGGGAAAGCAGGAGCCACCGTAACCGCAACCCGGATAGATGAAGTGATAGCCGATACGCGGATCGGAACCGATCCCGTGGCGCACCTGTTCGATATCGGCACCCAGCCGCTCGGCCAGCCCGGACAACTCGTTCATGAAGCTGATCTTGGTCGCCAGCATGGCATTGGCAGCGTACTTGGTCAGTTCGGCAGAGCGCACATCCATGACGATCAGCTTGTCGTGACTGCGACTGAACGGCCGGTAGAGATCGCGCATGACCTGCGTGGCACGCGGATCGTCGCTGCCGACGATGATCCGATCGGGCTTGCTGAAATCGGCAATTGCCGCGCCTTCCTTCAGGAACTCGGGATTGGAGACCACGCTGAAGGCCACATCGGCGCCGCGCGCTGCCAGTTCCTGCTCGAGAGCGTGCCGCACCCGGTCGGCAGTGCCCACCGGCACCGTCGATTTGTCCACCACGACCCGATAATCGGTCATGTGTTGGCCGATGGAGCGAGCCACCGCCAGTACGTACTGCATGTCGGCGGAGCCATCCTCGTCCGGCGGCGTGCCGACGGCGATGAACTGAACCATGCCATGCGCCACGGCGTCGGCGACGTCGGTCGTGAATGCCAGACGGCCGGCCTCGTGGTTGCGGGCAATGAGTTCGTCCAGCCCCGGCTCGTAGATCGGGACTTCGCCCCGACTGAGGCGAGCCACCTTGTCCGCATCGATATCCACGCAGAGCACATCGTTGCCTGCGTCGGCCAGACAGGCCCCGGTTACCAATCCTACGTAGCCACTGCCAAATATCGTGATCTGCATGCTGTCCCTGTGCCCTTTCCGGCCCCTCATGGGCCGCGTTCATGATTTGCTGTCAACCCGGCATGACAGTCTGACTCAAACCTCCGGGTCTGCAAGACGCGCCGGCGGTTGCAGCAGCACCGAACCCTGATCTGCCGACAGCCAGACCCGTCGGGGCGGCGCCGACCCGGCCAGGGCCACTGACACTGCCCCGGGAGCTTCCGGAGTTCAGACCCTGTAGTAGTCGCGGTACCAGTCGACGAACCGCTGCACGCCGACCTCGATCGGCGTCGCCGGGCGGTAGCCGGTATCCCGCGCCAGATCCGTGGTATCAGCCGCGGTGTCCAGGACATCCCCCGGTTGCGGCGGCAGCAACTGTTTTTCCGCGCGGCGGTCAAGGCAATGCTCGATCACCTCGATGTACCGCAACAGATCCACCGGCTGGCTGTTGCCGATGTTGTAGATCCGGTACGGAACATTGCTGCTCGCCGGATCCGGTGCCTCGGCATTCCATGCCGGATCGGGTTGCGCAATCCGGTCCAGCGCCCTGAGCACGCCCTCGGTGATGTCGTCGATGTAGGTGAAATCGCGCTGGTGCCGACCGTGGTTGTGCACGGCGATCGGCTCATCGTGCAGGATCCGGTGCACGAATTTGAACAACGCCATGTCCGGTCGCCCCCAGGGTCCGTAGACGGTGAAGAAGCGCAGCCCGGTCACCGGCAGGCCGTGCAGATGGGCGTAGGTGTGCGCCATCAGCTCGTTGGCCTTCTTGGTCGCGGCGTACATGGACAGCGGGTGATCGACGGCATGGTGCTCGGAGAACGGCAGGCGGCGGTTGCCGCCGTACACCGAACTGGACGAGGCGAACACCAGGTGCTCGACACCGGCGCGCTGACAGCCGTCGAGCACGTTCATGAAGCCGACGACATTGCTCTCCACGTAGGCATGCGGGTGACTGACCGAATAGCCGACCCCGGCCTGCGCGCCCAGATGGACCACGCGATCGAAGCCCGCATCGGCGAACAACGCGGCCATGCCATCACGATCCGCCAGATCCAGCCGCTGAAAGGAGAAGCGCTCGCGCGCGCTCAGCCGGTCCAGCCGCGCCTGCTTCAGCGCCACGTCATAATAGCTGTTCAGGTTGTCCAGACCGACCACGTCGTCACCGCGGTCGAGCAGTCGATGGGCGACGTCGGCGCCGATAAAACCGGCGGCGCCGGTAACAAGTACGCGCATTCCTTGTCAGTCTCCAGGCGAGGACGAAGCCCGCAATGGTGCCCTGCACACACGGGGCGTGTCGATTCGTTATACTACGCCGCCGCTCAACCAGGTCGAAACTGCTGATTCCCCATGCCTGATATCAAACAGACCCTCAGCCGCCTGCTGGCGGATCGCATCCTGTTGCTCGATTCGGGCATGGGCACGATGATCCAGCAGTATCCGTTGAGCGAGGCCGACTTCCGCGGTCGACGCTTCGCCGATCATCCCTGCGATCTCAAGGGCAACAACGACCTGCTGGTCCTGACCCGGCCGGATGTGATCCGTGAGATTCACGACCGGAATCTCGAAGCCGGTGCGGACATCCTCGAGACCAACACCTTCAGCTCGACCACGATCGCGCAGGCCGACTACCAGTTGGAATCGATCGCCTACGAACTGAATGTCGCCGCCGCGCGGCTGGCGAAGGACGCCTGTGACGCGGCCATGGCGAAGACCCCCGACTGGCCGCGCTATGTCGCCGGCGCCCTGGGCCCGACCAATCGCACCGGCTCGATTTCGCCGGACGTCAACAACCCCGGATACCGCAACGTCAGCTTTGACCAGCTGCGCGACGCCTACCTGGAGGCGGCTCGCGGGCTGGTGGACGGCGGCGCGGACCTGCTTCTGATCGAGACCATTTTCGACACCCTCAACGCCAAGGCCGCGATCTTCGCGCTGGAAGAATTGTTCGAGGAACTGGGGCACCGCCTGCCGGTAATGATTTCCGGCACCATCACCGATGCCTCCGGCCGCACCCTGTCCGGCCAGACCACCGAGGCGTTCTGGAATTCGGTCCGGCACGCGGCGCCGTTTACCGTGGGTCTGAACTGCGCCCTGGGTGCCGAACAGATGCGCCCGTTCGTGCAGGAAATCTCCCGCGTCGCCGACACCTTCGTAACGATCTACCCGAATGCCGGGCTGCCGAACGAATTCGGCGAGTACGATCAGTCCCCCGAATACATGGCGAAACTGGTCAGGGATTTCGCCGAGAGCGGCTTCGTCAACATCGTCGGCGGCTGCTGCGGCACCACCCCGGAACATATTGCCGCGATCCGCGACGCGGTGCGCGACTGCGCCCCGCGCGCGATCCCCGAGCGCGAGCCGGCGATGCGTCTGTCCGGTCTGGAACCGTTCAACATCGGCGCCGACAGCCTGTTCGTCAACATCGGCGAACGCACCAATGTCACGGGCTCGGCGCGCTTCAAGCGCCTGATCAAGGAAGGCGATTTCGACACCGCGCTGGAAGTGGCCAGGCATCAGGTGGAAGGCGGCGGCCAGATCATCGACGTGAACATGGACGAGGGCATGCTCGACTCGCGCCAGTCCATGGTCGACTTCCTCAACCTGATGGCGGCAGAACCCGATATCGCCCGGGTGCCGGTGATGATCGACTCCTCGAAATGGGAGGTGCTGGAAGCCGGCCTGCAGTGCGTGCAGGGCAAGTCGGTGGTCAATTCGATTTCGCTCAAGGAAGGGGAAGAATCGTTCCTGCACCAGGCTGCCAGAATCAGGTGCTATGGCGCGGCCACCGTGGTCATGGCCTTCGACGAGGACGGCCAGGCCGACACCTACGAGCGACGCATCGAGATCTGCGAACGCGCCTACCGCCTGCTGGTGGACAAGGCCGGCTTCCCGCCGCAGGACATCATCTTCGACCCGAACATTTTCCCGGTCGCCACCGGCATCGACGAGCACAACAACTACGGCGTCGATTTCATCGCGGCCACGCGCTGGATCAAGCAGAACCTGCCGCATGCCCGGGTCTCCGGCGGCCTGTCCAATCTGTCGTTCTCGTTCCGTGGCAACAACGCGGTGCGCGAGGCCATGCACTCGGCGTTCCTGTATCACGCGATCAAGGCCGGCATGGACATGGCGATCGTCAACGCCGGCCAGATCGAGATCTACGACGACATCCCGAAGGACCTGCTGGAGCGGGTCGAGGACGTGATCCTCAACCGGCGCGACGACGCCACCGAGCGGCTGCTGGACTTTGCCGAGTCGGTCAAGGGAACCGGTGGCGGCAAGGCCCGGGTCGAGGATCTGGCCTGGCGCGAACAGCCGGTGGAAAAGCGACTGGAACACGCGCTGGTCAAGGGCATCATCGACTATATCGATGACGACACCGAAGAGGCACGTCAGCTGTTCGCGCGACCGATCGAGGTCATCGAAGGGCCGCTGATGGACGGCATGAACGTGGTCGGCGACCTGTTCGGAGAGGGCAAGATGTTCCTGCCTCAGGTGGTCAAGTCGGCGCGGGTGATGAAGAAGGCGGTGGCCTTCCTGCTGCCGTACATCGAGGCCGAGAAGGCCGAGGGTGACAATCGCCCCGCGGGGCACATTCTGATGGCTACGGTGAAGGGCGACGTGCACGACATCGGCAAGAACATCGTCGGCGTCGTGCTCCAGTGCAACAACTTCAAGGTCACCGACATCGGCGTGATGCAGCCCGCCGAAAAGATCCTGCAGACCGCGATCGACGAGGACGTGGACATCATCGGCCTGTCCGGCCTGATCACGCCCTCACTGGAGGAAATGGTCAATGTGGCCAGCGAAATGCAGCGCCGCGGCATGCGTCAACCACTCCTGATCGGTGGCGCGACCACATCGCGCGTGCACACCGCGGTCAAGATCGCACCGAGCTACGAGCATGAAGTCATTTACGTCAAGGATGCCTCGCGCGCGGTCGGCGTAGCCTCCAATCTGGTCAGCGACACCCGGCGCGAGGCCTTCGTCGCGCAGATCCGCAGTGATTACGAAAAAGTGCGCGAGAACCACGCCGCCCGCCAGAAAAAGCAGAAGTGGCTGCGCCTCGAGGCGGCCCGGGCCAACGCCACGCCGATCGACTGGTCCGGCTTCGAGCCACCGCCGCCGCACCAGACCGGCGTCCATGTTCTGGATGACTACCCGCTGGACGCACTGGTGGACTTCATCGACTGGACCCCGTTCTTCAAGTCCTGGGAACTGGCCGGCAGCTACCCGCGAATCCTCACCGATGCAGTGGTCGGCGAGCAGGCCACCAGCCTGTTCGAGGACGCGCAGGAAATGCTCCGGCGCATCGTCGACGAGCGCTGGCTGACCGCCCGGGCGGTCTACGGCATCTTCCCGGCCAATGCCGTCGGTGACGACACCGAGCTTTATGCCGACGAGGCGCGCAGCGAGCACCTGCTGACCCTGCACCATCTGCGGCAGCAGACCGAACGGCCGGACGGACGGCCGAACCAGAGTCTGGCCGACTTCATCGCCCCCAGGGACAGCGGCATCCCCGATCACATCGGCGCGTTCGCGGTCACGGCCGGTATCGGCATCGACGAGCATATCGCCCGCTTCGAGGCCGACCATGACGATTACAACAGCATCCTGCTGAAGGGGCTGGCGGATCGTCTGGCCGAGGCCTTCGCCGAGCATCTGCATCAGCGGGTGCGGCGGGAGTTCTGGGGCTATCAGCCGGAAGAAACGCTGAGCAACGAGGACCTGATCAAGGAACGCTATCAGGGCATCCGCCCGGCGGCCGGCTACCCGGCCTGCCCGGATCACACGGAGAAGGATCTGATCTGGGAACTGCTGGACGCGGAGAACCGGATCGGTCTGACACTCACCGAAAGCCGGGCCATGGTGCCGACCGCTGCGGTCAGCGGGCTGTACTTCGCCCATCCGGAAAGCCGCTATTTCGGCCTCGGCCGCATCTACCAGGACCAGGTCGAGGACTACGCCCGGCGCAAGGGAATGTCACGCCGCGAGATGGAACGCTGGCTGGCGCCGAATCTGGGCTACGAAGCCGAGGACTGAGATCACCGGCCCGGATCCGGCGGCGGCCGCACCAGGCGCGCCTCCGCCAGCCGATCCGCGACCACCTCGGGTGGCTCGTCATCGAGCGTCGCCTGACGAAAAATCTCGCCGAGGGTCTCGCCGATCGCCACCACACGGCGCTCCACATCTGCCGGATCGTAGTCACCCAGCTGGGCCGCGACATCGATCACGCCACCGGCATTGATCACGTAATCTGGCGCATACAGAATCCCGGCCTTGTGCAACGCGGTGCCGAACTCCGGACGCGCCAGTTGATTGTTGGCGGCACCGGCGACGATCCGCGCCTGCAACGTCTGGATGCTGTCGCGGTTGATCGCCCCGCCCAGGGCGCAGGGCGCATAGACGTCCGCCGCCGCGGCATGGATTTCGGCGATCGGCAGCACCCTGGCCCCGAACGCCTCCTGCACGGCCCGGGTCCGTCCCGCATCGATATCCGCCACCAGCAGACGGGCACCGGCCCCATGCAGGGCTGCGGCCAGGCGAAAGCCGACGCTGCCCAGCCCCTGAATCGCGATATTCCTGCCGGCCGGATCGGGTGAACCGAACACCTGCTGCAGACAGGCCCGGATCCCGTGATAGACACCGACCGCGGTGGCCGGCGACGGGTCGCCGGTACGCGGTTCGCCATCGGGAGTGCGGCTGGCGCGCAGGCCGGTGACGAAAGCGGTGGTTTCCGACAGGGCGTGCAGGTCCTGAACCCGGATGCCGGAATCCTGGGCCGTGATGTATCGCCCGCCGAGGCTGTCGACCAGCCGCCCCATGGCGCGCATCAGCGCCGGTGTTCTCGCCGTTGTCGGATCGCCGATGATCACCGCCTTGCCACCCCCATGCGCCAGCCCGGCCATGGCGTTCTTGTAACTCATGCCGCGTGACAGGCGCAGGACGTCGCGCAGCGCCTCGTCTTCGGAGGCGTAGTCCCGCATCCGCAGACCGCCCAGTCCCGGGCCGCATGCCGTATTGTGCACAGCGACGATGGCCTTCAGCCCTGTGGCCGCATCGTGCCCGAACAAGACATGCTCGTGCCCGTCGAAATCAGGATGCTGAAAAATACTCACAGCGCCGTTCGTCTCCTTGCTCGACACCAGGGTCCGGAACATCCCGCCACCGCCGGGACATGAGCCTCACTTCATCGAGGAATCCTCGATGATCTCGTTGCGCACGCGCACCGCCATGTTGCGCGGCATGATGCTGCGGCCTCGGGACTCCATGTGCATGCGGGTAAAGGCCGCGCCGAACAGCAGAATCAGTGACGAGTAATAGACCCACAACAGCAACATCACCAGAGATGCCGCCGCGCCATAGGTGGACGCAGTGGCGGTGTAGGTGAGGTAACTCGCGATGACCGTGCGCCCGACGCCGAACAGCGCCGCGGTCACCAGGGCCCCCAGCAGCACGTCGCGCCATTTCAGAACCACGTCCGGCAGCACCTTGAAGATGGTGGCGAACAGCAAAGTCACCATGAACAGCGACACCACGAACTCGGCGCCGGTCAGGAGGCCGCCGGGAAGCGGCAGCCACTCGTCAGCGAAGTGGATCACGCCACGCAGGGCGATGCCGAACACCAGCGACACCAGCAGAACGAAACCGATCGACAGCGCCACGGTGAGCGACAGCACCCGGTTCTTGATGAAGATCAGCAAGCTGCTGCGGCTGGGTTTGGCTGCCACGCCAAAGATCGCGTTCAGCGAATACTGCATCTGGGCGAACACGGTGGTGGCGCCGATCATCAGGGCGGCGACGCCCATCACCGTCGGCCAAAGCCCCGACCGCTCGAAGCGACTTTCATCCACTGCGGTTTCCACCGCCTGGGCAGCCTCGGCGCCCAAAGCCTCCTGTAACTGCTCGACAATACGACCCTGAGCCGCATCCTCGCCCATGACCAGCCCCATCACCGCCACCGCGATGATCACCGTCGGCGCCAGCGAGAACAAGGTGTAGAACGCCAGCGAACCGGCATAACTGAAGGCATTGTGATCCAGCCACAACCGCATGGACTTCCGCAGGATGGTCCACAGGTTCAGGAGCGGCGTCATGACACGCAAGACCGGCGCCGGCAGTTGCGGTAGTTGCGGCAATCGAATCACTGCGCCCTCCGGAAGGTATAAGCCAGAACCACGCCCAGATAACCTTCGTTGGCGCTACCCAGATCATCAACGATCGGGCTGTCTTTCGCATCGTTCAGAAGGCGCCCCACCCCGGCTACCGTGGTCAACGACCAGTCGCGGTTGAACAGATAAGTGAGACGACCCTGCAGACGGACCTCGGTGAGCCCCGAGCCGGCGCGGTAGGGATCCACGCCCAGCACGCCAGCGTCTCGCTCATCCAGTCCGTATAAGGAATCGGCGGAACTGGCGCTGCGGTAGACCAGCGAGGGACCGATACTGGTCAACCAGCGACCGGCCCGATGATCATGACGCAGCCCGAACGAGGCCCGGTAACCGTTGACGTCACCCGTCATCGGAAAACGCAGGTCCGCATCCAGCCGCATTCCGTTCAACCGGTATTCCATGAAACCACCGGCCGCCACCCCACCGCGCACCGAGCGGGTGCCGTCCAGGGCACCGCTGCCGCGGCGACCGCCAGCATAGAGCAGCACCGGGCCGGCGCGGAAATTCTGCGTCCGCACGGCATTCCAGCCGAGTCCGGAAAACGGATTGAAAAACAACCGGTCCCCGTAGCGAGCATCGATGAACGGGGCCGGCCGCACCCGGTAACCGTCAGCACCGCTGTAGCGCGGCAGGACGATCGCGCCGCCGCCCAGGGTCAGACTAAGGCCGCCCGACTCGCCGCCAGGCCGTCCCTCCTGGGCCTGCACAAGGCCGAGAAGCAGCAGTGCTGCCACCAGCGTCATGCAGCGAACAGCGTTGCCGGCCGAACAGGAATGTCGCATAAAGGCTCCGTTATTTTGCGTTTTTTGACTGATTTCAGCCGCCAGCATGACGCCTACGGCGGTCAGCCTCCAGCAATGGCATCAGGCGCCAACCGGATTGCATGCGTCGGCAACACCCGCGAAACAGGGAAAACCGGCTGTCAGTAACAGCAGCATGGAACTGCGCATGTGAACGGGCCGCAGGGCCGGTCCCCGAGAGGCGAGAATCTGACCCGACAACCTACAGGGAGAACGTGCATGACTCTCACTTCTCATCGTATCGCTGCCTTTGCCGTGGCCCTTGCACTCGCTATCCCGCACGTTGCCGACGCCTGCACACGGGCCGTCTATCTCGGACCGGAGGACCGAGTCCTGACCGGAAGAAGCATGGACTGGAAGCTACCGATGGTCAGCAATCTCTGGGTCTTTCCGCGCGGCATGGCGCGTGACGGCGCCGCCGGCGAACGCTCGGCGACGTTGACCTCACGCTACGGCAGCCTCGTCGTGTCGGGCTATGACATCGCCACGGCAGACGGCATGAACGAGGAAGGACTGGTGGTAAACCTCCTCTGGGAGGTAGAGGCAGCCTATCCCGAAGATGACGGCACGACGCCGCGCATCTCACTGTCGGCATTCCCGCAATACATGCTCGACCGCTACGCCACGGTTGCGGAGGCAGTCGCAGACCTGCGCGAGAATCCGGTTCTGGTGCAGGGCGGCGAGGTGCCGGTTGGCCCGCCGGGACGCGCAGCGACGGTTCACCTCTCGATGTCGGACACGACCGGCGACAGCGCCATCATCGAGTTTGTCGACGGCAAGATGACCGTATGGCACGACCGCAGCTATCAGATCATGACCAACGAGCCGACCTACGACCGGCAGTTGGCGATCCGCGAATACTGGCAGGGCGTGGACCCACGGGAGTTCCTGCCAGGAACCGTGCGCGCCACCGATCGCTTCGTGCGCGCAAGCTTCTACATCAACGCCGTTGAGCAGACCGCCGATCCGCGTCGCGCCGCGGCATCGGTCTTCAGCGTGATAAGGCAGGCTTCCGTGCCGTGGGGTATCAGCATCGCCGATCAGCCTAACCTTTCCACCACACGCTGGCGGGTTGTGGCCGATCACCTCGACCGGCGCTACTACGTCGAATCCGTCAGCTCGCCCAGCGTTTTCTGGGTGGACCTCGCCAACCTCGACTTCTCGGAAGGCGCGGACGTCATGAAGCTGGACCTCGGCGTCGACATGGAACGTATTCTCGCGGGAGAGAGTTCGGCCAGCTTCGGGCCGGCCGACCCCTTCGTCTTCCAGCCAGCCGACTGATCTTTGCCACAACCCGATCAGCGACCAGCCCAACGCGTCGCCAGCACCAGCAGCCCGCCGCCCAGCAAGGCCGCGCCGCCCAGCAGGAAAAGCGGGGCATAGCTGTCCAGCACCGCATACATTGCCGCCATGCCCTGGGCGGCGATGGCCTGGGATACGGCAAAAGCGGCCGTGGCCCAGCCCCAGGCGCGACGATGCACTGTCAGGTGCACCAGGCTGGTGAGGAAACCGGACGTCAGCGAGACCATGGCCGGGGCCAGCGCGCCGGCGAGCAGCGAGCACACGCTGATCAGCAGCACCATGCCCGGCCAGGCCGAGAGGAACAGAACCACCGCCTTGACCAGCACCACCAGCAGGAGTGCCGCGAACCCCCCGTTGCGACGTGCCAGCCAGCCGGCGATGAAAGGACCGACAATGGCGCCCAGCGCAAACAGCGACCACTGGACTGAGGCGACGCCAACACCCATCGCCTGTTCGCGGGCGATGAAATCCACCCAGAACAGGGTGTGCGGGACGAAACCGGCGGCGCTGACACCGTAGGCTGCGATCACCAGCAGGGCGGCCGCCGGTACCGGCCCGGCGACGCCGTGGTCGGCACCGGTCCCCAGCGGCGTAATTCGGCTATGGGACCAGCGCTGCCAGCTGAAGGCGGTCAGAATCAGGCTCACGACGCCGAGGGCGAACCAGCCCCAGCCGACGCCGAAAGCCAGCAGCGTCGGCATCACCAGGGCAGCAGCAAGCACGCCGACACCAATCCCGGAAAAGATCCAGGCCGCGGCCATCGGCCGGTGCCGGGCCGGCGTCATGGCCAGGGCCGTTGGCGGTCCGACAACCATCAGCACGGCACCAGCCCAGCCGGCCAGCAAGCGCCAGACGAAGAACCACGCGAAGGGCCCGTCGAAGACGCAGAACAGGAAGCTCAACGCGACCACGACCAGCGCCGTACGCAAGGTCGCGCCGCCCCCGAAACGACTCGCCAGAGTCGACGCGGTGACGGCTCCCAACAGATAGCCGAGCAGATTGGCGGCGCCGAGGTGGGCGGTCTGACTGGCAGTGAACCAGCCGGCCTCGATCATGCCCGAGATCAGCGGCGCATAACTGAAACGGGCAAACCCGAGTCCGACGATAACCGCCATGGCGCCGGCCAGCACCAACCCCCAGGGCATGCGATCCGTGGCTGAAACAGAAACTGTGCCGACACTCATGCACGCACCGGCGCCGCATTGGCAGACGGCCGTCTCAGCAAACGGGCTTTCAGGCGTTCGCTGACCGAGGCGACGCTCAGGTACAGACAGGGCACCAGAAACAGGGTCAGCAGCATCGACGTGGCGAGCCCCGCCACCACGGCCAGGGCCAGCGGCCGCATGATCTCGGCACCCTCACCGAGGCCGATCGCCAGCGGCAGCATGCCCAGCACCGTGGTCGAGGTGGTCATCAGAATGGGACGCAGGCGCAGGCTGCCGGCGGTAACCACGGCTCGGGCCAGTCCGAGCCCACGATCACGCCGCCCCTGCTCGATATACTCGACCAGCAGAATGGCGTTATTGACCACGATGCCGATCAGCAGCACCACGCCGATCAGCACCGGCGCCGACAGCGGTGTCGCGGTGAGCCACAGCACCCCGACCACGCCCACCAGCGACAGCGGCGCAGCCGACAGGATCACCAGCGGATTGCTCAGCCGTTCGTACTGCACCGCCAGCACCACGAACACCAGAAACACGGCCAGCAGAATCACGGTTGCCAGTTCGCGATTGGTTTCCTGAATGGTCTGCCACTGCCCGCCGAACAGCAGGCTGACGCCGTCGGGCAGCGAATGGTCGGCCAGACGCCCCTCGATCTGCTGCATGATGCTGCCGACATCGGCCACCGCGGTGTTGATATCGCCATTGACCCGTACCAGTCGGCTCTGATTTTCGCGCTCGATGTGCGCCGGTCCCTCGCCCAGTTCGAAACGTGCCACGTCGCGCAGCAGCACCGACTGCCCGTCATGCCGGAACAACAGCAACTCGCCCAGCGTGTCGGCATCGGCGACCGCATCCGCCGGCAGGCGCACCCGCACGTCATATTGCCGGGAGCGGGTCATGAACCGGGTCGGCACCGCACCATCCACCGCATCGCGCACGGCGTTGCCGACATCGGACACCCGCAGACCGAGTTCGGCGGCCCGCTCCCGGTCCACCTGCACCCGCATCAGCGGACTCTGATCCTCGCGCCCGATCTCCAGGCCCTCGAGCCCGGGGATACCGTCCAGCAGGCCGACCAGATCACGACCGACCGACTGCAGCGTGTCCAGGTCCTCGCCGACCACGCCGATCGAAACATCATCGCCGGTGGTGGTGAAGCGCAGTCCGTCGATGCGCGGCGGCCGCACGCGGATCCGCGCACCGGGCAGATCCAGCGCCTCCAGTTCCTCCTGCGCCTCGGCCACCCAGCGGCCGGCGGTCATGTCCGGCCGCTGGGTGGCCGGACGCAACTGCACGCCGAAACGGGACGTGCCGGGCCGTTCGTTGATCACGCCGCCGTCCAGATGGCCGCCGACGATGGCGAACACGCTGTCCACGTGCGGCCGCTCACTCAGGGTCCGCTCGATGGCGCGGGCCGCGGCATCGGTCTCGCCTGGCGGTGTACCCGGGGGCAGATTCAGACGCACGTCGATATGACCGTCGTCCACCTGCGGCAGGAACTCGTTACCCAGATCGCCGGCCAGATGCAGGCTGCCGCCGACCAGCCCCAGAGCCACGGCGAACATCAGCCAGCGCAGTCGCAGCACCTTCGGCAGGATCCGCCGATAGCCGCACCGCAGGCGCTGCACCAGCCCGTCGAAGGCGCGCAGCGGCCAACTGTTCTGGATACCGCTTTCCCAGCGCAGACCGCCCAGCAGGGCGGCCAGCATCGGCACCAGCGTGATCGCTGCCACCAGGGTCGCGAGAATGGCGAAGGAGATGGTCAGGATCAGGTCGCGGAACACCAGGGCCGCGATACCGCTGATCAGCAGGAACGGCAGCACCGCCGCGAGATTGGTCGCGGTACCGGCGGTCACCGCCGAGACCACCTCGCGGGCCCCGTCCCGGGCTGCCTGCGCCGGCGACTTGCCGTACTGCTTCCGGTGCCGCTCGATGTTCTCGAGCATGACGATGGCATTGTCCAGCAACAGGCCGACGCCCAGAGCCAGGCCGCCCAGGCTGATGATGTTGATGGTCAGTCCGCCGAGCCCCATCAGGGCGAAGGTCGCGAGCACCGCGATGGGAATCGACAGACCGATGATCAGGCTCTTGCGCAGGCTGCCGAGAAACAGGAACACCATCAGCATGGCCAGCGTGCCCCCGAGCAGCGCGGCGATGCTGACCGAGCGGATCGAGCCACGGATGAAATAGGCCGGGTCGCTGACCGCCTGGTAGCTGATGTCTTCGGGTATGAAGCCGGAACGCTCCAGTCTGGCAAGGGTCTCGCCGACCTGCTCCACCACCTGCAGGGTGTTGGCCTGGGGCAGCTTGAACACCGAAACCTGAGCCGCATTGACCCCGTTCAGGCGCGCCAGCACCCGCTGCTCGCGATGCCCGTCGCGCACGTCCGCGACTTCGCTCAGGCGAATGCGATGACCGGCATTACCCGGCAAGTCCAGCAGCACATCGCGGATATCCTCCACCGAGCGGAACAGGCCGTCGGTCTTGGCCATGACATCGAAGCTGCTGGAGGTCATCCAGCCGCCGGCGATGTCCGTGTTTTCGGCAGCCAGGGCATCGGCCACCATACGCAGACTGAGGCCGTAGGAACGCAAGCGATGCTGGTCGACAATGACCTCCATCTCGCGCTCCAGGCCACCCGCCGCCTCCACGCTGGACACGCCGGAGATGGCGATGAGCTGTGGCATGAGACGGGTCTCGACCCAGTCCCGGACCTCCACCTCGGAGCGCACCGGCGAACTGAAGCCCGCCTGCCAGACCGCATCCTGGGACGGATCGAACTTGTACAGACGCGGCGGCTCGATGTCCGGCGGCAACTGGGTCCGGGCAAGCTCCAGATAACGGGACGCGTCCTGCAGGGCCAGGTCCAGATTGGTGCCGTACTCGAAGATCAGGTTGACGTTGGTCCGGCCCTCGGAGGCGCGGCTGTCGATGGTGACCAGGTTCTCCGTGGCAGCCAGGTTCTGCTCCAGCACCCGGGTCACCTGCTCCTCCATCACCTCCGGGGCGGTGCCGGGGTAATTCACGGTGACGCGGATCTGCGGGTAGTCGATCTGCGGCAGCAGGTCGATGGGCAGGCGATCGGCGAAGAAGAAGCCGAGCACGACAATCACCGAGGCCAGCGCCAGGGTGCCGACCGGACGGCGGATGGCGGCGCCGGTGACACCGCCGGACCGTTGCGGATCCGCGGCCACCGGTCAGTCCCTCCAGCCGACGATGCGCACCCGGTCGCCGTCCTGCATGTCCAGCGGGTTGCTCGCCAGCACGATGTCACCGGGCTCCAGCCCGTCGGTGATCTCGCGCAGGCGGTCCCGGGTCACGCCGGCGGTAACCCGCCGGCGCTCCAGACGATCATCGCGGATGCGGTAGAGATAATGGCCATCCTCGTCCTCGGCCAGCGCCGCGGCCGGCACCGCCAGTGCGTCCGGACGCCGATCGATGGCCATCCGTGCCCGCGCCAGAAAGCCGGGACGCACACCGTGTTCGGCGGCATCGGCAGGCAGGTGCAGCTTGATCGTCACCAGCCGGCTGTCACCGTCGGCCATCGGCGCAATGCGATGAAGCCGGGCTTCCAGCTCCAGATCGGGCAAGGCATCGAAGCGCACCGGCAGGCGATCATCCACGGCCAGGTGCACCACATCCAGTTCCGACACGCCGGGTCGCAGTACCAGCTGATTCAGGGTAATCAGCTCGAACACTGTGGCCTGGGCCTCGATCGCCTCACCGGCCTCCACGTAGCGCCGACTGACCATCGCCGCCTCCGGTGCCCGCAGGGTGCCGAAACGCAACCGGGTCTCCCACAGCTCCCGCTCCGCCTGCGCCACCTGACGGGCCACCGTGGCACGCTGATAGTCGGCCACGCTGACCACCCCGGATTCACGCAACTCGGCGGTCCGCCGGTAACTGAGTTGCGCCTCCTCCTCCTGCGAGCGGGCCCGAGCCAGCTCCGCCCGCTGCTCGGACATGTCGAGACGCGCCAGCGCCTGCCCGCCTTCCACTGCATCGCCCTCGTCCACCAGGATCTCGTCCAGGGTGCCGCTGATCCGGCTGGCCAGGCGGATCAGCGCACGCGGTTCGACGGTGGCCGTGAAGCGCAGCTCACGGGACAGGTCGCGTGGCTGCACTTCCATCGCGGCCACCGGGGTTGCCCGTTCGCCGGCGGATGCGTCCCTCCCCTGCTCCGGGGACTGCTCGGTGCAGGCGACCAGCAGCAAGGCCACGATCGCGGCCAGCAGGATTCGATAAAGGGGCTTCGTCAACACGTGATCAGACATTCCGGGTATTGAATGGCGGAACGGCGGCACAGCCGCCGGAAGGAAACCAAAGCGTTTCCGGAAGCATCGCACAGAGCATGCCGCATGTATCGGTCAGTGCGGCACCGCCCTGCTGTCACGCAGCCGAACTACCGCAAGTACAACTGTCTGTTAGTCGGATACTGCGATCCGTCTCGGACGCAGACGCGGAAGCACATCCCGTTTTCCTTATACTCTTCGCCCTAACTCGCAAAGGATTGGCGTTTCATGTCGCAGCCCTGCATCCGGATCGTCGGTGCCCGTCAGAACAACCTCAAGAATCTGACCCTGGACCTGCCCCTCGGCGAACTGATCGTGATCACCGGCGTGTCCGGTTCGGGCAAGTCGTCGCTGGCGTTCGACACGGTCTACGCCGAGGGCCAGCGGCGTTACGTGGAAACCTTCTCGCCCTACGCCCGGCAGTTCCTCGACCGCATGGATCGCCCGGCCACGGACCGCATCGAGGGGGTTCCGCCAGCCATCGCCATCGACCAGACCAATCCGGTGCGCACCTCGCGTTCCACGGTCGGCACGATGACCGAACTCAACGATCATCTGAAACTGCTGTTTTCACGGCTGGCGAGCCTGTACTGCCACGGCTGCGGCCGGCCGGTGCAACGGGACACGCCGGAGGGCATCGCCCGGCGCCTGCTGCGCGACCTGCCGGAAGAGCGGGTCATGCTGACCGCGCGGCTCGCGATCCCCAAGGGTCTGGACAAGGCGGCTATGCAGGCTCTGCTGGAACGGCAGGGTTACAGCCGCTTCCATCGCCGCACCAGGACCTTTATCGAGGTGATCATCGATCGCCTGCGGCTGGTGGAGGATCGCCGTGACCGGCTGGTCGAGGCGGCCGAGTCCGGCCTGCATCTGGGTCAGGGTCACTTGCGGGTCTACCCGCTGGACGCCGAGCGCAAGCCGCTGGCGCCACGACTGTTCTCCGCCGACCTGCATTGCGCCGACTGTGATCGCGGCTATCGCGAACCGGTCTCCAGCCTGTTCTCCTTCAATTCGCCGCTGGGCGCCTGCGAGGAGTGCCGCGGCTTCGGCCGGGTCATGGGCATCGACATGGATCTGGTGATCCCGGATCACGGCAAATCGCTGGCCGAGGGCGCGATACGCCCCTGGCAGAGCGGCAAATCGGCCGAATGCCAGAAGGATCTGCTGCAGGCTGCCCGTCGCGCCGGCGTGGCCGACGACATTGCCTGGCGCGATCTGCCGGCCGAGCACCGCCAGTGGGTGCTGAACGGCGACGGTCAGCGGCGCGGCTGGTATGGCGTGCAGGGCTTTTTCGACTGGCTGGAGCGGAAAAGCTACAAGATGCACGTCCGCGTGCTGCTGTCGAAATACCGCTCCTACGATGTCTGTCCGGCCTGCGACGGCGCCCGGCTGAAACCGGAAGCGCTGGCCTGGCGCATCGGTCGGCATGAAGACAGCGACGCGATACTGGAACGGGAAAGGCGCTTCCGCGCGCAAGGCAGCAGCCTGCCGGAACAGGCCTTTCTCGGGCTGCCCGGGCTCTGTCTGCACGACATCATGCAACTGCCGCTGGAGCGCTGCCGGCGCTTTTTCGACGGACTGCAACTCCCCGGCACCCTCGACGAGGCGGCGGCCCAGGTGCTGGACGGTATCCGCCAGCGGCTGCGCTACCTGTGTCAGGTGGGACTGCCGTATCTGACCCTGGATCGTCAGTCGCGCACCCTGTCCGGCGGCGAAGTTCAGCGCATCAATCTGACCACGGCACTCGGCACCTCGCTGGTCAACACACTGTTCGTTCTGGACGAGCCATCCATCGGCCTGCATCCGCGAGACATGCAGCGAATCATTGCCGTCATGCAGCGCTTGCGGGATGCCGGAAACTCGCTGCTGGTGGTGGAGCACGACCCCGACGTCATGCGGGCGGCAGATCGGGTCATCGACATCGGCCCGGGCCCCGGCGCGCGCGGCGGGCATGTCCTGTTCAACGGCAGCCCGGCGGCGCTGTTGCAGGATCCCGAATCGCTGACCGGCGCTTATCTGTCGGGGCGTCGACAGGTCGGCCTGCCGGAGAACGGACCGCCACCTGCGGACAGTGGCGCCCTGCTGATCCGCGGCGCCCGGGCGCACAACCTGAAGGGCCTCGACGTACACATCCCGTTGCGGCAGCTGGTGGTGCTGAGCGGCGTTTCCGGCTCGGGCAAGTCGACGCTGATGCAGGACGTGCTCTACAACGGCCTGCGCAAGCAGAAGGGGCTGCCCGGGGACCCGGCCGGCGCGCATGACGGCATCGACGGCGGTCAGTTGATCGACGGTCTGGTGTTGGTGGATCAGTCCGCCATCGGCAAGACTACCCGCTCCAATCCGGCCAGTTTCGTCGGTGCACTGGATCCGGTCCGCAAGCTGTTCGCGGCAGCGCCGGAGTCGAAAACCCGCGGCTACACTGCCGGCACCTTCAGTTTCAATACCGGCAACGGCCGCTGCCCCGGCTGTGGTGGCAACGGTTTCGAGCACGTCGAGATGCAGTTCCTGTCGGACGTCTACCTGCGCTGTCCCGACTGCAACGGCCGGCGCTACCGGGCCGAGCTGCTCGAGGTCACGATACCGGGCGCATCGGATTGCTCTCTGCCGCCGCAGAGCATGGCCGACGTGCTCGACCTGACCGTGGAGCAGGCGGTGGAGTTTTTCGCCGACCAGCCCGAAGTGCTGGCGCGGCTGGAGCCGCTGCAGGCCGTGGGGCTGGGCTACATGGGTCTGGGTCAGCCGGTGCCAACGCTGTCCGGCGGCGAGGCGCAACGCCTGAAACTGGCCGGCCACCTGGCCACGGCCGGTGGCCGGCGACGCAGGCAGGAGCACCTGCTGTTCCTGCTCGACGAGCCCACCACCGGGCTGCATTTCGCCGACGTCGCGGTACTGCTGCAGGCCTTCCAGCGGCTACTGGACAACGGCCATTCGCTGCTGGTGATCGAGCACAACATCGACGTCATCCGGGCCGCCCACTGGCTCATCGACATGGGCCCGGAAGGCGGTGACGGCGGCGGTCGGATCGTCGCCGAGGGCTCTCCGGAACAGTTGATGGCGGTGGCCGAAAGCCATACCGGCCGGGCACTGCATGCCGTGAAGCAGGGCCTTGCACCAACGGCCGATCACACCAGCGAGCCGGCAGCGCCGCTGTACCGGGAACAGGCCATCGCCATCCGCAATGCCCGCGAACACAACCTGAAGGGCATCGACCTGCAGATCCCCCGCGACCGCTTCACGGTGATCACCGGCCTGTCCGGCTCCGGCAAGTCCACCATCGCCTTCGACATTCTGTTCAACGAAGGGCAGCGGCGTTATCTCGAGTCGCTGAACGCCTATGCCCGCCAGTTCGTGCAGCCGGCCGCGCGTCCCGACGTGGATACCATCCTCGGCATCCCGCCCACCGTGGCGATCGAGCAGCGCACTAGCCGCGGCGGCCGCAAGAGCACTGTCGGCACCATGACCGAGATCCAGCATTTCCTGCGCCTGCTGTTCGTCAAGCTGGGCCAGCAACACTGTCCAGATTGCCGGATCCCGATCCGCGAACAGAGCCCGGACGCGATCCTCGCGCAACTGCTCCGCGAACACCGGGACGAGCAGGTGGATCTGCTGGCACCCCTGGTGGTGGCGCGCAAGGGCTATTACACGGACCTGGCGCAGTGGGCGGCGGGCAAGGGCTTCGAGCGCCTGCGGGTGGATGGCAGCGACTGCATGACCAGCGCCTGGCCGCGACTGGATCGCTACCAGGAGCACGATATCGATCTGCCGGTGGCAAGCCTGGAGCTCGATCCGGCACGCGAAGCCGAGATTCGGCAACGGATCCGCGAGACGCTGGGCCACGGCAGTCAGAGCATGAAGATCGGTTTCGCCGACGGCAGCGAGCAGCTGTTTTCCGCCGAACGCGCCTGCCCGTCCTGTCAGCGGAGCTTCCCGGAACCGGATCCGCGCCTGTTCTCCTACAACTCCCGGCACGGCTGGTGCCCTGAATGCTTCGGCACCGGTGAGCGGATTCCCGGTTTCGATGCCGAGCAAAGCGGCGAGGAAGGGCAGTGGCATGACGATGGCGAGCAGGCGGCACGGATCTGCGATGCCTGTGACGGCCAGCGGCTGAACCCGACGGCGCTGGCGGTGCAGTTCCAGGAGCGTTCGATTGCCTCGCTCAGTGCACTGACCTGCGGCGCGGCCGCCGACTGGTTCGGCGGTCTGCAACTCGTCGGCCGCGAACAGGCGGTCGCCCGCGACATCCTGCCCGAAATCCGCCATCGCCTGGAATTCCTGCAGGAGGTGGGTCTCGGCTATCTGAGTCTGGACCGTGCAGCCCCGACCCTGTCCGGGGGCGAGGCGCAGCGCATCCGCCTGGCCGCGCAACTGGGCTCGAACCTGCAGGGCGTCTGCTACGTGCTGGACGAGCCGACCATCGGCCTGCACCCACGCGACAACCGCATGCTGCTGGACACGCTGTCGCGACTCGAGGGCAAGGGCAACACCATCGTCGTCGTGGAACACGACGAGGACACCATCCGGCGTGCCGATCACGTGATCGATCTGGGCCCCGGCGCCGGTGTGCGTGGTGGTCGCGTGGTGGCCGAGGGCACGGTCGATGAACTGTTGGCCAATCCGGAGTCGGTCACCGGCCGCGCCCTGGCCCATCCACTGCAGCACCCGCTGCGCGGCACACGCCGCGAGCAACCGGCGGACCGGATCGTGCAATTACGGGGGGCCAGCGCCAACAACCTCCAGGACGTGGACCTCGACCTGCCGCTGGGTCGGCTGGTGGTAGTGACCGGCGTCTCCGGCTCCGGCAAGTCCACCCTGATCCGGCAGGTGCTGAAAGACAACCTGCGTGGCCGACTGGCGGCCGGCAAGGAAGCCCTGCCGGCGCTCAGCGGCTGTCGCGAACTGGAGGGCTGGCAGACCGTGCAGCGCGTGCTGGAAGTCGACCAGACGCCGATCGGCAAGACGCCCCGCTCCTGCCCCGCCACCTATATCGGTTTCTGGGACGATATCCGCCGCCTGTTCGCGCAGACCGAGGAGGCCCGCATCCGCGGTTACGGACCGGGCCGCTTTTCGTTCAACACGAAGGACGGTCGCTGCGGCGAGTGCGACGGACAGGGCGTGCGCCGGGTGGAGATGAGCTTCCTGCCCGATGTGGAACTGCCCTGCGACAGCTGCAACGGTCTGCGCTTTTCCCGGGAAACTCTCGGCGTGGAGTGGCGCGGTCGTTCGGCCGGCGATGTCCTGAACATGCCGGTGGACGAAGCCGTGGAGTTCTTCAGCGCCCACAGCCGGATTCATCACCCGCTGTCACTGCTGCAGGACGTGGGCCTCGGTTATCTCACCCTGGGACAACGCAGCCCGACCCTGTCCGGCGGCGAGGCACAGCGCATCAAGCTGGTCAGCGAACTGGCCAAAGTACGACCCGATCCGCGTCGACTGCCGCCACACACGTTATATCTGCTGGACGAGCCCACGGTGGGACTGCACATGGCGGATGTGGAAAAACTGGTCCACGTTCTCCACCGGCTGGTGGACGCCGGCCATACCGTGGTAGTGATCGAACACAATCTGGACGTCATGGCCGAGGCCGACTGGCTGATCGACATGGGCCCGGAGGGCGGCGAAGCCGGCGGCCGCATCGTTGCCGCCGGGGTTCCGGAGACACTGGTCACCACCAGCGACTCTCACACCGGCCGACTACTCAAGGACCACCTGGCCCGATAAAGAATCGCCATTCGCAGACTGGTAGGGACAGTGGAAGTTTTCGGCTGGCGTCGTTGGACCGGAGGAAACACTGAGCAATTCCCGCGTCCGCGCTCGAGTCGATTTTGGCAGCCTGGCAAGGCGCGGTGCCGGTTCGGTAGTGCTTCTACCGGGCCGGTGACGCAACACCGCCAGGGGGCAAAATCGGCGGAGCCCCAAGGGGTCGGCGTCGCATGTTCCCCGATTGCGGTGTTGCGCTGCTTGACCGCAGAATGACTGCGGCGCTGCGCAGCGCGCCTTGCCTCGGAAAAACCCGATGCCAACGCGAACGTGCGAACAGATTAAGCGTCTCCTTAACCGCTCAATCGGCAGGCTGGAAAGCAAAGGGCGCGGCCGGTTCGAATGCCGCCGAGACTTCACCCGACATCACTCGGTCCATGTCCACGCCGAGGTCCAGCTTGACCACATCGCTGCCCTGCGAGAAGTCGAGGCTGTCCAGATCGACCCAGAACACGCTGGGTGAGATCACGGATTCGAGGTAATAGCGCCGATCCTTGTGGTCGGCAACAACGCGCCACCGGGTCGTGGACAGGTTCGGCGCGTCCTCCACGCTGATTCCCCAGGGAACGGACGCCTGCCGGATCACACTGAATACCGAGGCGGCCGCAATACGGGGATCCGAGCTTTGCGTCACCGCGTTGATGTAGAAATGCGCCCGCACAAACCGATCCGAGGCACGCACCGTACCGGGCAGGAATTCGCGCGGGTTCACGTTCTGCCAGTATTCCAGAATGGCAAGCTGCCGGTCATAGGTCGGCTCGTTGGTCATGATCTGATAGGACCGATCGTGCCAAATCGTCATTTCGCCCTCGACGAACTCGATAACCGCACTGTCCCCGGTTGCGTCTGACAACGACACATGCACCGTCGCCGCGCGTCCGGGCGGACCCACCGGAACCTCGCCACCCGCCACCTGGACAGGGTTTTGACGCAGGTCTGTTACCGCCTCGTCCACCGTGGCGAATCGGTCGAGGAGGTACTGCGGGAACACCGAAAGCGACACCCTTGGCGTCTCACCATCATCCTCGGGATAGGCCGCCTCGACCTCCCAGAGAAGGTTGGCCACGAGGCCTTCCTCGTTCATGCCGTCCGCGGTCGCGATGTCATAGCCGGTGAGAACCAGACTGCCATAGGTAGACGTCCACTCGGCCGAGCGCGTCCCGGCCACCCCGTCGCGTTCCATACCGCGCGGAAACACCCAAAGGTTGCTGATCATCGGCAGTTTCCAGTCCATGCTCCGCCCGGTGAGGACTCGATCCTCCGGTCCAACATACAGCGCCCGGGTACACGCCTCCGCCACCGATCCGCCGATCAAGGCTGCCGCAAGGATCGGCGACGCGAACATACGTTTCATCTGGATCATGCAACCGTCCCTATACCGTCAAGGAGACGCTGATTTATTCCCACGCCTGCGTAAAAAACCGAGGTTGTGAATTACTGGCGACAGGGTTAAGTTACAGAATAACATTAATAAAATTTCGAAATCTGGGGCCCACCGCCATGCGCATCCTTCGCTGCTTCCGCACCGTGGCCTTATCCTGTGCGATTGTCTTTTCAGGCTACGCTCCGGTCACTCTAGCCTGCACTTCTTTGCTTTATACCGACGCCAATAAAAAGTTCTATGCCGGCCGAACCATGGAATTACCCATGGAGTTGCCATACAAGGTTTCCTATTTTCCGGCAGGTACAACGTTCGGATCCCGGGCAGACAAGGATCACGTGATGGACTTTACCGGTCAGCACGCCTTCGTGGCGGTCACTGTTCCGGATCCAGTGTCCCACGACGTCAAGGTCGCCGAAGGCATAAACGATCAGGGCTTGACCTTCAGTCTGCTGGCCTTCGCAGACACCGAAGGTCCCGTCTCCATGGTCGACAACACGCACGCGGTTCTTGCTGCGATAGATCTGGGCGCCTGGACGCTGTCGCAGTTCAGCACGGTCGCCGAGGTCAAAAAGGCGCTGAACGAACAACCTGTCATGGTGACCTCGCTACTTCCGGGGGGACTGCTGGAAACGCCCTTTCATTACACGCTCCACGATGCAACGGGTCATTCCATTGTTATCGAGTTTTCCAACGGAGAGCAGAACGTCATCGATAACCCCCTGGGGGTCATGACGAATGGCCCGGAATTCTCATGGCACATGACAAACATGAACAATTACACGTTCATGAGCAATGTTGACGAATCGAAACTGGAACTCAGTGGCGTCAAGCTCGTACAGCCCGATTCCGGGATCGCAACTGCCGGACTGCCGGCCTCGAACACATCGGTTGGTCGATTCGTTCGCGCAGTCTATTACTCACAGTTCGCGGAGAAAGCCAAAGACCCCGCCGGCGCCGTGGCAACATTGTCGCGGGTAATGAACAACTTCGACCGCCCGCGCGGCATCACGATCGACAACCGTTTCCACGACCAGATCGCCAACATCACCGCCCCTGGTGTCACGGACAACCGGGTCTATACGTCGGAATACACTTCCTGGACATCCTTGAGTGATCTCCAGAAGAAGCACTTCTATCTGAGGACATACGACAGCCTCAACTTCATCCAGTTTGATCTGAACGCACTGGCAGATATCACTGAGGTCCGCCACGTCGAACTCAAGGACGTGTCCCACGGCCCCCGCAACGGAACGATGGCCTTTCGTCACTGAGTATCCGGCGCTGCCCGCATGGCGGCGAACAAGAAATGTGGACATGGTCGGCCGGGAGCAAAGAAGCCATGATTCCCATCGCGATCTGTAACAGCATCGGCCGCAGGCTCATGCCCGGCAAGCGCTGCCGCCTGCTTCCCCATCTGCCATTGACCATCCTGGCACCGGTAATGCTCGCGGGGTGTTCGACGCATGCCCATTCCCCGGCGCTGTCCCTGTACGGCTCGTTCTTCCCGGTCTGGCTGATCGCCGCCCTGCTCGGCGCGATCTGTTCGGTGGTCCTGAGGCTGCTGTTGATTCGTGTCCACCTGCATGAGCATTTGCCAGTGGCGCCGCTCACCTATCTCTGCGCGGCGGCCCTCAGCGGCATCATGATCTGGGCGATCTGGACCGGAGAACTGGCTCTATGAGTGATGACACGGACGTACCCCCGGCGCAACGACAAGGATTGCGAATTTTCCTCGCCCGCCTGATCGGTTTCGCACTGATCGCCGGTGCCCTCATCGCGGTCGCTCTCGCGGTCATGCAGCATAAGACAACCCCGCGGACCGACCATGCCACGTTGAGCGCTACGATCGTGCCAGTGTCCACGAACGTGCCCGGGCATGTCGCGGAGGTCTTCATCGAGGACAACTCCACCGTGGAAGCCGGCGATCTATTGTTTCGGATTGATCCGGAACCCTACGAGCTGCGGGTAAAGCAGGCGCGCGCAATGCTCCACACCGCCGAGGCGGAGGTCGAGACCGGCAGTCGCTTGTTGGCCACGCAGGAGGCCAATGCCGAGATCGCCGGCCGCCAGGTCGATCGCGCGCGCAACCATGTCGACCTCACACGCCAGACACTGACGCGACTCGAGACCTTGCTGCCGCAAGGCATGGTGACGGCCCAGCAGGTCGACACCGCGCGCACGACCTACCAGGATGCCCTGATATCCCTTGACGAGGCATTGAGCCAGCAGCGCGCAGCGCAAACGCTCGTCGGGACACTCGACGCGCCATTGGCGCAGGTGGACCTGGCACAGGCCAGCCTGGCGCTGGCCCAGCGCGAGTTGCGCAACACGGAGGTCCGCGCGCCGATTAGCGGTCGCATCACCGGTCTTGACCTCGCCGTGGGCACCTATGTCGTCACCGGCGTTGCCCAGTTCTCCCTCATCGACAGCGCGGACTGGAAGGTGACGGCCCTGTTCCGTGAGACCGAACTGCCGCACATCCGCATCGGCGCGCCGGTCGATGTCTTCGTCATGTCGGCTCCGAACCAGCGCCTGCGCGGTCGCGTCCACAGCCTCGGCTACGGGGTCAGAACCACGGATGAAATCAGCATTCTCGGCCTGCCGATCATCGACAACTCGGTGGATTGGGTCCGTGTTGCGCAGCGGTTTCCGGTTACCATCCGCCTGGAGGAGCCACCCGAAGAGCTAATGCGCGTTGGTGCCTCGGCTTCCGTCATCATCCGTTCGGCTGATGAGTAGCGTCGACCGCATCGCACCGTCGGCGAATGGAGTGCTACGGCCAATCCTCGCCGATCTCCGGCCCTATGACGGGCGCCTGGAAATGACTCTTCATATCGCGTTGCTGTGCGGGTTGACCGCGGTTGTCGCCATGACCCTGCAGATGCCGCTGGCACTGCTTTCCTGCTACCTGATCTTCCTGATGTACCGGGACAATGCGGGCGAGAACATCCTGATCGGCGTCGGTCTGATCCTGGCGTCGACCATCCTCATCGCCTTGAGCATCCTCCTGATGATGTTCGTCGCCGATGAACCCGCGTTGCGACTGGCGATGATGGGAGCGGTGACCTTCGGCAGCATGTGGCTGGCCCGGGCCAGCAAACTGGGCGAGCCCGCCGGTCTGATAGGGTTCATTCTCGTGTTCGTACTGTCGTTTTACGACTATGTCGCCATGCCGGAACTGGTGCTACGTGGTCTGGGCTGGGTATGGATGGTGGTCTTTGTGCCGATGCTGCTGCTGATCGCCCTCAATGCCCTTGTCGGCCGTAGCCCGTTGCGCCTTGTGCGCAAGCGGCTGCGCGAGCGGTTGTTCGAGGCCGCACGACTCGCTGAGGGTGGCAATCCGGACCCGACCGACCGATTGCTTCATGAAGGCAACGGCCCGGCTGAGAAGCACACCCGGATGGCGCTATTGCTCGCCCAGGTTTCGCGCAAGGAACAGGAGCGCCTCATGGCCCAACTGGCGGCCAGTTTCTCGCTTCTCGCGACGGCACAGGCGGCTGCGTCGGCCGACCGGCCGGAACCTGAAGTGGCACCGACACTGCGCCGGATGGCCGAAAGCACGGAGCCGTGCACGGCCCCGGGTGGCGGTCCGATCGCCGAGGCTACCCGCGCCTTCGCCGCCGTCCGCGACAGCGGTAAACCGGCCGCACCTGCGCCCTCCGAGGCCGGGGGGTCATTCCTGAAACCGGATGCTTTCAAGAATCCCGCATATACCCGATTTGCGCTCAAGGTACTGCTCGCCGTCTTTCTGACCTACGCCCTGTACACCAGCATCGGTCTGTTCGAGATTCACACGGCGATGGTCACCTGCTTCGTGGTCGCGCTTGGCACCTCGGGCGAGACCTTCCACAAGAGTACGCTGCGCATCATTGGCTGCCTGATCGGCGCAGTGATGGGGGCCTTCGCGGTGTATTTCGCGATGCCTTACCTGTGGGACCCCGGGCATCTGTTCCTGCTGATTGCCACGGGAAGTCTGGTCGCGGGCTGGGTGGCAACCGGTTCTTACCGTGTCCAGTATGCAGGCTTCCAGATCGCTCTCGCTTTTTTTATCTGCGTCCTGCCTGGCTCACCGCTGGATTTCGGTCCGAACTACGACCTCTCGGACGCGGCTTACCGGGTGCTCGGCATCATCATTGGGATCAGCATCATGGGGCTGGTTTTCTCGTCGATCTGGCCGGAGCGCGCAAGCGATACCCTTGATCAGGAGACGGACGCAGCGATTGAGGCAATGGTGGAGGTACTCCGCGGCGAGAATCGCCTGGAGTCCCTTCACCGCCATATCGGGGCTGCCCGTCACGCCGAGGACGTGATGAGGTTCGAGTGGCCCGCGCCTGCCGCTGACGGGCAGACGGAGACTGTCAGGCGACTCGTCGCAGTCGAGCAACTGGCGCGATTGCTGCCACTTTTCAGTGGAGCGAACGCCATGCGCCTCGCCGCCACCCTGGAGGCGACAGTCGACCACGTACGGTCAGGCCCGCACGGAACCAGCGATACGGGCGAAGCCATGGAGGACCGCGCAAGAGAACTGGTCGCGATCCTGACAGGGGAGAGGAAAGCCAATGAGATTTGAGCCTCATCGAATGGCGCTTGTCGCATTTTGCGTCCTGACAGCGGGTTGCGCCCAGCAGGCCACCCACATGACATCTCCCGACGCCTCGACACCGGTGGGATCTGCACGAACCGAAACCGGCGCCGCGGACTTCTCCCTACCCGCTGATCTCTCGCTGCCAGCGGATTCGGTGTCCTCACCCACACGCCCGCAACTACCGACCGAGTGGTCGATCGATATCGATCCCGAACGGAGCTACACGCTCCCCGAGCTTATCGACATCGCTCAGCGCACCAAGCCCGCGACCCGGGCCGCTTGGCTGCGCGCGCGTGAGGCCGCTCTTTCGGTGGATGTCGTCGAGTCCACATATTTGCCACAACTGTCCGCCAACGTGCTCGCAGGTGGGGCAAGGATCTCGCAGTTCGAATCGGAAATCCCGGAGCTCGGCATCGGTGCCGGGCGATTGACAGCAACCGGATATCAGGTGGTGCCCAGTCTTGCGGTGGAATGGCTGTTGTTCGACTTCGGCGCACGCGACGCGGCCCTGGAGATTGCGGAACAGGCAGCCATTGGCGGCAATATCGCTTTTCACGGCGCCCACCAGAGAGTCATTTTCGAAGTCAGCGAGGCCTATTTTCAGCTTGCCGCAGCACGAGCGGAAACACGCATCGACCGAGAGCGATTGGAAGATGCCCGAACCCTGCGCAAAGTCGCTGAAGGCAGGCTCCGGGAAGGCCTGGCGATCAAGGCAGAAGTCGCCCAGGCACGACAGATCGAGGCCCGGGCCCAGTTCGATCTGACACTGGCCGAAAGCCGGGAAGAAAAGACCCGGGCGGCACTGATGCACGCCATGGGACTGACATCCGTGACCCCGATTCAAGTCGCCGGACTCGCCGACCGGCAATTGCCGGCAGAGGTCCCGATACCGCTCGACGAACTGATCGAGGTCTCGTTGGCCCAACGACCCGACATTCGGACTGCCTTGACTCGCGTGCGGGCGACCCGATCCGAAGTGGACCTTGTGGCGGCGGAATCGCGACCCAGGATTGCGGCCGTCGCGGAGGTCGGACGGGTAATGGGGCGCTTCAACCTGAATGACAGTCGCTTCGGCGGGCGAGCCTCGATGAATCGGCCGTTTGACGAGGCCGTGGCCGGGATCGTGTTCACCATGCCCATATTCGACGGTGGTCGCCGCCAGACACGGCAAGCCCAAGCCCTGATGCAAGCGGAAGCCGCTGAACAGGATCTTCTGGAAATCCGCAATGTGGCCGCTCAGGAGATCATCGACGCTTACAGCCTCCTGCACAGTAGTCTGGCCGCCTACACGGCCTCGGGCCCGCTGCTCGATGCCGGGCAGGAAACGTATGGAACCGCTCTCGGACTCTACGAGAATGGCTTTGCCTCACTGGCTGAAGTCAGTCAGTCAAAGATAGCTCTAAACGACGCCCGACTAATCCGCGAGCAGGCCTTTGCGGATACTTTTGCTGCAGCCACAGCCCTTGCCTTCGCGACTGGTCGGCTCACGAACCGCGATGTTCCGGCCGAATTGTGAGGAAGTCGAGCGTGCCCCTGTCGGCAAACTTGTCGCTGACTTCGCCGGCGATTCCGTGATCGACAGTCAGTTCATTCACGAGGTCGAGCTTTAGCTGGGGCGCCCCCTCGGCAAGGTCGAGGTCGCTCAGGTCAACCCAGACAATGTTGGGGCGGGTGGTCGACTCGAAGACATAGCGCCTCGTGGTCAGGTCGATGACCGTCTGCCAAAGCGTCTGGGACGCATCGGGCTTGCCGGGGTCAGGGATACGGAACGGCTGTGCGGCGTTGCGGATGACGCTGAACATGGCCGCGATGGCCTGCAACGGCGTCTGGGGCTGATCCAGGCGGCTCACATAGTACGCGGCACGGGCAAACCGATCGCTTGCAAGCGTCGACCCGGGAATGGGCCGGTCACCACCAAGTCCGCTGATGGTCTTGACCAACTCGAGTTGCTGGTCATACGTCGGTGAATTCGTCATCACGAGGTACTCGCGACTGTGGTAGACCTTGGGCACCCCTTCGCTGTACTCGATGATGCACGAATCGCCCGTGGCATCATCGAGAGCGAGGTGGATCGTCGGCGGTGACCCACCTGTAGGGTCCATCATCTGGACCACTTGAACGTTGGACTTCTCGATCCATTCGACGGCTTCTGCCACGGTGGCGTAATTGTCGAGGAAGTACTGCATCCAGATGGCCTGGCTCAACTGAGCGCGGCTGTCGTCCGATGCGCCGTAGTCCGACTCCGCCAGCCACAGCACGTGACCGGCCAGACCGGCCTCATTCAGGCCATCAACCGAGATCATGTCAAAGGCAGTCGCAATAACGCTCCCGTACTTCGACTTCCATGTCAGCTTTCCCTGCACCCCGTCGTCGCGTGCGATACCTCGCGGCTGCGTCCACAGGTTCGTCATCAGGTCTTTGTGAAAGTCCATGTTGCGGCCGACAATCACCGACCCGTTGGCGTCCGGCCAAACCACTCGCGTGCACATAACGATCCTATATTCGTTTCATGACAAATTCCGACGCTAAAAAAGCATGCATTGGAATAGAATCGCATGCTAAAAAATCGGCTGTCGAGGAACGGAGCGTTAAGGAAACGCTGACTTATTCCCGCGTCTGCGCCCGAATCCGGTTCTGGTCATCTGGCAAGGCGCGGTGCCGGTTCGGTAGCCGTCGCTACCGGGCCGGTGGCGCAACACCGCCAGGGGCCGAAACCGGCCGGGCCCGCCGGGTTGGGCCGCATTTTTCCCGACTGCTGCGCAGCGCGCCTTGCCTCGGAAAAAATGCGGACTCCAACGCAGGCGTGAGAATAAATCAGTGTTTCCTCAAGGAACCGCTCGCAGGCATTAGATAACTCTCCGGCGCCGAACGCTATGCTACCCGGTTTAGAATTTCGTCCCGGAATCCATGCAGCAAATTATCGAGATCCTGACCCGAAGCGATTACTCAGAATACCGACACCGCGCGTTTGACGGGCATTGGAGTGCATGAAATGAAAAAGCCTTGTGTGTTGCTAACAGTCGCGTTTCTGGTGGCCTGCGCCGGCCAGCCAACTCAGGATCCGGCGACGGAAGTCGAGATCACGGGTGAGGCCTATTACATGGAGCGGATCATGATGCCACCTGACTCGGTCCTCGAGATCGAGCTGGTCGCTGAGCCTGGCGGCGACCGCCTGGCTTTCGAGCGAGCGGAAGACGTGGGTGCGCCCCCGTATGCCTTCGGCCTTGGCATCGATCAGGACGTGATGAGCCCCGATGATCACTATCTGTTGCAGTTGATTCTGTATTTGCCTGACGGCACTCCGCGGTTTGCGGCTACGGTGCCGATTTCCCTGGAGCAGACCAACGTATCCAGGGTCAGACTGATCGGCATCGATTCCAGCGCGCAGGACACGGACTCCGGATCACGGGCCGCGGAATGGAACTCTTTCCAGTGCGGTGACGTTGCCGTGGACGCAAACTTCGAGACGGACGGCCAGGTATCCCTGTCCTTGCCCTGGGCCAGAGTCGAACTGCCTGAGGTGCCCGCCGCATCCGGAGCCCGATTCGGCGACGGTGACATCGAATTCTGGACCCGAGGTTCCGATCAGGCACGCCTGACCACGGCTGACAATGGCAGCGTCGAGTGTTCGCCGCGGGACAGCGTGTCTCCCTGGACCCAGGCGATGCTGAAGGGTGTCGACTTCAGGGCTGTGGGGAACGAGCCCGGCTGGCACATGGAAGTCTTTGAAGACGAGGGGCGGATGTTCCTGATCCGCGACCATGGCGCCGATCATCAGGTTTTCGAGGATGTCGAGGTGTTGGCTGACCAGGCGGGCTATCGCGCCGCATCCGCGGACAAGGAAGTCGTGGTCAGGCTCGATCAGGTGCCTTGTCAGGACGCCATTGTGGGGTGGACATCCCCAGTTATGGTCAGCCTGGAGATCAACGGGCAGACAGTTCAGGCCTGCGGACGTTTTCTACGCTGAGCCCGCCACCTTACTGGGTGTCCCGGTCAAACGGAACGGATCGATCGACAGCTTTTCCGACTAAAACGCTCCGTCGTCATCGGAATTCTCGCCGTTCAGATCAGGCATTTGGCGAATGCCGTCGATGGCAGTCTGGATGGCCACGTTTTTTCGGACCGCTTCACGACCGGCGTTGATCACCAGGTCAACCTGCTCCTCCGTCAGTGCCAGCCGTGTCGGTATCTGATTCAGCCGATTCTGCATCGATGGCTCGATATCGCGAAAAGAGAGCAGTTCGACAGTGATCTGGACATCCGAACAGTTCCAGCCATTGAGCGAACCGCGATGCTCGCGCACCTGCTCCTCAGCCAGACCGCAGCGGAATCTGATGATTTCCTGTTGCCAGTCTCTGACAGCCAGGCCGAGGGCGTCGAAACCCTTCCTGACCGAGGCGGTGATGGTGGCGTTTGCCAGGGAAGGCCCGATCTCCATCAGGTTGGGACTCCGGTCGCTCGTGGCCCAGGCGGGTTTCGGTGCCTTGCCTGCATCCGCCACAATGAAGAGTAACCTCTCCAGGTTTACCGCCTGCTCTTCAGTCAGCGGGCCATATGGCGTCTCTGCACTTGCCCGTGCCAACGCGAGACCGGTTATGCCGATGTTGTCGGTAATGCCCCCATCCAGGAGACGAATCAGAGTGAGGCTATTGTCGGCCCGGTAAGACTCCAGGGCTCGAGCGTAAGCGTTCAAGCGCAACGGCGCATGCGGATCCGTCAACGCGCGCGCCTTCCAACTGGGTGTCTGATAGTCGCAGTTCGGTCCATATGATCTGACGTCGATCGGCGAGAAGGCTACGGGCAGCGCAGCTGACGCCGCAACAGCATCAGCAATCCGGACCTCATTGAGATCACTGCATAATGCAGCAAACGTCTCGTGGGTAAACAGGAAAGGTACCCCATGGGAGATATCAGTGGCATTCAGCCAGATAAGCGGGGCGAGGTCGGAGTCGAACGCGGAGAAGGTTGCACCGTGAAACAATTCGTCATCGAGCCACTTGGCGAAACCATCGCGATCATTCATGCCTCCACCCAGGGCTCGCAAGATGTTTGCGGGGGAAGCCAATGAGGTATACAGGCTCTGTTCGATATCCTGCAGTAGAAAACGTTCTCGAAAATCATGGAACCCATCCGGGCCACGAAAAGCAAAATATGCCGCCGCCACCGCGCCGCCTGATGTGCCCGACACCATTCTAATGCTGTCTGATACGGCCCTTTTCCGCGGGAAATCGTCGATACCGATCGTATCCAGTTCCGACATGATCCCGTACGCGAATGCCGCCGCTCGCGTTCCACCACCGGAAAAGGCAACGCCGACGATCAGGGAACCGTCGTCCCCGTAATCATTGATAAAACGCGCCGTCTCCTGGGTAGCGTCCGGAGCGGGCTCATTGATCGGACCGACGTTTCTTGATGTGCACGCGGTGAGTGCCAACACGAGAACCAAGCTCAGCAGCAGGTTGTACCCGAACAGGGACGGAAAACGTTCCCGCGCGTAGCAGTCAGAGACATTGATTGCTGCTTCCAGATTGCTCATGGTGCCTCGACGCATGTGGTGGCGACTCAACAACCCGACGGACTTCCCCCCGGGAGACATGTCGGGCCCTTGCTTTTTCCGACCAGCTTAAAAGGTCTTCGGGTTAATTACCGCGCCAAGGTGGCTGTGCCGGCGACTTCGAATCTAGGGAAACACCGATAGGGTCTGGCAACATGATGGCTGGCCGTAACCCGGGATCCGGCGTCGCGGTGCCCTCAGTTAAAACGGGGCGGCTCCGCCGCCTAATCCCCGCCCTTCCCGTTTACCCACAACAAAAACGCAAAACGCCTGGCGACCTCTTCCAGATAATCGAAGCGTCCGCTGGCACCGCCGTGGCCGGCGCTCATGTTGGTCTGCAGCAGCAGGAGATTGTCGTTGGTGCGGAGCGCGCGGAGGCGTGCCACCCATTTCGCCGGTTCCCAGTAGGTCACCCGCGGATCGGACACGCCTGCGGTGACCAGCAGATGCGGGTAGTCCTGCGCCACCACGTTGTCATACGGCGAGTAGGACAGGATCGTCTGGTACGCATGCTCATCCTCCAGCGGATTGCCCCACTCCGGCCATTCCGGCGGTGTCAGCGGCAACTCCGGGTCGAGCATCGTATTCAGGACGTCGACGAACGGCACATCGGCCACGGCCGCGCGGAACAGGTCCGGGCGCTGATTCAGCACCGCCCCCACCAGCATGCCGCCGGCACTGCCGCCATGCATGCTGATGCGGCCCTTGCCGGTGTAGCCGGTCTGAATCAGGTGCTCGGCGCAGGCGATGAAATCGCCAAAGGTATTCGGCTTGTCCGTCAGACGGCCCTGACGATACCAGCGGTAGCCGCGCTCCAGACCGCCGCGAACATGGGCGATGGCGAACACGAAGCCCCGGTCCACCAGACTCAGGCGATGCGGAGAGAAGGACGGCATACTGCTGATGCCGTAGGCGCCGTAGCCATAGAGCAGGAGGGGAGTCTCGGCGCTCGGCGGCATGTCCGCCCGATAGAACAGCGAGATCGGGATGTCCTCGCCATCCGGTGCCAGCGCATGCAGGCGTCTGGCCACATATTGCGACGGATCATGTCCGCTCGGGACTTCCTGCTGCTTGCGCAGGACCCGGGTGCGACTGGCCATGTCGTAGTCGAATACCTGGCCCGGCGTGGTCAATGAACTGTAGGTGAAACGCAGGGTGTCGGTGGCGTATTCCAGGCCGGGAATGACACCGAGACTGAAACAGGGCTCGTCGAATCCGATGCTGTGTTCCTGACCGTCGCTGAACCTGCGGATCACGATCCGCGGCTGCCCGTCTTCCAGTTCCAGCCGCACCAGCCAGTCCCGGTACACCAGCATGCCGCGCAGCAGGCAGCCGGGCCGGTGTGGCACCAGCGTGCGCCACTGGGCATGACCCGAGGCACCCAGCGGCGTCTGCATGATGCAGTAGTCCTCGGCGCCGTCGAGGTTGGTGCGGATCAGCCAGCGGCCGTCATGCTCCTCGACCTCGTATTCCACATCCCGCTGACGGGCTGCCAGCAGACGTGGCTCGGCATCCGGCTGATCGGCCGGAATCACCCGCGTCTCGGATGTGGTGTGGTCGTGACTCTCGATCAGCAGGAAACGCTCGCTGGCGCACAGGCCAACACCGAGAAAGAATCCGGGGTCGGGCTCACGATAGACCAGCGGATCATCGGCCGGGTCGGTGCCCAAGACGTGCCGACGGACTTCACGCGGGCGGTGTTCCTCGTCCAGCGTCGTGTAGAACAGCGTGCGACTGTCCGCCGCCCAGTCGAAATCGCCGTGGACCCCGGTCATGTGATCAGCCAGATCCTCCCCGGTCTCCAGATCGCGAACCCGGATTTCATGGATCTCGGCGCCGGAACAATCCACGGCATAGGCGAGATAGTGGTGGTCCACGGTATGGCCGACCGCGCCCAACTGGAAGTAATCGTGGCCTTCCGCCTCGGCATCGCCGTCCAGCAGGATCTGTTCGTCGCCGTCCTCGCCCTGCCGCCGGCAGATCAGGGCATGCTGGCCACCATCACGAAACCGGCTGTAGTAGAACCAGGGCCCGTCACGTTGCGGCACCGAACTGTCGTCCTCGCGGATGCGGCCGCGCAGTTCGGCAACCAGATCCTTCTGCAGCTTCGCCACCGGCGCCAGGGCCTGTTCGGTCCAGGCGTTCTCGGCGTTCAGATAGTCGCGGATGGTTGCATCCAGCTTTTGCGGATCCCGCATCGCCTCGCGCCACTGCGGATCGCGCAGCCAGGCATAGGGGTCTTCCCGGTGGTGGCCGTGCCGGCTCCGTGTCTCCGGCTGCGCCGCCGCGGCGGGCTCATCGGTCATTGTCGCTTGCTGCTTGGACATGCATTGCTCCTGATCGGGAATCGTCGTGGCGGAGGATGGCCGGAGCACGACAGTTTCAATTAGCGGCCGCCAGCGCCTGCGCCAGAGTGGCCACCAGCAGGGCGCCGGTGGATGCCACATCGGGGCCGAAAGCGATAACCCCGTCCTCGTGCCCGCCCATGACGAACACGGCCCGATCGGTGTCGAGTTGCCCGGTACAGAGGCGCGCGACCTCGCGGGCCATTGCCGGCGTACCGTAGGGCACGGCCGGGTCGGTCACCGCCAGCCCCAGTTTCGATGCGGCATGCCACAGCTCGGGGCTGTGTCCGTGCAGTACGCATTGCGCCGAGGCGCTGGCGCGATAGACGGCACCGTGAGTCATGGCTTCGGAAGAGGGCTTGATCGGGCCGATGGCGCAGATGCGATTGGCCTCCGGCTCGCAGCGGGTTACGCGGCAGTAGCCGTCGGCACCGAGCGAGGGCCGGTCGCCGGTCTGGCTGCCGGAGACGACGAACCCGCCGGCGGTCCGCATACTGACATTACCGAAACCGAGCCCGCCGTACCGCGGCGGGTCGCGACCGATCAACCGCAGCCGGAACAGAATGCTGCGCCAGGCGTCCAGATCATGCAGGCGCACCGAATCCGGCCCTGAACCGAATCGGTACAGCAGCTCGAACTGGATGACGCCTTCGCGCTCGGTCACGGGCCAACCCTCATGCGCGGCCGGCCGTCATGTCATCCGGCGAATGGAAGTAGTCGCTCTCGCGCGCCATACCCTCACCGCGGTTCAGCAGTTCCTTCAGGCGCCACTCGGCGGTGCGCAGGCTGGCGCAATCGGCGCAGCGCGGGTCGTCACAGGGCTGATGCGCATACAGCCAGAAATGAATGGCCCCGGCCAGCAGCCCGTCGGCCACCTCCTGGAGGTCCACATCGGTGTCCTCATCCACCAGGGTATTGCCCAGTTCCACCAGACGACGGCTGGCCTCTTCGTAACCGGATTGCTGACTCATCGCGTGATCATTGCCTTCGAGGTGGTGCAGGACAGACAGGCGCATAATGCCCGTCGCGGAAGTCTAACGCAGATCGTCAAGGAAACGCTGACGCATTCGCACGCCTGCGTTGGTGTCCACATCTTCCTTGGTGCCAGGCGCGTTGCGCAGCCCAGCCAGCCGTCATTCTGGGGTAAAGCAGCGCAACACGACATTCGGGGACAATCCGGGTCCGACACGAGGAAGCATGCAGCGTTTCCCGGACCGACCTCGGCGACGATCAGCCCATTTACTCGCGAGTCCGCGAGTGCGCTCCGGGCCGACTGGTCGAACAAACACAAACCTCTGATTAAAAGGTGTTTTTCAAAAACGGTGAAAAGTTCATCGAATTGACGCAAGTGCCTGCGGCAACAGGATACGCCCCGACTTACCCGCGCTTCGTCCACACACTTTTCCACAGCTTCTGTGGATAAGCACCGCCCGCCCTGAACACGCCGGCAGGCGACTGGTCCATAATGACGGGTTCCGGGTCGAGATTCCGGTCCCCCGCAACGCCATCCAGAGAGGAACCGCACAATGCAACCCTACCTCGCCCTTGTCGCCGTCCTGCTCGCGTCGGCGTCGGTAGTGACCGCCGACGAGATCCATCACAGCGAGCAACACGATTTCCGGGTCGAGGTGCTGCGTGACGACCTTCGTCACCCCTGGGGCCTGGCCTTCCTTCCCGACGGCGACATGCTTGTGACCGAGCGCGGCGGACGCCTGCTGCGGATCACGGCCGACGGCGCCGACAGCGCGCCGGTCGCCGGTGTGCCGGAGATTCGGGTGGAGAACCAGGGCGGTCTGCTGGACGTGGTGCTGCACCCGGATTTCGACCGGAACAGCCTGGTGTACTGGACCTACAGCGCCCCCGATGACGGGGGCGCCCGGACCGCGCTGGCGCGGGGCCGACTGGAGGGCAACGTCCTGCGCGACGTGGAGGAACTGTTCCGGGCGGAGCCCGCCCTGCCCGGCGGACGCCATCTTGGCAGCCGGCTGGCCTTTGATGGCGACGGCTATCTGTTCATGAGCGTCGGCGATCGCGGTCAGCGCGATCGGGCCCAGGATCTGTCCGATCATGTCGGCACGGTATTGCGCCTGAATGACGACGGCAGCGCACCGGCGGACAACCCCTTTGTCGATGATGATCATGCCCGGCCGGAAATCTACAGCTATGGTCACCGCAATCCGCAGGGCATGATCGTCGACCCGGACAGCAACGCGCTCTGGATCAACGAACACGGTCCCCGTGGCGGCGATGAGCTCAACCGCCTGCAGGCCGGAACCAACTACGGCTGGCCCGAAGTCACCCTGGGCACCGAATATTCCGGACCGCCCATCGGTGTCGAGGAAAAGGACGGCATGCAACCCCCGGTGCACCACTGGACACCGTCGATCGCACCATCGGGCATGGCCCTTTACACTGGTGACGCGTTTCCGCAGTGGCAGGGCAACCTGTTTGTCGGTGCCCTGGCACATACCCATCTGGCCCGACTGACCATGGATGGCGACGAGGTCGTCGGCGAAGAGCGTCTGCTGGACGATCAGGGTTGGCGTATCCGTGACGTGCGCCAGGGTCCGGACGGCGCGCTGTACCTGCTGGTCGACGCCCGCGAGGCACCACTGGTACGACTGGTACCTGCCGACATGGACCACTGAACCGGGTAATCACCACGCATGCGAATACTGGTCATCGGCGCCGGCCTGTCCGGCGTCACCACAGCCTGGTTTCTGCAGTCCCGCGGGCATCAGGTCTGCCTGCTCGATCGGCAGCCCGAGGTCGCCAACGAAACCAGTTTTGCCAACGGCGGCCTGCTGCACGCCAGCCATGCCGAACCGTGGAACGCGCCCGGCGTGCTCTGGCAGCTGCTGCGCTGGGTCGGACGCGAGGATTCACCCCTGTTGCTGCGCCCTGCCGCCCTGCCGGGTCTGATGCGCTGGGGTCTCGGCTTCCTGCGCTACAGCCGGCCCCGGCATTATCGGCGCAGCATGCGTCACAACGCGGCGCTGGCGTTATACAGTCTGGACGTGATGCGTACGCTGCGTCGGGAACTCGGGCTGCGCTATGACGACCGGCAGAACGGCATCCTGAAGATCTTTCGCGACACCGCGGCGATGCAGACGGCGGTCGACAACAGCAACCAGATGGCCGAGGTCGGCCTGCGTCACACCGTGCTGCAGCCGCGGCAGGCGGTCGCCCTGGAGCCGGCGCTGGACGACTGCGCGCATGAACTCAGCGGTGCCATCTACTACCCGGATGACGAAAGCGGCGACCCGCATCTGTTCAGTCGCGCCCTGATCGAGCATTTCCGCAGGATCGGCGGCGAGGTCCGTCTCGAAACCACGGTCAGCGGGCTGCAGCGCAGTGGCGACCGGCTCACCGGCGTCGCCACGGATCACGGCCTGCTGAGCGCCGATCGCTACGTGCTGGCGGCCGGCAGTTACAGCGTGGCGCTGGCGAAAACCGCCGGGTTGAGGCTGCCGATCTATCCGGTCAAGGGTTATTCCCTGACCGCCGAGTTGCCCGACTGGCGAGGCGCACCGGCCATTCCGCTGATCGACGACGGCAACAAGGTGGTGATGGGCATGCTGGGGCACCGGCTGCGCATGGCCGGAACCGCCGAATTCAATGGCTACGACCGCTCCCTCGGGCAGGCAAGAAGCGCTTATGTCCTGCGCCAGTGCCTGAAGACCTTCCCGTCGCTCGGCGAGCGACTCGGCCTGGAGCAGACCACGCCGTGGTGCGGTCTGCGTCCGATGACCATGGACGGTCCGCCGATCCTCGGCCAGAGCCGCCTGCATGACCTGTTCCTGAATTGCGGTGCCGGCCACCTGGGCTGGACCTTTGCCTGCGGCAGCGGAAAGCTGGTGGCGGATCTGGTGGACGGCAGCGAGCCGGCCCTGGACGCAGGGGCCTACAGCGCGGCGCGTTTCTGATTCTCCGAACGGCTCAGGCCATGCGCGCCAGTTGGCGCAGACGCAACTCCAGCGCCGGCAGGTCGGCGCCCGGATCCGGTGACGGCGACAGAAACAGGGCGCCCTGCATGATGTTGCAGCCGAGCCGCAGCAACATGCGACACTCGCTGTCCTGTTCCACGCCTTCCACGATCATGTCCAGACCGCCCAGCTGACCGGTCGCGGTGCGCAAGGTGTTCAGGAACAGCATGGCCATGCCGCGTTGCTCCTCATCGCCGTGGCGCAGATCGGCCATGAACTTGCGATCCACCTTGAGCGCGTCCACCGGCAGTTCCCGCAGACCGGCAAGGGCACCATGGTGAATGCCGAAGTCATCCAGCGCGATGCGCAGGCCCGGCAGCTTACGCCGGAGCCGATCCAGCTGTTCGACGCTGTGCCGGAAATTCCGCAGCACATGACTTTCCAGCACTTCCAGCTCCAGGGCATGGGCCGGCAGACCGCGACTCTCCAGCATGCCGGCCAGAGTCTCGGTGAGATCCGGATGTCGCAGACTGCTGCCGGACAGGTTCCAGCACAAGCGAAGCTGCGGGAACTCGCGCCGCCAGGCCACCAGCCGGTCCAGCCCCAGCCGCAGGACCTTGAAGTCGATACTGGAGATCAGGCCGGCCTGTTCGGCTGCGGTGACGAATTCCTCCGCCATCAGCAGACCACGCTGCGGATGCTGCCAGCGAGCGAATGCCTCGATGCCGAGCAGCCGGCCGCCGGCGACGTCGACCCGCGGCTGGAAATGGGCGTGCAGGCGATCATCGTCCGCGGAGACCGCATCGCCCAGTTCACGCGCGGTCACCAGCATGCTCTGCACTTCATCCGACATCTGCTGATTGAAGAACCGCATGCCGTTCTTGCCGTCGCTCTTGGCCGCGTACATCGCCGAATCCGCCGCTTTCAGCAGATCGTCGGATTGCTCCGCATCCACCGGGAACAGGCTGATACCGACGCTCGGCGGGGTTCGCATGCGTTTGCCGTCGATCACGATCTCGCGGCCCAGCGCTTCGAGGATCTTGCGACCGATACTGATCGCATCGCGCCGCTCCGGCACCGCGCTGACCACCACGAACTCGTCGCCGCCCAGGCGCGCCACCATGTCGCTCTCGCGGACACAGCCACGCAGACGGTGCGCGATCTCGAGCAGCAGGCGATCGCCGATATTGTGGCCGAGGGTGTCGTTGACCAGCTTGAAGTCGTCCAGATCCAGCAGCAGTACCGCGAGCTGGCCACCGTCCCGCCGCGCGGTATCAATGGCGGCATGCAGGTGCTCGTCGAGTCGCATCCGGTTGGCGAGCCCGGTCAGCGGATCGCGCGAGGCGCGCTCCTGCAGATCCTGCATCAGCCGGTCATGGGAGACGGCCAGCGACACCAGATCGGCAAATTCGCGAGCGAAGCCGTAGTTCCGGGCATCCCCGAGCTGCAGAAAGGACCGCCACAACAGGACCAGGGCGCCGTGCGCGAAACCGCGATCGTCGACACAGGGTTCCAGCAGCAGATGATCATAGCCGGCGGCGCGCAGCATGCGCTGCCCGGACTGCCCCAGATCATCGGTCCGGCCATCCGCGATCACCCGACGGCGATGCGGCAGGGCACGCGCCACAAGACCGTTCTGCGGGTCGATCAACAGGGGCACCACGCCGTCATCGGCGCGCTCGACCGCCGCCTCGGGCAATAACCGCAGTCGGCCATCGGCACCGCTTTCGGCGAGCAACGCCACCAGGCCGGGAAACTCCTGCTCGAGGGTGCCGCAAATCATCGCTGCGGCCTGCTCCAGCGGCCAGTGCTGGATGATGCCCTCGAGAATGTCCGCGCGTGCATCGGACAGGCGTTCCTCGCGCTTCTGCTCGCTGATATCACTGATCGCATTCATCAGCAGGGGGCTGTCGCCAGGGCCACGCATGGGCCGCACGGCAATGGCCACATCCAGCTTGCGGCCGTCATAGCGTGCCAGACGGAACTGTCCGGTGACCCCGCCCGGCTGTTGGCCGGCCGCGACCAGAAGCTCGGCGTAGCGTGGTCGATCTTTGCTGGTCAGGAATTCCTGGATCGGCAGGCGACTCAGCTGCTCGCGGTCCTGACCCACCAGTTCGCAGAAATAGCGGTTAAGCTCCAGCAATCGGCCCTCATGGTCGGTCACCACGATCCCTGCCTGCGCGGTGTCGTAAATGCTGCTCAGCAGTTCTTCCTTGGCCCGCAGGCGGCTCTCGGTCTGCTGCAGATCGGTCAGCGCGGCACGCAACTCGATACTCTTGACCACTGCCTTGGCCAGGTCCTGAAGGCGCGCGACCGACTCGGCGTCCACCCATTCGCGCGCCTCCTTGCCGATCACGCACAGCGTGCCGAGAACGTGTCCCCCCGTGTCGATCAGTGGTGCGCCGACATAGAAACGGATGAACGGCTCGCCGGTCACCAGCGGATTGTTGCAGAACCGCTCGTCGCGTTCGGCATCGAGCACGACAACGACGTCGGCAGCCCGCACCGCATACTCGCAGAAGGCCAACCGCCGCTCGGTCTGACGAACGCCCAGGCCGATCTCGGCCTTGAACCACTGTCGATCCTTGTCGACCAGGCTGACCAGCCCGACCGGCGCATCGAAAAGATGGGCAGCAAAGCGCGCGAAACGGTCGTATTGTTCCTCGGGCGGCGTATCCAGGATGGCATAGTGGCGCAGCGCGGCTAGCCGCGCGGCCTCTTTCCTTCCCCGTACCGTGCCGGCAGCCCCGTCGCTCACTGTCTGACCGCTCCTTTGAGAAAACGCTGAAGTATTCGCACGCCTGCGTTGGCGTCCGCACTTTCTCCGAGGCAAGGCGCGCTGCGCAGCGCCGTAGTGACTCTGCGGTCAAGCCGCGCAACGCAGCATTCGGGTAAAACGCGGCCCAACCCGAAGGGTCCGGCCGGTTTCGGCGCCTGGCGATGCCGTGCCCTGTCAGGCGACCGAAATCCGTATCCACCGCACTCGGAGGGGCGAATCCGCGCTTCCTCAGGCCCCTGAGGCCGAAATCAATGGCGCCATGGCCCGGCTCAGTTCCATACGTTCGCGAATGCGCGAACCGGTCAGATAGAAACCGAGCAAGTCTCCCTGCCGATCACGAAACTCGCCGCGCAGATCCCCATCGGTGCCGTCGTGCTGCCAGGTACCCCGCGCTTTCGCGGCAGGACTCCACGCCACGATACGGCAACAGGAGGTTTTCACCGTGACCGGCATCACGGGGTAGTGCACCGCCTCGGGCTCGCCAGCCAGAGTTTTCGCCAGACTGCGCGCTGCATTGGTCAGGGGCGCGACATAGCACAGCGAATAACCCTCGACCTGCGCACAATCGCCCAGAGCGAAAATGCTGTCATCGCTGCTGCGCAGATAACGATCGACACAGATGCCCCGATCCACGGTCAGGCCGGCTTCCTCGGCCAGCTCTGTTTTCGGCCGCAGCCCGACTGCGCTCAGAGCCAGACTGGCGCGCACACCCTTGCCACCGGACAGGTCCGCGGCGATGCCGTCACCATGAGGTCTCACCCGGTCCACGGTCTCGCCGGGATGCAGCCGCACCCCCGCATCCTTGAGAGACCGGGCCAGCGCCTCGCCCGCCGGGGCCGGAATCAGGCCGGCCAGCGGCAGGGCTTCCGGATACACCAGGTCGACGCCATAGCCGCTGTCGATCAGATCATTGGCAAACTCGCAGCCGATGAGACCGCCGCCGACGATCAGCACGCGCCCCTCGTCGCCCAGCGCCTCGCGGAACCGTCGATACTGCTGCAGGTTGTTGACCTGATGCAGGCGCCCCTCGGATTGGTCGTCCAGCGGCGGCGGCAGCGGTTCTGCGCCCAGAGCAAGCACCAGCCGGTCGTACTCCAGCTGACCATCTTCGAGCACCAGTTGACGGGTGTTGACCTCGATCGCTCGCACGTCCACCCCGGTGAGCACGTCGGCCTGCAGTTCCTCGGCCATGGCCTCGGCATCGGACTGCACCAGTTCGGCCGGCGTCTGCCCCTTGCGCAGGGCGTTGGACAGCATCGGCTTGGAATAGGCGGCACCATCATCGGCCGTCAGCAGCGTCAACCGGGCATCCGGAGCATGCTTGCGGAACTCCCTTGCCGTGGTGTAGCCGGCGAGTCCGGTCCCCACAATCACTACATGATCCTGCATGACCTGTTCCCCCTCCGTTTTCAGGGCGTGCCGAAACCACCACCACCGGGGGTCCGCACGACCAGTACATCATCCGCTTCGACAGCCAAACTGTCGCGTCCGCTCAATGCGGTGCGGCGACCGTCCGCATGTTCCACCCAGTCCTCGCCGGTAGCACCGGCGGTCCCGCCCCGGCAGCCCCGCGGAGCCTGTTGCCGACTGTTGGCCAGCAGCGCCGCGCCCATGCTTTCGAGGAAGCGGATACGCCGTTCGACACCGTCACCGCCACGCCATTGTCCCGCACCCCCGGAATGCTCACGGATGCGGAACGATTCGAGACGCACCGGAAAACGGGACTCCAGGACCTCGGGGTCGGTCAGACGACTGTTGGTCATGTGCACCTGGACGGCGCTGGCGCCGGCGAACCCGTCACCGGCACCGGCGCCACCGCACAGGGTCTCGTAGTGCTGGAAGCGATCGTTACCGAAGGTCAGGTTGTTCATGGTTCCCTGGCTGTCGGCCAGACAGCCGATGGCGGCGTACAGTGTGTCGGTAACCACCTGACTCACTTCGACATTGCCGGCGACCACCGCCGCCGGGTGGTGCGGATGGAGCATGCAGCCGTCGGGAACAATCAGGTCCACCGGTTCGAGGCAGCCGTCGTTCAGCGGAATGGCATCCTGCACCAGGGTCCGCAGGACATACAGGACCGCCGCTCGGGTCACCGCCAGCGGTGCATTGAAATTGCTCTCCTGCTGGCCGCTGGTACCGCTGAAATCCACCCGCAAGCGGCCCTGTTCGCGATCCACCTGCAGCTGGACACGGACTCTGGCACCGTTGTCGAGGGTCTTCTCCGCGCTGCCGTCGTCCAGCGCCGCGATCACCCTGCGCACCTGTTGCTCGGCATTGTCCTGGACGTGCCCCATGTAGGCCTCCACGACCGGCCGGCCGAACTGTTCGATCAGTCGCTGCAGCTCGGCCGCCCCCCGCGCGTTGGCCGCCAGCTGCGCCTGCAGGTCATTGATGTTCTGATCCACATTGCGCGACGGATACGGACCGGCGGCAAAACGCTCGCGCAGGGCCTGCTCCAGCAACTCGCCATCACGCAGCGCTGCCGTCACGCCGAACAGCACGCCCTCCTCGTCGATGCTGCGGCTGTGCGCCGGCATCGAGCCGGGAGTGATACCGCCGACATCGGCGTGATGGGCGCGGCTGGCGACCAGGAACAGCAGGTCCTCGCCGGCATCGTCGAAGATCGGACTGACCACGGTGATATCCGGCAGATGCGTGCCCCCCTGATAGGGGTCGTTCAGCAGATAGGCCTCGCCGGGCCGCAACTCGCCGCGGGTGCCCGAGAGCACTGCACGCACGCTCTCGCCCATGGAACCGAGATGTACCGGCACGTGCGGTGCATTCGCCACCAGACCCCCACCGGCATCGAACAGGGCGCAGGAGAAGTCGAGCCGCTCCTTGATATTGGTGGACTGCGCGGTCTGCTGCAGTACCGCCCCCATCTGCTCGGCAACCGACATGAACAGGTTGTTGAAGACCTCCAGCAGCACCGGATCCACGGCGGTGTCCAGTTCCCGGGAGGATCTGGCGGCATGTTCCCGGCGGAGCAGCAATTCGCCGCCGGCCTTGCGCTCGGCTGCCCAGCCCGGTTCGACGATAATCGTGGAATCGGGCTCGACGATGATCGCCGGCCCATCGACCAGATGGCCGGCGCGCAGGGCTTCGCTTCGATACACCGGCGTCTCGGGCCAGTCTTCGCCAGCCATTCGCGTGCGGACGCGAGCTTCCGTCCGCGGCGGCCCGGCAGGTGGCGAACCGGCCTCTGACACACTCACCGGTGCCTCCGGCTCCAGCGCGCGCACCTCGACAGTCATGCTGGCGATGCGCAGGCGACGCTCGGGCAAGGCGAAACCGAACTGCTGCCGATGTCGGCGGGTGAACTCACGGGCCATGGTCGCCGCTGCCGACCAGTCCACCGACAGACTGCTGTCGTTGCCTGCATAACGCAGCTGCAGCTGCCGACGGGCCCGCATGGCCCCGGCCGGTGCGCCCTGATCCTGCAGCGCCTGACGGCAGGTCTGCTCCAGCTCTTCGAAATCCCGCTCTACCGTTGCCAGCCCCTCGTCGTCGAAGGCGCGTTCGACACTGCGTTCCCGCACCAGCCCCAGCTCTGCCAGACCCATGCCGTAGGCGGACAACACGCCGGCCAGGGGATGCAGCAGCACCTGCCGCATGCCCAGGGCATCCGCGACCAGACAGGCATGCTGACCGGCAGCGCCACCGAAGCAGTTCAGCACGTAATCATCCAGCGCGTGGCCACGCTGCACGGAAATACGCTTGATCGCGTTGGCCATGTTGTCCACGGCGATGCGCAAGTAGCCCTCGGCCACATCCAGCGCGTCACGCCGGTCACTGGTCTGCCGGCGGATGGTTTCGGTGAGCTCGGCAAACGCGCTGACCACCGCATCGCGATCCAGCGGGCTGGCAGCGTCCTCACCGAATACCGCCGGAAAGAAATCCGGCTGCAGCTTGCCCAGCAGGACGTTGCAGTCGGTCACGGTCAGCGGCCCGCCACGGCGGTAGCAGGTCGGCCCCGGATTGGCGCCGGCAGAGCGCGGCCCGACCCGGAAGCGGCTGCCGTCGAAGTCCAGGCAGGATCCGCCGCCGGCCGCGACGGTATGGATCTGCAGCATCGGGATCCGCATGCGGATCCCGGCCACGACGGTCTCGGAACTGCGCTCGAAGTCGCCGCGGAAATGCGACACGTCGGTGGACGTGCCCCCCATGTCGAACCCGATGACGCGATCGAAGCCCGCGAGTTGCGCGGTACGCATGCAACTGACGATACCGCCGGCCGGACCGGACAGGATCGCGTCGCGGCCCTGGAAGTGATCCGCATCGGTCAGCGTGCCGTCCGATTTCATGAACTGCAGCGGCGTCTGCCCCAGCGCATCACGCAGGCTGCGCGCATGGTGTCTCAGCACCGGCGACAGATAAGCGTCGACCACGGTGGTATCGCCGCGCGAGACGAAGCGGATCAGCGGGCTGACCGCATGCGAGGTACTGATCTGGGTGAAACCGGCAGCGCGGGCGAGCGCCGCGGCACGGCGCTCATGCTCCGGGTAGCGGTAGCCATGCAGAAACACGATGGCACACGCCCGGAACCCCTGCCGATGCAGTCCCTCGAGGTCGGCCTGTAGTCGGTCCTCGGCCAGCGGTCGCAGGATCTCGCCGTCGGCGGCGACCCGTTCGTCCACTTCCAGCGTCTGCCTCTGCAATTGCTCCGGCAAACGGATATCCAGAGCGAAGATATCCGGTCTCGCCTGATATCCGATGCGCAGCGCATCGCCGAAACCACGCGTGATCAGCAGCACGGTATCCGCACCCTGTCGCTCCAGCAGCGCGTTGGTCGCCACTGTGGTGCCCATGCGGACCCGCGCCAGACGCTGTGTCGGGATCGGATCGTCGCCGGTCAGCCCGAGACCGCGTCGAATTCCCTCGACCGCGGCATCCGCATACTGTTCCGGATTGTCCGACAGCAGCTTGCGACTGAACAGGCGGCCGGTCGGATCGCGCGCCACCACATCGGTAAAGGTGCCCCCGCGATCGATCCAGAAATCCCAGCCCTCGGTCTCGGCGTTGCTCTCGTTCGGCAAAACGGGGCTCCTGTCGCGCGCGTCCGACCGGTCGATCCGTTAACATGGCGAAATGACATGTCGCGAACACCGTGCGAACGGTAATGAAACATTTGTGTACAACGTATGTATAAGTTGTAATGCGGCTATCGAAAGCTATATGCCCAGGGGACGGACCGGATGAGCAAGGACATGGACCAGTGTTTTTCCCAGATCATCACCGCCATCGGCGAGGATGTCGAACGTGAAGGTCTGGTCAAGACACCGGCACGCGCGGCCGAGGCCTTCCGCTTTCTGACGCGCGGCTATCATCAGGATCTGGACACGCTGGTCAACGAGGCGGTGTTCACCTCCGACAGCGACGAGATGGTGATTGTCCGCGACATCGAATTCTACTCGTTGTGCGAGCATCACCTGCTGCCGTTCATCGGTCACGCCAACGTGGCCTATCTGCCCAACGGCAAGGTTATCGGCCTGTCCAAGATCGCGCGCATCGTCGACATGTTCGCCCGCCGCCTGCAGATCCAGGAGAACATGACCCGCGAAATCGCCGAAGCACTGCTGGAGGCGACCAGCGCCCGCGGCGTCGCGGTGCAGATCACCGCGCGGCACATGTGCATGATGATGCGCGGTGTCGGCAAGCAGAACTCGTCGATGAGCACCTCGGTGATGCTCGGCGCGTTTCGCGAATCGCAGTCGACGCGCAACGAATTCCTGCAGCTGATCCGTGGCTGATCCGATGGCGGCCCCGACCAGCGACAGCGGCATTACCAGAACCGAAGGGCAGGTCCTGGAACGCTCCCGCATCCGGGTCAAGGCGCTGCGACTGCGCACGTACATCGGCTTCAATCCGGAAGAACAGGAAAAGCTTCAGGACGTGGTGATCAACGTTCTGATCGAGTACGACGCCCTGCGCGCCGCACGCTCCGACCAGCCGGAACAGGCGCTCAACTACAAGGTCGTCACCAAGCGCATCATCCAGCTGGTCGAAAGCAACCGCTTCCTGCTGCTGGAAAAGCTGGTCCATGACGTGCTCAACTGTGCCATGGAACATCCGGCAGTCGAGCGCGCCGAGGTGGAGGTGGACAAACCCCACGCGCTGCGCTTTGCCGACTCGGTGTCCCTGACCATGAGCTCCCATCGCAGCGAAACGGACGGCTGACCGGCCCACATCAATGAACGACCTGGCTCGCCCGACCGACCCGCAGACCCGACGCACCGCCACCTGGCTCGGTCTGGGCGGCGTGCTGCCCTTTGTGCTGGGTGCGATCTGGGCCTGGATACTCGGCGGTGGTGACACTGCGGACTGGGTCCTGCACGCGGTTGCCACCTACGGTGCAGTCATCCTGTCATTCCTCGGCGGCATTCACTGGGGCCTTGCCCTGCGCGACGTCGACGCCGACCGCAACCGGTATATCGTCAGCGTGGTGCCGGCCTTGCTGGCCTGGATGGCGCTGCTGCTACCCCTCGGCCCCGGCATCGCGCTGCTGGCGGTCTGTTTCGTCGGCCAGCTCATCGTCGATCTGCTGCGCCTGGAGCTACCCTCATGGTTCCGCAATCTGCGGGCGCTGCTGACCCTGCTGGTGGTGGCCGCGCTGATCCTCTCCCTGCTGGCCCGCTATCAGGGCTGACAGCGACCCTCTCAGGGAAACGCTGACTGATGCCCACGCCGCGCCCGAGACCGGTTTCGGGCAGCCGGCCAGGGCATTCGGTTCGAGTGCCACACTCACGATGTGGTGCTCAGCCGGGGTAAGGCATCCCCTCTCCGGGACCGCCGTAAACCCGTCCCCGGGGAAACACCGATCTATTTCCGCGCCTTGCCTCGGAAAAAATGCGGAAGCCAACCCAGACCCGTGAATGAACCAGTGTTTGCTTAACCCGCCTGCGCCAGCATCTGTCGGTACTCAGCTTCGAAGAAAAACTCCTTCTCGCCGAACGCCGGTTGCAGATGGTTCAGCCAGGTGGCTTCCGCATCGAAACGGGCGAAGAACGGCCGCTGCACCCAGTCGGGATTGCGCCCCTGGATGAAGCGCAGCACGAACACCTTCTCGCCCTGCACTTCGGTCACGCCCTGGATCTCGACCTTGCCGGGATCCGCACTCATGGACGGCCCGCGCGCGGTGCGCCCCAGCCCCGACACCTGCTTCATGGCCTCGCGATAGACCTCCCAGGCCCGCGCCAGAGGTACCTCGAAGTAGCGCCGGGCCCCGGTATCCCGTTCCACGAACATGTAATAGGGAATGATGCCGAGGCGCACCTGCTTGCGCCACAACGCGGCCCAGTCCCGCGGATCGTTGTTGATGTGGTTCAGCAACGGTCCCTGGGAGCGGATTTCCGCGCCGGTGTCGCGCAGCCGCCGGATCGCCTCCTCGGCGATCGGTGTCGACAACTCCTGCGGATGGTTGTAATGCGCCATGATGGCCACATGCCGGCCGCTCTCGGACAGCCGCTCCAGCAGCCGCAGCAAGTCGTCGGCGTCCTTGTCGGTGACAAAGCGATACGGCCAGAAAGTCAGCGCCTTGGTACCGATCCGCACCGTCTGCACATGGGCCAGTTCGGGCTGCAACAGCGGCTCCAGATACTGCGCCAGGTTGCGCGTCTTCATGACCATCGGGTCGCCGCCGGTCATCAGCAGATCGCTGACCCGCGGGTGACTGCGCAGATAGTCGATCAGGCTGTCGGCCTCGTTGGAGGCGAAGCGCAGCTCCTTGTCGCCGACAAACTGGGCCCAGCGGAAACAGAAGGTGCAGTAGGAATGACAGACCTGGCCCTGACTGGGGAAGAACAGCACCGTCTCGCGGTACTTGTGCTGCATGCCCTCCACGGTCTCGCCCTGGTGCTCGGGGACGTTCAGGTCCATCTGGCCCGCCGGGTGCGGATTCAGCGTGCCGCGGATCTCCCGCGCCAGCAGCTGGATCGTGGCGCGATCGGCGTCATTGCGCAGCGCATCGGCCATGCGCCCGAAACTGTCCGGCGCCAGCATGTCCCGCTGCGGGAAGACCAGCTGGAAAATCGGATCATCCGGCACCCGATCCCAGTCGATCAATTCGTTAACCACGTACTCGTTGACCCGGAACGGCAGGACGCTGGCGACGACCTCCATCGCGAACCGCTGCTCGGCGGACAGGCGGGAAAGCCCCGGGATCTGGGCCAGGTTGCGGGCCGTAAAGACCTGAAAGCGGCGGCCGGGAATGCCGTCGGTGGCACCGGTGGAGCGAAGCGGGGTGGTAGAACTCACGGCATAACCTCCTGCGTGAAACCGGGACTTCCTGCATCAGCATCCTCGCGGCCGGATGCCGCATGGATCCCTGGAGCAGAAAGTGACTGATTGGCGATGCGGTGGCCAGATCCCGGGGACCTGGCCATGTCCGGGCTCGGCGTAGCGGCGGGACACATTGCAGCGCGCGTGTGCACCCGCCCCCGACAGCAGCCGTCAAGGATACGCAGCCAGAGCGACTCTGGCCAATCGCCCCGGCAGCCCCCCGAAAGCAGTATATTGCATCGCACCATTCGCACTGCTATATTGCACCGCACAAACAGCAGATCTGTCGGAGGTTGATGATGTACAGCGAAATCTTTGGAAACATGAGCAAGCAGATGGAAGGTGTCACGGCACCGGTGCGCAAGATGCAGGAGGCCTACGTCGAGCATCTCGCGAGCCTGACCGAGTTCCATGTCGAAGCCCTGCGCGGCTACACGGAACTGGGCCTGAATCACCTGCGTGCGGTTCAGGGCGTGCAGGATCCGCAGGCGCTGATCAGCAGCCAGACGGAACTGCTGAAGACCCTGGGCGAGCGTGCCAACCAGGATGCCAGCACGCTGACCAAGATCCAGCAGGACTACGCCAGCCAGGTCCAGGGCCTGACTGCCGAGTCGGTCAAGACGGTCGAGGCCAAGGCCGAGAAAACGGTGCGCAAGGCCGCGTCGCCTGCCAGCCGTGCGGCGAGCAAGAAGACCGCCTGAGTCCCTTGTCCGACCGCATGATCCGAACGCCCGCTTCACGCGGGCGTTTTTTTGTCCGGTTCCCGCGTCCTGTCTCCGGCGCTTGGTCCGGTATACTGACCCCAAACTCTTGCGGAAGCACCGCTCTACTCACACGCCGGTGCCGGCGTCCGCATTTCCCCCGAGGCATGTCGCGACCGGGCAGGGCCGCAGTCATCTGCAGCCAGGCGACGCGCACCGGCTTCGGAAAATGCGCCCGGGACACGAGCAGGCAGGTGCTTACCTGAATGAATCATGTGGGCGCAGCCATGGCCGTTGCGCAGGGGACCCGACCGCCTTGGATCTTGCCAACCAAATCATACTGATTGCCGGCCTGCTGTTCCTGGTCAGCATTCTTGCCAGCCTCATCTCCAGCCGTATCGGCGCGCCCCTGCTGCTGATCTTTCTGGTCATCGGCATGCTCATGGGCGAAAGCGGCCCCGGCGGCATCGTCTTCGATGACTTCTCGGTGGCCTACCTGGTCGGCAGCCTGGCGCTGGCCGTGATCCTGTTCGATGGCGGCCTGCGCACCAAGGTGGAAACCTTCCGCGTCGGGCTGCGACCGGCTGTCACCCTGGCCACTGTCGGCGTCGTGCTCACGGTCGGCATCACCGGTCTGCTGGCCTCCTGGCTTCTGGAACTGCCCCTGATCGTCGGCCTGCTGATCGCCTCGATCGTCGGCTCCACCGACGCCGCTGCGGTCTTTTACCTGTTGCGAGCGCACGGCCTGGAGCTGAAACAGCGGGTCGGTGCGACACTGGAGATCGAATCCGGCAGCAACGACCCGATGGCGATCTTCCTGACCATCGCGCTGGTGGAATTCCTGGTCGGCGAGCATCAGAGCCTGGGCGGCGGACTGCTGCTGGAATTCGTACAACAGATGGGCATCGGTGCTGTTGTCGGGCTGGCCGGCGGGCTGCTGATGCAGCGGCTGATCAACCGGGTGCGGCTGACACCCGGCCTCTATCCGTTGCTTGCAGTGTCCGGTGCCCTCTTCCTGTTCGGTGCCGCTTCGGTGATCAACGGCAGCGGTTTCCTGGCGGTCTACCTGGCCGGCATTCTGCTCGGCAACCGGCCGTTGCAGAGCGCACAGAACATCCGCCGCTTTCACGACGGGCTCGCCTGGCTGGCCCAGATCATCATGTTTCTGATGCTGGGTCTGCTGGTGACGCCACGGGAACTGCTCGACGTTGCCGTGCCGGCACTGGTGGTGGCCGCAATCCTGATCCTGCTGGCGCGACCGCTGGCGGTGGTGGCCTGCCTGCAGCCGTTCCGCTTTCCCTGGCGCGAGCAGTTGTTCATGGGCTGGGTCGGCCTGCGCGGCGCGGTGCCGATCCTGCTCGGCCTGCTTCCGTTCCTGGCCGGGGCGGAAGGTGCCGGCATGTATTTCAACATTGCCTTTTTCGTGGTTCTGATTTCGCTGGTCATCCAGGGCTGGACCGTGGCACCGCTGGCGCGCGTGCTGGGGCTCGATGTGCCCCCTCGCAGCCGGGTGGTGGACAGAATGGAGCTTGACCTGCCCGGACAGGCCGAATTCGAACTGGTCGGTTACACCATCGAGGACGACAGCCCTGCGGTTTACAAGATGGTCGGCCGTATCAAGCTGCCGGACAACACGCGTATCGTCACCGTGGTGCGCCAGGGGAACCCGCTGGCCGATGCCGCCGATGACATCCTGCAGGTGAACGATTACGTCTATGTGCTGACATCACCGGACCAGTTGCCGGCGCTGGACCGGGTGTTTGTCGCAGAACATGGTCCGACCCGGCTGGAAGAGCACGTCTTTTTCGGCGACTTCGTGCTCAATGGCGACATCGACCTGGATGACCTGGCCGGCGCCTACGGTCTGGACATCCCGGACCGGAAGGCCGCTGACCGGGATCTGAACGGCTATCTGCTGCGTATCTTCAAGAAACGCGCGGTGGTCGGTGACCGGGTGCGACTGAACAATATGGAGTTCGTGGTGCGCGAGATGGACAATGGACAGATCAGCAAGGTGGGTCTGAAGATTCGCCGGAAAACGGGAGGCAAACGGTGAGCGATGCACTGCGGGACCAGCTACTGAAGACCGGCCTGGCCGACGCCAAGGCGGTCAAGGACGCCGACCGCGCCGCCCGCAAGGGCCGCAACCGGCGCAAGAAGGGCGAGCGCACAGAGGTCGAGGCGCAGACCGCGGCGGCCCGCGCGGACGCGGAAGCCGCGCGCACCGCACGCAAGGAACGGGACCGGCAACTGAATCAGCAGCGCCATCAGCAGGACGCGGAGAAGGCGGCGCGCGCCCAGGTGGACGATCTGCTCAAACAGCACGCCCTGTCCATGCGCAACGGCGAGCGACCGTTTCATTTTACCCAGGACAACAAGGTCAAGCGCATCCACGTCACAAAGGAACAGCAGATGGGGCTGAGCGCGGGACGGCTGGCCGTGGTCCAGCACCGCGACCGTTACCACCTGCTGCCGATCGGTGCGGCCCTGATGGTCAGTGAGCGCGCGCCCGACATCTTCCTCTACCGGCCAGAGGTCACCGCCAGTGACCTGGAAGCCGAGGCCTACGCCGATTTTCCGATTCCGGACGATCTTGACTGGTAGGGCGGGCCCATGAGCGGGTTGGAGCCTCTGCTGCAGCGTGCGGAACGGTTGCTGGGTCGCCTCGAGGCCTTGCTGCCCGTGGCTGCCTCGCCACCCGACTGGGAGCATGTCGTCGCCTTTCGCTGGCGGGACGGCGGCATCGAGACCGTCCATCACCCGCATGCAGTGCCACCTGACAGTCTGCATCGGGTTGATCGGCAGAAGGAGCGGCTCGATCGCAACACCCGGCAGTTCGTCGCCGGGCTTCCGGCCAACAACGCTCTGCTCTGGGGCTCGCGGGGCACGGGCAAGTCGTCGCTGGTGAAGGCCATGCTGCACGCCTACGCCGACCAGGGCCTGCGGCTGATCGAGGTACGCCCCGACGACCTCACCGAGTTACCGCTCATCATCGACCGGATCGCGGATCGGCCGGAGCGGTTCATCCTGTTCTGCGACGACCTCTCGTTCGAGGCCGACGATCCGGGCTACAAGGCGCTAAAGGCCAGTCTCGACGGCTCGCTCAGCGCAGCCCCCGACAATCTGCTGATCTACGCCACATCCAACCGCCGGCACCTGCTGCCGGAATCCATGCGTGACAATCTCGACAGCCGCCATGTGGACGGCGAACTGCACCACGGCGAGGCGGTGGAGGAACGGATCTCCCTGTCCGAACGCTTCGGCCTGTGGATCGCCTTCCATCCCTTCGACCAGGACGCCTATCTGAACATCGTCGAGGGCTGGCTGGCGCACTATGGGCTGAACCTGACACATGCCGCGGACACCCGGGAACGGGCCCTGCGCTACGCCCTGGAACGCGGCTCCCGCAGCGGCCGCGTCGCCGCCCAGTTCGCCCGCGATTACGCAGGCATGGTGGGGCTGGAGCAGCGCTGATCTATTCGCACGGCTTGCCCCGAGACCGGTTCTGGTTATCCGGCAACGGGTTGCACGGGTGCGATAGCAACGCCGCCAGGGGCTGAAACCGGACGGGGAAGTGTCGACCTTCACCGTGTGGTGCCCAGCCGGGTTAAGGCATTCCCTCCGAGGAAATCCCTTACCCCGGCCCGAACCGCGGTGCCGGATTCGGACTGGCGACGAAGCCATGTCACCCGGATGAGCCACCCGCACCAGGCCGGGCGGGCGGATGTCGGTGGAGGAATGTCGATCGCAGGGACGCGATCGTCAAGCCCCCCAGGGATGGGTTCACGGCGGTTCCGGAGCCGACATCCGCCCGCTCGGCATCGAAGCCCCAACATGACCCGCCTAGGAATCGAAACCCATTGAGCAGCATTCTTCCCGTTCGGGCCGTAATTAAGGCTACGCCGCCCAGATACGCGACCGACAACAACCCGTCAGCCCAGCCAGACCCGCGCGTTTCGGAACATGCGCATCCAGGGGCCGTCTTCGCCCCAGCTGTCCGGGTGCCAGGAATGCTGCACCGTGCGGAACACGCGCTCCGGGTGGGGCATCATGATCGTGACACGCCCGTCCAGCGTGGTCAGACCGGTGCAGCCGTCCGGCGAGCCGTTGGGGTTGGCCGGATAACGCACAGCCGGTCGGCCGTGGCCATCGACATAACGCAGGGCGATCAGTCCGGCGCTGGCCGCCTTGCGCGGGCCGGCGTCGGCATCGAAGGCCACCCGGCCTTCGCCATGAGCGACGGCGATGGGCATGCGCGAGCCCTCCATGCCGGACAGGAACAGCGAGTTCGAGCGCAGCACTTCCACCTGGGACAGGCGGGCCTCGAACTGCTCCGAGCGGTTGCGCAGGAAGCGGGGCCAGAGACCGGCACCGGGGATCATGCCCTTGAGATGCGACAGCATCTGGCAGCCATTGCAGACCCCCAGCGCGAAACTGTCCGGCCGGGCGAAGAAGGCGGCGAAGGCGTCCTGCAACTGAGCATTGAACAGGATCGTGCGGGCCCAGCCGGCACCGGCGCCGAGCACATCGCCGTAGGAAAAGCCGCCACAGGCCACCAGACCCTGCATGCGGGACAGATCCTCGCGCCCCGTCAGCAGATCGGTCATGTGCACATCGACCGCCTCGAAACCGGCCTGGTGGAACGCCGCCGCCATCTCCAGCTGACCGTTGACGCCCTGCTCCCGCAGGATCGCCACCCGCGGTCTGGCGCCGGACCGGATCATCGGGGCGGCAACGTCCTCGGCCGGATTGAACGACAGCGAAGCGTGCAGACCGGGATCGTCATCATCCTGCACGGACTCGTGTTCCTCACGGGCGCAGTCGGGATCATCGCGCAGAGCCTGCATGGCGCGAGTGGTCTCCTGCCAGAGACCCTGCAGCAGGGACCGTCGCCGCTCCAGCAGGATCTGCTCCCCCTGGGAGATCCGGATCACACCGTCGTCCGAGGGCTCGCCGAGATCGTGCAGGAGATCGTCCAGACCCGCCTCGCAAACCGCGGTCCGCACGCGCTCGAGGTGCCGGCTCGGCACCTGCAACACCGCGCCCAGTTCCTCGGCAAACAGCATGGGCAGGGCCGCGCGACCCTCCGGCAACCGGATATCGAGACCACAGCGACCGGCGAAACCCATTTCGCACAGGGTGATCAGCAGGCCGCCATCGGAGCGGTCGTGGTAGGCCAGCAACAGCCCGTCCGCCTGCAGCGCCTGAATCAACCGGAAAAACGCGGCAAACCGATCGGCATCGTCCAGATCCGGCGGCGTATCGCCCAGCGCGCCGTGCACCTGGGCCAGCGCAGAACCGCCCAGCCGGTCGCGACCGGCGCCCAGGTCCAGCAGCAGCAACCGGGTCTCGCCGAGATCGGCACGCAGGGCCGGGGTCAGGGTCGGGCGCACGTCCTCGCTGACGGCAAACGCGGAGATCACCAGACTTAGGGGGGCGGTCACGCTGCGGGTCTCGCCGTCGCGCTGCCAGACAGTCTTCATCGACATGGAATCCTTGCCCACCGGGATGGTCACGCCCAGTGCCGGACACAGCTCCATGCCCACGGCCTGCACCGTGTCGTAGAGAATCGCGTCCTCGCCGGGATGGCCGGCCGGAGCCATCCAGTTGGCCGACAGGTTGACCCGATCCAGCGATCCCACCGGCGCCGCCGCCAGATTGGTCAGCGCCTCGCCAACGGCCAGGCGACCCGACGCCGGTCCGCTGAGCAGGGCCACCTGGGGCCGCTCGCCGATGGCCATGGCACTGCCGGAATAGCCGACATGATCGTTCAGGGTCACGGCCACGTCCGCCACCGGCACCTGCCAGGGACCGACCATCTGGTCCCGCGCCACCAGACCGGTGATGCTGCGGTCACCGATGGTGATCAGGAAATGCTTGGCCGCCACCGCCGGCAGCCGCAAGACGCTGTCCAGCGCCGTGTTCGGATTCAGCTCCGTCGGATCGAAAGCATGCCGCGGTGCCGTAACCCGTTGCACGTCACGCGTCATCTTCGGCGGCTTGCCGAACAGCAGATCCATCGGGATGTGTACCGGGTGATTGTCCGCATCCCGGTCGGCGAGGATCAGCTGCTGCTCGGCGGTGGCGTGGCCGATCACGGCGAATGGACAGCGCTCGCGTTCGCACAGCTCACGGAACCGCGTCAGATCGGCGGGCAGCACCGCCAGCACATAGCGCTCCTGGGATTCGTTGCTCCAGATCTGCATCGGCGACATGGCGCTATCGAGGCTCGGCACCTCGCGCAGTTCCAGCAGCCCCCCAAGCCCGTTGTCTTCGAGAATCTCCGGCACCGCATTGGACAGACCACCGGCGCCGACGTCGTGGATCGAGCGAATCGGATTGGTCTCGCCCTGGGCCCAGCAGGCATCGATAACCTCCTGCGCGCGGCGCTGAATCTCCGGGTTGCTGCGCTGAACCGATGCGAAATCCAGTTCCGCGTCGCCGGCGCCGCTGGCCACCGAGGAGGCGGCGCCGCCGCCAAGCCCGATCAGCATCGCCGGCCCGCCCAGCACCACCACCAGCGCCTCGGCCTCGACCCGGCCCTTCTGCACATGCTGCTCGCGCACGACGCCGGTGCCGCCGGCAAGCATCACCGGCTTGTGAAAACCGCGGATCTCGCTGCCGTCGGCGGTCGGCACGCGCTGTTCGAAGGTGCGGAAATAGCCGCATAACACCGGACGTCCGAATTCATTGCTGTAGGAGGCGGCACCGATCGGGCCGTCGCGCATGATCTCGAGCGCCGAGGCAATGCGGCCGGGCCGACCGATATCCTCATGCTCCCAGGGCTGTTCGAAGCCGGGGATCCGCAGATTGGACGTGGTGAATCCGGCGAGACCGGCGCGCGGCCGAGCGCCGCGTCCGGTGGCACCTTCGTCCCGGATTTCACCACCGGCACCGGTCGCGGCACCGGCGAACGGCGAGATCGCGGTGGGGTGATTATGCGTCTCCACCTTGATCACGAGATGGGCCGCTTCGCGCCACTCGGCATAGCGTCGCGTCTGCGGATCCGCGAACAGACGGGTCGCCGGATAGCCCTGCGCCACCGCCGCGTTGTCACTGTAGGCGGACAGCACGCCGTCCGACCGCTGCTCGTAGGTGTTGCGAATCATGTCGAACAACGAGCGCGGCTGCGGTTCACCATCGATCAGCCAGTCGGCGCGGAAAATCTTGTGTCGGCAGTGCTCGGAGTTGGCCTGAGCGAACATCATCAGTTCGACATCGGTGGGGTTACGCCCCAGCGCCTGGTACTGCGCGACCAGATAGTCGATCTCGTCGTCGGCCAGCGCGAACCCCATGCGGGCATCGGCCCGCCGCAGGGCCTCCCGGCCACCATCCAGTACATCCACGGTAACCAGCGCCCCGGCCGGTGCCTGGCGGAACAGCTCTGTGGCCAGCTGTTCCGGCGGCAGCACGGCCTCGGTCATGCGATCGTGGATTGCGGCAACTGCCGCCGCCCGCTCCTCGTCGCTCAGGCTGCCGGAATGCGCCAGGCAGTAAAGCGTGCCCCGTTCGATGCGCAGAACCGGTTCAAGACCACAGTTGCGGGCGATGTCGGTGGCCTTGCTCGACCAGGGCGAGATGGTTCCCGGACGCGGGGTGACCAGAAAGCGGCTGCCGACCTGATCCATGGTCAGCGGCTCGCCCTCGTGCAGCAGCGCCTCCAGCCGCTGGTGTTCGTCGTCATCCAGTTCGCGCTGCAGTTCGACGAAGTATTCGTGGCGTGCCTGCACCGCCTCGAGTCCGGGGATGGTCTCGCGCAGCCGGTCCAGCAGGTGTTGGCGCCGAAACGGCGAAAGGGCCTCACTACCGGTCAGTCGCAACATGGCTCAGAGTCTCGCCAGAGGCCCCCGAGCGGCTTTCATCGGGCCAGGATCGGGGGCGGTAAAAACAACAGCGGCAGGCACCCCGCGGTACCTGCCGTGTAATCAGGGACATTGACGCGCCCGCCGACCATACCGGCACGGCCAGCGGCGGGCTCGTTTAGGGAATCAATCAGCGCTTCCCTATCGCAGCTGTTCCTCGATCAGTGCCAGCAGCTGCTCGGCCAGTTCCGGCGAGATATCCCGATCGTCGTCTTCCGCTTCCACGCTCAGCACTGTGCGACCGCCATCGGACTGCACACGAATCACGTAATTGCCGGGCTCAAGGGTTTCCTCGCGATCCCGCCAGAATGCGAGCCGGGAGAAGAAGCCAGGACCGCGGCGGTCGGCTTCGGCCGCCGGATCGTAGCGCACCACGTAACGTCCGGCGGAGCGGTCGCGATCCTGCACCGAGAAGCCGGCGCGATCCAGGGCCAGTCCGGTCCTCCGCCAGCCCTGCAGGTACGGCTCCTCGATGATCAGGCGGGGCACACCGTTATCGCTTTCCAGAGCCGTGCGGATGGTCCCGGCATCAGCGGTCACGCCGGCACGGGCGGCCTCGGACTCGGACATGCCCATGTGCACCATGAACCCCCGCAGCGCCTCGGATTCACGGCTGCGGTCGGCATCACGCGGCTCCCAGCGGGACTCGCCATTGCGTTCGGTCTGCACCGCACGCCGATGTGCGACGTACAACTCGGTGCCGCCGCCGCTGAGTGGCTCCAGCCGGAACAGATACTGTTCACGGACCGGGGCGTCGGTGTCCATCGGCACCGGCATGAAGATGCCGCCGCTGACACCGAGCGGCCGCGGCAACCAGTCGGTTTCGACCAGCCCGAGGCTCTGCGAACGCCGCACCACCTCGACGTCGTTGTCGTCGAGATACCGGTTCAGCCAACGCCAGACCTCGTCCGGGCCGGCCTCGAGTTCCAGCCAGCGATCCGAACCATAGCGCTGCATGCGCATGCCCGGAGTCTCCGGCAGCAGGCCGCCGCCGCGACCGGCCGCCAGATCCGACAGCCGTGCCGACTGACGCCCCTCCGAATCGGGAACGGAGCCGATGCGCTCGTCGGACAGATCCGGCGGAATCGTGAGTCGCTCGGACTCGTCCATGGACTCCTCGCCGCCACGTCCGAACATGGAACAGGCACTCAGGCCAGCGGCCAGCAGGAGGACCAGGAATATCTTGGAACAGGACTTATGCATCATTGGTTCACTGACTCACTCGAGAACGCCGGCCAGTAACATGGCCTGTCGGACGGTCTCATGATGGTGTTCGGAAAGCGGCGTCATCGGCAGGCGAATCGCGGTACCACACAGACCGAGTTGGGCCACCGCCCACTTGACGGGAATCGGATTGGATTCGACAAACAGCGCCTTGTGCAGGGCGGCCAGCCGCGCATCAATGGCTTCCGCTGTTTCCCGGTCGCCTTCCAGCGCCGCCATGCACATCGCATGCATCAGCGCCGGGGCCACGTTGGCAGAGACGGAAATAACGCCCTTGCCGCCGGCCAGGATGATCTCCCGGGCGTTGCCATCATCGCCACTGTAGACATCCAGACGCTCGCCGCAACGCTCGATGATCTCACGCGGCCGCTGCACCGTGCCGTGGGCATCCTTGAGCGCCACGATGTTGGGAATGTCGGCGAGCCGCTCGACGGTGTCCGGCAGCAGATCGCAGGCCGTCCGCCCCGGGACGTTGTAGAGAATCTGCGGAATCGGCACGGCATCCGCGACCGCCTTGTAGTGCTGGTACAGCCCTTCCTGGGTCGGCTTGTTGTAATACGGCGTCACTAGCAGCGCCGCGTCGCAGCCGCCCTCCATGGCACAGCGCGTGAGCTTGATCGCCTCCCAGGTGGAATTGGCCCCCGTGCCGCCGATGACCGGGACGCGCCCCGCTGCCGCCTCGACGACCCGCCGCATGACCTGGCAATGCTCGTCGTAATCCAGAGTCGCCGATTCGCCGGTGGTGCCGACTGCGACGATGGCGTCGGTGCCGTTCTCGACATGGAAGTCCACCAGGCGGACAAGCGCTTCCCAGTCCACCGCCCCATCCTCGTGCATGGGAGTGACCATGGCCACCATACTTCCCCGGAACATCACCCAGCCCTCTGGCTCGAAATCGAACGTGCATACTACGTTTGCGCCCAGACTCAGACAAGCGCGTGCACCGCGTGCAACCGGAACGGCATGCTACACTCGCGCGCCATCAGAAGCCGTTTCCTTCGACGGCCGCAAGAGCTGGTTCTTGCGGTTCACCCTGCAGCCAGCGCAAGGCCTCGCCACCCATGCAAAACATGCTCGTCATCAGCGCCCTCGGAGAAGACCGCCCGGGCATCGTCGACGCTCTCTCGGGCATCGTCGCCGACTCCGGGTGCAGCATCCTCGACAGTCGAATGACCGTGCTCGGCGGGGAGTTCGCCGTGATCCAGCTGGTATCCGGCAAGTGGAATCAGTTGGCAAAACTTGAAGGTCAGCTGAAGAATGCCGGCCGTGATCTGGGCCTGGAAATCTTCTCCAAGCGAACCAGTGCGCCGCGCAGCAGCGGTGATCTGCTGCCGTACGCGGTCGATGTGGTGGCAATGGATCACCCCGGCATCGTGCATCAGCTGGCACACTTCTTCGCCGAGCGCCGGATCAACATCCGCGATCTCAGCACCAGCCGCTACGCCGCCGCGCACACCGGAACACCCATGTTCTCGGTGCACATGACCCTGGATATCCCCGCCACCACCCAGATTGCCGTGTTGCGCGAGGAATTTCTCGACTTCTGCGACCAGCTCAACCTGGACGCCATGTTCGAGCCCGTGAAGGGCTGACACGGAGACATCGACCCATGAGCACAATCGACATCGACCAGCCGGTGGCTGACTTCGAGCTGCCCGCCACCGGTGAGCGGACCATCGCCCTGCGCGACCTGCGCGGACAGCAGGTGGTGCTGTTCTTCTACCCCAAGGCGAACACCCCCGGCTGCACCCAGGAAGGGCAGGACTTCCGCGACCTGAACGCGCAATTCCTCGACGCCGACACAGTGATTCTCGGCGCCTCCCGTGACGGCCTCAAGGCGCAGGAAAACTTCGCTGCCAAGTACGACTTCCCGTTTCCGCTGCTGTCCGACAAGGACGAAACCCTGTGCCGCCAGTTCGACGTGATCCGGGAAAAGAACATGTACGGACGCAAGGTCATGGGAGTCGAGCGCAGCACCTTCCTGATCGACAGGGACGGCGTGCTTCGCCGGGAGTGGCGCGGGGTCAAGGTGAAGGGCCATGCCGATGAGGTACTCGCGGCAGCAATCGAGCTGGCAGACGCTTAGATGACCCGCGCCGCCCACACGGCCCGGACTTCCACGCATGACGGCTCCCGCCTCAGGCGGGGGCCTGCTCCTGATCCTTGCCCCCGGGAGCTTCGGTCACCGGCCATGATTTGAGGATGGCCTGAATCACGGTGGCCAGCGGAATGGCGAAGAAGATCCCCCAGAATCCCCAGATACCGCCGAACACCAGGATCGCGACAATGATCGCCACCGGGTGCAGATTGACCACTTCCGAGAACAGCACCGGCACCAGTACATTACCGTCCAGCGCCTGAATGATGCCGTAGGCCACCATGATCCAGACGAATTCGCTGCTGAAACCGAACTGGAAATAGGCGATCAGGCCGACCGGCACCGTCACCACCGCGGCGCCGATATACGGAATAATCACCGACAGGCCGACCATCACCGACAGCAGCATCGCGAACGACAGCCCCAGCAGCTGGAAAGTGATGAAGGTCACCGCCCAGACAATCAGGATCTCGAGGAACTTGCCGCGCACGTAGTTGCCAATCTGCGCATCGATATCGCGCCAGATCGTCTGCAGCAACTCCCGGTCACGGGGCAGGTACTGGGCGAACCAGCGCACCAGCGGTGTCTTGTCCTTGAGAAAGAAGAACACCAGAAACGGCACCAGCAACAGGTAGACCAGCAGCGTGATCAGAACCACCACCGATTGCATGGAAAACGAGGTCAGAAGACGTTGACCGAGATCAAGCGCCTCGCGGCGAATGGCGAGGATCAGATCGGTGATCTGCTCCTGAGAGAACAACTGCGGGTACTGCTCCGGCAACTGCAGCAGCAGGGCCTGACTGGCGCTGAGAATCTTCGGCAGTTCATCCACCAACTGCGAGACCTGACGGATCAGCACGGGAATCAGCAGGAAAAAGACCAGCAGCAGACTGGCAAAGAACACGGAAAAGACGATCAGGACCGCCGGTGTGCGCGGGACATTCCAACGCTGCAGGTGCCGCACCAGGCCCTCTAGCAGATAGGCGAGCACGACCGCCGCGATGACCGGCACCAGCATGCTGCCGAAAAACAGGAAAAAGCCGAAGCCGAGCAGCAACACCACCGCCAGGCCCATGACCTGCGGATTATTGAAATGCTTGGTGAACCAGTCGCGGATCTGCTTCATCGTCTCTCGGTCGGGCGCGGCTTGCTGAAGTTCGAGCATACCCGTGGCCGGCACCTCCGGCCAATCGCCGGAGCCGTGGAATCGATGCGGTGGCGCAGCACGGGAGCCACGCCCGACAAGGGACTGCTGCTATGCTATCTGCACCTTGACATCGCGCAAGCACGAGGAATCGCGTGAAAGCCGCACTGACACGAATCACTGGCTTCCTGCTGGCCCTGGCCATCGGTTTGAGCGTCGTCGGTGCCGACAGCGAACAACGTCCGCTGCGTCTGCCGGATATCGGCGATCCCGCCGGGCGCACGCTCACGGTCGGCCAGGAAAAACGGCTGGGTGACAGCCTGATCCGGGAGGTCCGGCAACGCATCCCGATCAGCGACGATGCCGAATTGCGGCACTACATTCAGGATCTCGGCAACCGTTTACTGGCCAGCGCCGACAACCCCGGATTCGATTTCGAGTTCTTCGTCGTCGACAGCCCCACGGTGAACGCCTTCGCCATGCCAGGCGGCTATATCGGCATGAACAGCGGCCTGATCATGCGCACCCAGAGCGAGAGCGAACTGGCGGCGGTCATGGCCCATGAAATCGCGCACGTCACCCAGCGCCATATCGCGCGCACGCTGGATGCCACGCGCGGCAGCGGTCTGCGGACGCTGGGCATCATCATGGCGGCCATCCTGCTCGGCATGCAGGATCCGGATGCCGGCAGCGCGGCAGCCATGGCGGGTATCGCCGGCTCGATTCAGGAACAGATCGATTACACCCGGGCGCACGAGCGCGAGGCCGACAATATCGGTATCCAGATCCTGGCCGCTGCCGGCCTGGACCCGCACGGCATGCCGCGCTTTTTCGAACGACTTGAGCAGGCGACACGCTTTCTCGACCGACCGCCGGAGTACCTCAGCACTCACCCGGTGACTGAAAACCGTATCTCGGATTCGCGTGCCCGGGCCCAGGCTTACGGCGATCGCGAGAGCCAGGAAAGTCCGATGTACGCCTTCATGCGCGCCCGACTCATCGCCAACAAGGCGGATAGCGCCGGCAGCGCCGAGCGCCATTTCCGGGCCGCCATCGACAATGCCGGCTCCGACGAGGAGCGCGCCTATGCCGAATACGGCCTGGCCCTGGCGATGATTCGTCATGAGCGCTTCGATCGCGCCAACGAATTGCTGGAGCAGGCCCTTGAGACGCTGGGTGAGCATGTCCCGCTGTATAGCGCCATGGCTACCGCTGCGCGCGAGGATGGTCGTCTGGACGAGAGCATAGCGCTGTACGAACTGGGACTCAGCCTGTTTCCGAACAACTACCCGTTGACCGTCGGGCTCGCCGAGGCACTGCTCGAGGACAATCGGGCCGGCGAAGCGCGGGAACTCGTGCGTCGCAAGCTTCAGCGCGACGGTCCGGATCCCCACCTTTATCGGCTGCATGGCCAGGCCGCCGCCGAGGCCGGCAGACCCCATGAGGGTCGCCTGGCGATGGCCGAGCATTATCAGATGTACGGTCGCCTGCAGCTGGCGGTCGAACAGCTGAACCAGGTCATCGATGCCTCGGACGCGGACATCAACACCCGCTCCCGGGCGATTGCCCGACGGCAGGAGCTGGTCCGCCTGTTCGAAGAGCAGAGCGAGTTTCGCTAGCGATGAGCGGCGACTTCGTTGACCAGTGGCTGGACTGGCTTCGCCAGCAGGCGGGGGAAACCCCGGCTGGCGGGCCGATTCCCTGGCAGGCCGGGCTGCACAACGCCATGCAGCAGATCGCGGACGAACTCGCGAAGCAGAGCGACTGGCGCAAGGCACTGCAGAAGCAGACGGAAATGCTGCTCGCCGATCTGCAACGCTCCCTGGATCAGGCCAACACGGCCAGCAGTCAGCTTGCGGGCTGGCTGACCGGGCTGGCCGGCGACAAGGGCGATGGCCAGATGCCGGACCCGGCGGCAATGCTGGGTCCGTTCCTGTGCCAGTGGCCGGCACTCGGTCTGGCGGCCTGTCGCGACCGGGAATGGCGCCAACTGCGCGACGCCCTGCCGCAGCTCCAGCGCGCCCAGGCGGACTACGGCGTCTGCCTGCTGGGGATGGCCGAGGACGCACTCCATACCTGGCACCGGCAGCTGCTGGCCGACGATGAGCGGCCGGACGCCGAAACCCTGGAACAGGTCTGGCTCACGGTACTGGAGGAGGCCTGGCAGCGACTGTTGCGCGACCCTCAGCATCAGGACTGTCTGCGCCGCCTCAACATGACGACCGGACAGTTGCGAGAGGCCGGTGGGGCCCTGCTCGAGGACCTGCTGCAGATGTTTCACCTGCCGACGCGGCGAGACCTGCTCGCCCTTCGCCAGCGGCTGCAGCAGGTACGCCGCCAACTGCCGGACAGTGATCTGACAGAGGAACTCTCCGAGCTGCGCGCGGAGATCAGGACACTGCGCGACGAAGTCTCCGGACTGCAGCGGCAGGTGGCGGCTCAGCGCTCATGACCTTCGCCAGCCCGGAGCTTTTGCAGGCGCTGCACCAGTGCAGCAAACGACAACCGGTGGCGCGTGACGTCACCCCGTTCGAGACCGTGCTGCAGCAGGCTCCATTCAGCCTGAGACGGTACCACCTGCCAGCTCATCCCCCCGCCGGAAAGCCCCTGCTGCTGGTCTACTCCACGGTCAACCGGCCGGATCTGCTGGACCTGTCGGTGCGCCGTTCGATGATCCGCAAACTGCTCGAAGCCGGCCGGGATGTCTTCCTCGTGGACTGGGGTCGCCCCCTCTCCGCAGACTGCCTGCTCGACCTCGAAGACTACGTGCAGGACTTCCTCGGCCGCGCGGTGCGCTGGCTGGCGCGACGGCACGACGCGCAGCCGCTGGACGCAATCGGTATCTGCCAGGGCGGCATCTTTCTCAGTTGCTACGCCGCACTGCATCCGGGCACGATCGGCCGGCTGATCAACATGGCAGTGCCGCTGCATCCACCGGCGGCCGGCCACGGCCTGGGGCACCTCGCCGAAAGCTGGACGGCCACCAGCGTCGCCGACGGCAACATCCCGGGGCCCCTGCTGTCCGCCGCGTTCACCGCGCTCAAACCGACCGATCTGCTGATCCGGCGCTACGCCTCGCTGCCGGCGGTGAGCGCCAATGAGGAAGCACTGGACGATTTCCTGCACCTCGAAGCCTGGATGTACGACTGCCCGGATCAGCCCGCCGCGCTGTTCAACCAGTTCGTCACCGAACTGTACCAGCAGGGAGCGCTGCTGCGCGGCCGGCTGACCATCGGCGGCCGGCGCGTGGATCTCTCGGCGATTACCGCCCGGGTCCTTTCCATTCACGCCGAGCAGGATCATCTGGTGCCGCCCGCGGTGACCGCCGGCCTCGGCGAAATCCTGCCGTCGGACCGGTATCGTGCGGTCGGCGTCAGCGGCGGTCATCTCGGTCTCTTCACGGGCGGCCGCAGCGGTCGTGCGGTCATGGCGGCAATACTCGACTGGCTCGCTGCCGATGATTGATTCCACCGGAGCACAACTGATGCGCCGCAACATCAAAAAAGCTTGCCAGCCCGCCCGCTTCAAGTAGACTCGGTTCCCAGTTACCCGCTCGAGCACGTTATTGCCGGGCAAAAAAAACCCCCTCGGGCGAGGGGGCAAAAGTGGCGGCACGGGTGCCGCCTTGGAGGAGATGGTGTCGGCAGCTCTTGTCGACATCGAAGCCCAAGCTAAATGTTGAACGCTCCGCTGGTGCAACAAGGCCTCAGGCCGAAAACAATCAGGCCAGACAAAAGAAGCGTCATGCATGGGGACCATCGGTCCCTTTCTTTTTGTCTGCCTTTGTTGCTTTGCAGCATATTCAGAGCTGACTCACCTGTCAACAACTTTTTCGTCTCTGCGAAAAACGACCTGCGGCGAGTCGTGCCCGGCATGCTGCTGCCGTTGCCGGACACCGGGGAAACACCAATCGATTCGTGCGCGGGCGCGGTAATCGGTCGGTGTTTCCCTTCGGCTCAAAAACTCGTGAACAGCCCGCCATTCACCGGAATATTGGCGCCGTTGATGTACTCGGCCTCATCCGCGGCGAGGAAAACGACGGTACGGGCGATCTCCGGCGGACGACCCATGCGGCCGGCCGGAACCTGCGCGACAATGCTGTTGCGCACCTCTTCCGGAATCGCCGCAGTCATCGCAGTCTCGATATAGCCCGGCGACACGGTGTTCGCGGTAATACCCTTGCGCGCCCCTTCCTTGGCCAGGGCCATGGTGAAGCCGTGCATCCCCGCCTTGGCAGCCGAGTAATTTGCCTGCCCGAACTGACCGGTCTGGCCGTTCACCGACGCAATGTTGATGATGCGCCCGAAACCGCGCTCGCGCATGGTTTCGACGAACTGGCGGGTGACATTGAACACGCTGTCGAGATTGGTCCGGATCACCGCGTCCCAGTTTTCCTGCGGCATCTTGTGCGCAAAGGCGTCACGGGTGATGCCGGCCGCATTGACCAGCACATCGACCGGGCCGAACTTGTCAGCGACCTCCGCAGCCATCTCGGCGCAGGAGTCGAAGTCGGCGACATCGCATTCGACCCAGTCCACCTGCACACCCTCGGCTGCAAGCTCCTTCTGCCACTCGGCTACGTTTTCCTTCTCGGCATCGAAACAGGTGGTCACGACCCGATAGCCGGCTGCAGCCAGCTGCCGACAGATTTCGGTACCAATGCCACCGTTACCACCGGTGACCAGAGCAACCCGATTCGCCATGTTAAAACCCTCTTTTTTCGTGAACGGGACAAGAGCCCCGATAGCCGGTCAGGGCCAAAAGGAGCTACTGAAAGGAATGTGATTATGCTGCGCTGCAGCAATGACGCAGCAGATTAAAGACAGGTGACCCACCTGTCAACTCTGCAGCGCAACTGGAGGTCGAACGGCTCGATCCGCGGTCGCGGGACGGGCCTTACTTGCTGTCCGCCCGCTTGCGCGGCGCAGGATCCGCCTTGTCCTTGTCGGATTCGCCAGCGGCATCCGCTGGTGGACGGGAGCCGGCACCGGCGGCATCGGATGACGTCTTGCCCTTCGTGCCGGGCTGCTGCTCCCCCTCCTCGTCGGCCAGGCCACTCATGGCCCGCCACATGGCGAGATTGCGCTCGGCGACCTGGGTCAGCATGGTCATCGGGTTACCATCCATGAACTCCCGCGTCCGTTCGCGGAAAGCCCGCTGCTGATCCGACCACATGTCCATGCTCTTTTCCAGATAGCTGGTGAGCAGATTCTGCATGTTGCCGCCATAGGAGCGGATGATCTGGGCGAGCAGTTCACTGCTGAAAATCGGCTCGCCGCCTTCTTCTTCCTCGCTGATGATCTGCAGCAGGATGGTCCGGGTGAGATCGTCCTTGGTCTTCGCATCCATCACCTGAAAGTCGACACCGTCGATCACCAGCCGCTTGACGTCTGCCAGCGTGATGTAGCTGCTGATCGCCGTGTCGTAGAGGCGACGATTTGGGTACTTCTTGATAATACGGACGTCCGTCATACCGGTTTCACTCTACAAGATGAATCATAAAATTTTGGCCGCATCGCTGTGCGGTGCGGCCATGCAACGCATGTATCAGCGCTCCACCGCCAGGGCGACACCCTGACCACCGCCGATGCACAGCGTCGCCAGACCCTTGTGCACATCGCGCCGGGTCATCTCGTGCAGCAGGGTGACCAGAACGCGGGCACCGGAGGCACCGATCGGGTGACCCAGGGCAATCGCACCGCCGTTGACATTGACCCGATCCATGTCCCATTTCATTTCCCGGGCCACCGCCAGCGCCTGGGCGGCGAAGGCCTCGTTCGCCTCCACCAGATCCAGATCACTGACCTGCCAGCCGGCCCGTTCCAGGCAGCGGCGTGTGGCGGGCACCGGACCGGAGCCCATGATCGCCGGATCGACGCCGGCGCTGGCGAAGGCCTTGATACGTGCGATCGGCTTGAGGCCCAGCGACTCGGCCTTGCTGGCCGACATCACCAGCAGGATCGCCGCGCCGTCATTGATGCCGGAAGCATTGCCGGCAGTGACCGAACCACCGTCCCGCTTGAACGCGGGGGGCAGCTTCGCCAGACCTTCTGCAGTGACGCCGCTTTTCGGATACTCGTCCTTGTCGACGATGACCGGATCACCTTTACGCTGGGGCACGCTGATGGGCACGATTTCGGCGACGAAATGGCCCGCGCCGATGGCGGCTTCGGCACGCTGCTGCGACGTGGCCGCCAGCTCATCCTGTTCCTCGCGGGAGATCTGGTATTTCTCGGCCAGATTCTCGGCGGTCATGCCCATGTGGTACTGATTGAAGGCGTCCCAGAGACCATCCTTGATCATGGTGTCTTCCATCTTCCAGTCGCCCATCCGCTGACCGGTGCGCGAACGCGGCAGCACATGCGCAGACTGGGACATGCTTTCCTGACCACCGGCGACAACGACCTCGGCGTCGCCCATGGCGATCGCATGCGCGGCAAGCTGCACGGTCTTCAGACCACTGCCACAGACCTTGTTGATGGTCATGGCCGGCACGGTGTCCGGTAGTCCGGCCAGCAGCGTCGTCTGCCGCGCGGGATTCTGACCGACACCGGCCGTCAGCACCTGGCCGAGGATCACCTCGTCCACCTGGTCCGGCTGCACGCCGGCGCGCTCCAGCACTCCCTTCAACACCTGGGCGCCGATCTGCGCGCCGCTCAGCGACGCCAGCGCGCCGCTGAAGCTCCCTACCGGGCTCCGGCCCGCGGCAACAATCACTACGTCTTGCATGGTCTCTCTCCCTGTTGCAGCGTCTTCCGAATGGGGCTCCGGTCGCTGTCTGTTCGAATGTTCAGTGCTGCGCAAGCCCTGCAGAGCCTTGTTCATGAGAGGCTTTCAGGCTTGCAATGAGCGTGGCTGGGCATTTTGCTGCACCCCGGCCAGTATTGACGCGGCGCAGCATCCCGGGCAGAAGATTAGGTGGCGGGCGGTCGAAGTGTCAAGCAGAACCGCCCCGGCAAAAGCCCCGGCCGGAGCGTTTTCAATCGCTGTCCGGGGACAATCCGGCGAGGGCGTAAAAGGCGCGCGCCTTGTCCACCGTCTCCTGGAATTCGGCATCCGCCTCGGATTCCGCCACCAGCCCGCCGCCGGCCCAGTAGCGAGCCGTGCCGTCCTGCCAGACCACAGTGCGAATGGCGATACTGGTGTCCATGGCGCCATCAACACCGATATAACCGATCGCGCCACAATACGGCCCCCGCTCCCGCGGCTCGAGTTCGGCAATGATCTCCATCGCGCGACGCTTGGGTGCGCCGGTAATCGATCCTCCGGGGAAACAGGCCCGCAGCAGGTCGCAGGCATCCGCACCTGCCTCCAGCTGCCCCGTCACCGTACTCACCAGATGGTGCACGGTGGCATGGCTTTCCACGCGGAACAGTTCCGGCACCGAGACGCTGCCGATATCACAGATCTGCCCCAGATCGTTACGCAACAGATCCACGATCATCACGTTCTCTGACCGATCCTTGGGGCTCTCCAGCAGCGATTGCCGCAACGCCGCATCGGCGGCCGCGTCGCCGCCGCGGGGCCGCGTTCCCTTGATCGGACGGGTTTCCACCTCACCGTCGCGGAGCAACAGGAAACGCTCCGGCGAGATGCTGAGCACGGAGGCTTCGGGCAGCAGCAAACAGGCTCCGTGCGCCGCCGGCGACAGTTCCCGCAGTCGCAGATACGCGCTCAGGGGATCGCCCGTGCAGTCGGCCCGCAGCGGTCGCGCCAGGTTCACCTGATAGCAGTCGCCGTCATGGATGTAGCGGCTGATCCGTGCGAAAGCCCGTTCGTAGCCATCGCGATCCTGCTCCGGCGTGATCGCCGACAGCCGGAAGTCGGCGAGCGGCGCCGGCGTCTGCTGCAAAAGGCCGGCCATGCGCGACGGCGTCATCGTCGCCTCGGGCCGATAGGCAAGCCAGCATGTCCGGGCGTCGTGGTCGATGATCAGCGACCAGTCATGCAGCCCGACCACCATGTCCGGAACCCCGGCACTGGCGCGTCGATCACGGCCCAGCGACTGGTACGGATATCCCAGCTCGTAGCCGAAATACCCCACCGCACCACCGGCAAACGGCGCCCGCACCGTCTCCGCCGGCCAGTCGGCCAGTCGCTGCTGAAGCAGGTCCAGCGGATCGTTCCCGGACAGGATCTCGCTGCCGCCGTGCCGATATCGAAGCCGGGTGTGGTCACGGTCGGCAACCAGCACCTCCAACGGTTCGGCGACGAACACGTCATAGCGTCCGAGGGAGATCGCCGGGCGCCCGGAATCCAGCCACTGCAGTCTCTCCAGCCCGGCGAGTTGCCGAAAGACGCGGACCGGATCAGGCTGGTAGGGCAAGGCATGATAACGGAAGACTGACATCGTTCCTCGGATTCCGGGGCCGGCTCGCAGCCCGGCGACGGGCGTGGCCCGAGAGGCTCGACCGGGGCTGACGGGCCGGGAATGTTCTGCCGTTCGACACCGGCAGATCGCGTTATCGACCGTCGGTTCGACACCATCGGTTCACAGGAGGTAGCAGAGCATGGCCGACAACGCCGCCGATGCCAAGGCAGCCTATGCTGCACGCCCGTGGCTCGCGAGTTACGGGCGGGACATCAATCCCGAATTCGAACCCCTGCCCCACGACAATCTGGGCCAGATGATCCGCGCCAGCAGTCAGCGCTTTGCGCAACGCACGGCATTCACGACCTGTCTCGACAACGGTCTCAGCGGCAGCCTGAGCTTCGCCGAAGCGGACCGCCTGTCGGATCGGTTTGCCGCCTACCTGCTCGGCGAACTCGGGCTCGAGGCCGGTGACCGGGTCGCCATCCAGATGCCCAATTGCCTGGACTACCCGCTGGCCGCGTTCGGCATCCTCAAGGCCGGACTGGTGCTGGTGAACATCAACCCGCTCTACACCGCGCCGGAGATGCAGCAGCAACTCAGGGACAGCGGTGCCCGGGTTTTGGTTCTGATCGACCTGTTCGCCGACAAGCTGGAGCGGGGCCTGCAGGACACCCGGGTCGAACATGTCGTGCTGGCAGGCGTCGCCGATTTCTTTCCGCTGCTGTCGCGGGCGCTGATCCGTGCCGTCCTGACGCTCAAGCGCGAACTGCCGTCGGCGAAGCGGCCGGTGACCCGATTCACCACGGCGCTGGAACAGGGCCGAACGCATGCCGGCCTGCAACTACCGGAGCCGGACACCGATGCGCTGGCTGCACTGCAGTATACCGGCGGCACCACCGGCACGCCCAAGGGCGCCATGCTGAGTCAGCGTAACCTGCTGGCCAACCTGTCCCAGATCCAGGCAATCGCGCGGCCGGCCCTCCGCGATGACAACGAGACGGTGCTCACGGCGCTGCCGCTTTATCACATCTTCGCCTTCAGCTTTAACCTGCTGACCTTCTACATGAACGGCGCACACAACGTGCTGTGCCCGTCGCCGCGACCACCCTCGAAACTGCGCAAGGCATTCCGCAAGTTCCCGGTGACCAAATTCTCGGGCGTCAACCTGCTGTTCCGGGGGCTGCTCAAGGAGGACTGGTTCCGCGCTGACCCGCCAGCCATCGACATGAGTATCGCCGGCGGTACGGCACTGCACGAATCCGTGGCCGAGGAATGGCGAGAACTGGTCGGCAGTCCGGTCTGCGAGGGCTACGGCCTGTCCGAGACCAGCCCGGTGGTCAGCGCCAACCAGCCCAGTGGCGAAATCCGTCTCGGCACCATCGGTCTGCCGGTGCCCGGCACGGACATCCTTCTCTTCGATGAATCCGGCGCGGTGGTGCCGCCGGGCGCCGAGGGTGAACTGGCGGTGCGCGGACCGCAGCTGTTCGGCGGCTATTGGCAGATGGAGGAGGAGACCCGTGAGGCGATGCGGGACGGCTGGTTCCTGACCGGCGATGTGGCCTGCATGGAGGACGACGGTTTCCTGCGTATTGTCGACCGCAAGAAGGACGTGATCGATGTCGGCGGCTTCAATGTCTACCCGAACGAGGTGGAGCAGGCCCTGGAACGGCACCCCGGCATCGAGGAAGCGGCGGTGGTCGGAGCACGGGACGCCGATGACAACGAAACGGTACTGGCCTTCGTGGTGCGCAGCGATCCGGCACTGGACGAAAAGGCCGTGGCCAGCCATGCGCGGGAAAACCTGACCGGCTACAAGCGGCCGACGCGAATCCTATTCCGCGACTCACTGCCGAAAACCTCGGTGGGCAAGGTGCAGCGCAAGAGTCTGCGCGACGAGGCGGACAAGCCTTGAGCCGGATACCCTTCTGGCGACGCCTGGCGAATGCCGCCGTCGGCCGTCGCCCGTTGCGACTCTGTCTCGCCCTGCAGGGCGGCGGCAGCCACGGAGCTTTCACCTGGGGTGTCCTCGACCGGCTCCTGCAGGAGGACATCCTGATTGAAGGGATCAGTGGCGCCAGCGCCGGCGCGCTGAACGCCGCCGCCGTGGTCGAGGGCTGGTCACGCGATGGTCGCGAGGGGGCCCGCGAATCCCTGCACCGCCTGTGGCAGACCGTCAGCGACAAGTCGCAGAACAGTCCGGCCCAGAGCACACCACTGGATTCGCTGCTGCCGGGCTGGAACCGCGACCTGTCACCCGGCTTTCTGTTTCTCAGCCGGCTCACGCGCATGGCCTCGCCCTACGAACTGAACCCGAGCGGCTATAACCCGATCATCGATATCGCCGAGACGGCCCTGGACATGGACCGCCTGAATCATGGCAGTGCGATTCGCCTGTTCGTGTCGATGACCGATGTCCGGACCGGCGAACTTGCGCTGCGCCGCAACGGCGGGATCGATGCCCGGGTGCTCGCTGCCTCGGCCTGCCTGCCACTGCTGTTCCAGGCGGTGGAGATCGACGGTCGCCCCTACTGGGACGGCGGCTACACCGGCAATCCGCCACTCTATCCGCTGCTGTTCGAGTGCCGCGCCGAGAACCTGTACCTGATCCAGTTGACCCCCGGGCATTGCGACGCCGCTCCCCGTCGCGTGAACGACATCGTCCGCCGGGCACGCGAGATCGCCTTCCATGCCAATCTGGCGCGGGAGCGGCAATTCATCGAGCTGCTGCAGCAACGCGGTGCCGGCTGGCTCGGGCCGGATCGGCGCCGCCTGCGACTGCACTGCATCGATGCCGGCGACAGCATGCACGACCTGGGCGGTGCCAGTCGGATGAACACCGAATGGGAGTTTCTCTGCCACCTGCGTGACCTGGGCCGGGAGCGCATGACGCAATGGCTGGAAGACGGCGCCGGCAGGGCTCCCCGAGGTCATGACGCGTGCTAACCTTGCCCGACTTCAAGAAGCCTTGAGACCGGGCCGATCCGGCCTTTCAGACACAGGACCAGAGACACATGGCAGGCCATAGCAAATGGGCCAACATCCAGCATCGGAAAAAGGCCCAGGACGCCAAGCGCGGCAAGATCTTCACCCGCATCATCCGCGAAATCACCGTTGCCGCCCGCATGGGTGACCCCGACCCGGCCGCCAACCCGCGACTGCGCCTGGCGGTCGATCGGGCATTGTCGGTGAACATGCCCAAGGACAACATCGACCGCGCGATCAAGCGCGCCTCGGGACAGGAAGAGGGTGTTGTCTACGAGGAAATCCGTTACGAGGGCTACGGCCCCGGCGGCGTTGCCGTCATGGTTGACGTGATGACCGACAACCGCAATCGCACGGTGGCCGAAGTTCGGCACGCCTTTTCCAAGCATGGCGGCAATCTGGGCACCGACGGCTCGGTCGGCTTCCTGTTCAACAAGACCGGCGTCATCACCTACGGCCCGGACAGCGACGAGGACCAGCTGATGGAAGCGGCTCTGGAGGCCGGCGCCGAGGACATCATCAGTCACGAAGACGGTTCGATCGAGGTGCTGACCGATCCGGAGAGTTTCATCACGGTCAAGGAGGCACTGGTGACAGCGGGCCAGGAACCGGCAGATGCCGAGGTCACCATGCGTCCGGCGACCACCGTCAGCGTCAGCGGCGACGACGCCCTGGTGATGGTGAAAATGCTGGAGACGCTGGAAGACCTCGATGATGTGCAGCAGGTCTACAACAACGCCGACATCGACGAGGCCGCCTATGCCTGAACGGCACCCCGCGCGAGGGCGGCATGAGCCGCATCCTCGGCATTGATCCCGGCTCCCGCGCCACCGGCTTCGGGGTGGTCGATGCCGACGGCGCCAGGCTTGTCTACCTGGCCAGCGGCGTCATCCGCACCAGCGGTGACTTCGGTCCGCGGCTGCGCACGATCTTCCTGGAGCTGCAGCAGGTGATCGGCGAATACCGGCCGGACGGCGTCGCCGTGGAGCAGGTCTTCGTCCAGCGTAACGTGGCCAGCGCACTCAAGCTGGGACAGGCTCGCGGTGTCGCCATCTGCGCCGCCGCGGTGCTGGATATGACGGTCGCGGAGTACGCACCACGCACCATCAAGCTGGCATTGACCGGCAGCGGCGCCGCTGACAAGGACCAGGTTCAGCAGATGGTTCGTCAACTGCTCGGCCTGCGAGGCAGTCTGCAGGAGGACGCCGGCGACGCGCTGGCGGTGGCCATCTGTCACGCTCAACAACAACGACTCGATGCGGGCCTGCGCGCCGCCACCACGGGACTCGGACAATGATCGGACGCTTGCGCGGACAACTGCTGGAAAAGGATCCGCCGCATCTGCTGGTGGATGTACACGGCGTCGGCTACGAACTCGATGCGCCGATGTCGACGGTGGTCGACCTGCCGGCCCCGGGCGGCGACGTGGTGTTGCACACGCATCTGGTGGTGCGCGAGGACGCCCAGGCTCTGTACGGCTTTCTCAGCCTTACCGAACGCAACCTGTTCCGTAGCCTGATCCGGATCAGCGGGGTCGGACCGAAGCTCGCCCTGGCCCTGCTCTCCGGCATGTCGGCCGACGATCTGATCCGATGTGTCGAGAATCAGGATGCGGCACTCCTGACCCGGCTGCCGGGAATCGGCAAGAAGACCGCAGAACGCCTGGTTATCGAGCTGCGTGACCGGGTCACGGATCTGCAGACCCGGGACGGCGGCGGTGGCGGCACGGCGAACACCCCGGGTGATGCCCATGCCGACGCCATCAGCGGGCTGGTCGCCCTGGGTTACAAACCGGCCGAAGCCAGCCGTCTGTTGCGGGACCTGCCCGATAACGGTCTCGCCAGCGACGAACTGATTCGTCAGGCGCTGCAGAAAGCGGTTCGCTGACCGCGCGGCGCGCCCTGGCCCCGAAACATGCACACACCAGCACAGGTGTGCGAACAGGTCAGCGGTACCCTAACCTGAATAGCCAGACCAGGTCCGGCAGAGGAGCCGATCCGACACCATGATCGAAACCGATCGCATCGTGACTGGCGATACCGCCCCCGACGAGGCGGAATTCGACCGCGCCATCCGCCCGAAAAAGCTGGTCGACTACGTCGGCCAGCCGGCGGTCCGCGAACAGCTGGAGATCTTCATCCCTGCAGCACGGCAACGCGGCGAGGCGCTTGATCACCTGTTGATCTTCGGCCCGCCCGGGCTGGGCAAGACCACACTCGCGCACATCGTCGCCAACGAAATGGGCGTGAACATGCGTCAGACATCGGGGCCGGTGCTGGAAAAGGCCGGCGATCTGGCCGCCCTGCTCACCAACCTGGAACCGGGTGACGTCCTCTTTGTCGACGAAATCCACCGCCTCAGCGCACCGGTGGAGGAAGTGCTGTATCCGGCGATGGAAGACCAGACCATCGACATCATGATCGGCGAAGGGCCCACCGCGCGCTCGATCCGCCTCGACCTGCCGCCATTCACGCTGGTCGGAGCCACCACCCGCGCCGGCCTGCTGACCTCGCCACTGCGCGATCGCTTCGGCATCGTCCAGCGACTGGAGTATTACAACGAGGCTGACCTGACCGCCATCGTCCGCCGCTCGGCGAGCCTGATGCAGCTGGAAATCGACGAGGCCGGCGCAACCGAAGTGGCGCGTCGCTCGCGCGGCACGCCGCGGATCGCCAACCGTCTCCTGCGGCGGGTGCGGGACGTCGCCGAGATCCGGGCCGACGGGCGCGTGACCGCCGACGTCGCCGATCAGGCCATGCGCCTGCTCAAGGTCGACGACAACGGGTTCGACAGCCAGGACCGTCGGCTGCTGCTGGCGATCATCGACAAGTTCGACGGTGGTCCGGTCGGGCTGGACAACCTGGCGGCGGCAATCGGCGAGGAAAGGCATACCATCGAGGAGGTGGTCGAGCCCTACCTGATCCAGCAGGGCTTCATGATGCGCACCCCGCGGGGTCGCATGGCGACCATCACCGCCTACCGCCACTTCGATCGGACCCCCCCGCAACGTGCGGAAATCGATCTGTTCGCACCGTCGGAGGACGGGCGCCACTAGCGCGCCGCGAGAGCCATGTTCCGACTTCAGCCGAAATCCCTGCGCGCGCTCATCCTGTACGGTTTCGCTGTGGTCTCGCTGCCGTTGCTGCTGGCGCTGGCCTTCGCCGTGGTGCATATGGACCGCGTTGCCCAGCAAAGCCAGGAGGCGGTCCACCAGGCCGTACAGGCGATCTCCAACAGCCAGCAACTGATGGACCGCCTGACCGATCTGGAGCGCACCGGCAGGCAATATCTGATCCTGCAGGATGACGCGCTGATGGAGACCTACAACGAGACGCGCGGCGGCATCATGCGCACTGTCGAGCGCCTGCAGCGACTGCCCCTGGAAGACGATCACCGGGACCGGCTGGATAATTTCGCAATCTCCGAACTGACGCTGTATCAGCGGTTGCAGGACGACGCCATCGGTGATCAGGACGAGATGGTGCGCATCTTCGAGCGCCTGGTGGATCAGGCCCGCGGCATCATGGCGAGCAGCAACCGGATGGTGGATCGCGAGGCAGCCAAGATGCGCGAGACCGCCACCAATGCGCGCGGCATGCTGATACTCACGGCGATGATGCTGCCACCGCTGACCCTGTTTCTCGCCATTCTGTTCGCGATCCTGATCTCGCGACCGGTGAAACAGCTCAACACCGCCATCCGGCATCTGGGAGACGGTCGCTTCGGTCAGGAAGTCTCGGTCGGGGGTCCGCAGGATCTGCAGGATCTAGGGCGCCACCTGGACTGGATGCGGCTGCGCCTGAAGGAACTGGAAGAACAGAAAAGCCGCTTCCTGCAGCACATGTCGCACGAACTCAAGACCCCGCTCACGGCCATCCGCGAAGGCGCCGAGTTGCTGCAGGATCATGCCGTCGGCCCGCTCAACGAGGAGCAGCAGGAAGTGGCGGCAATTCTGCAGAGCAACACCCTGAGCCTGCAGCGCCTGATCGAGGACATGCTCAATTTCGGCACTTCGCGCGGCGAACGCAGCAGTCTGCACCTGCGTCAGGTGCGACTGTTGCCGCTGATAGAAGCGGTCACCCGCAACCACAAGCCGGTGATGATGAGCCGCAACATCCAGCTCGAAACCGACCTGCAGGCCTTGCAACTCGAGGCCGACGAGGAAAAACTTCGCACCATCATCGATAATCTGTTGTCGAATGCAGTGAAATTTTCTCCCAGCGGCGGCACGATTCGACTGCTTAGCGAACGTCACGGCAACACCGTGGTCCTGGAGGTCAGCGATCAGGGACCGGGGATTCCCGAACAGGAGCGGGAGGCCATTTTCGACGCCTTCTTCCAGGGCACCCACCGGGCCGGTGGCTACGTCAAGGGTTCGGGCCTGGGTCTTTCCATCGCAAAGGAATACGTGGATGCACATGACGGCAGCATCGAGGCGCTGGCAGGCCCGCTCGGCGGCACGCGGATGCGGCTCATCCTGCCACTCGGGCGCTAGGGAAACGCTTAAGTATTCCCGCGGGTCCGGGCGGATGAACGGGATCGGCCCCCGGTTCGGAATGATCCGCAGGCCCGGCCGCTGGCTGCTGGTGGCGATGGTGATACTGCTGCTCGGCTGCGAGCATCTGCCAGTGGCCTCGGAGCGCCCCCCGCGGACGGACGACCAGACGGCAGAGCCGGGCCGCGCCAGCGATGTGTTGCTGCGTAGCGAACTGGAGTGGTTCCACCGCGCGAATCTCGATCAGCGTGTGGAGCGCTATACTGCTCTGCGTGAAACCGGCGCCTACGGACGGTGCGGCCAGGAGAGTCTGGTCATGGCGCTGGTGCAGTCGGGTCGCGACCCGGTGCCGGCGGATGACCGCGAGATGCTGATCCAGGCGATGGAACATTGCCTGGATGACGAGCAGGCAGCGATCCCGGCTGGCATGGCACAGACGCTGCTGAATCAGCTCCGGCTGCGGGAAGCCGAACGTCAGCAGCGCGACGACTTGCGCCGGGAACTGAACGAGATCCGGCAGCGCGAGGAAATGACATCCCGGCAACTGCAGGAATTGCGGGATATCGAGCGGAGTCTGCGGGAACGCGGCGATTCCGCCAACTGACAAACGAGGTGACACATGACACAGGGTGCCATTCTGCTGGTTGACGACGATCCGGGCCTGCTCCGGCTGTTGTCCCTGCGACTGAAATCCGCCGGCTACAACGTGACGGCGGCCGAGAGCGGCGAGCGGGCCCTGGCAATTCTCGCCACCTGGCGGCCGGACGTGATCATTACCGATCTGCGCATGGACGGGATGGACGGTCTGGCGCTGTTCGACACCGTACATCGCCAGCACCCGACCCTTCCGGTCATCATCCTCACCGCGCACGGCTCGATTCCCGACGCGGTGGAAGCAACACGCAACGGCGTTTTCAGCTTCCTGACCAAACCGTTCGAAAGCCAGAACCTGCTGGAACAGGTGGCGAACGCCATCGAGGCAGGCGGCGGTCTCGGCGACGATTCCTCGACATCGGTGGACTGGGCTCGGGATATCATCACGCGCAGCGCCCTGATGAAGGATGTGCTCAGCAAGGCACGCATGGTCGCCGACTCCGAAGCCAGCGTGTTCATTCGCGGTGACAGCGGCACCGGCAAGGAGCTGCTGGCACAGGCCGTCCACCGGGCCAGCAGTCGCCGCGACGGGCCGTTCATCGCGGTCAACTGCGCGGCGATTCCGGAGAGCCTGCTGGAGTCCGAGCTGTTCGGTCACGTCAAGGGCGCCTTCACCGGCGCGACGGACAACCACGAGGGCCTGTTCCTGGCAGCCGAGGGCGGCACCCTGTTGCTGGACGAGGTCGGCGACATGCCGCTGCCGTTACAGGTGAAACTGCTGCGCGTGCTGCAGGATCACGAGGTCCGTGCTCTCGGCGCCCGGCATGCGGTCCCGGTCAATGTCCGCGTGATCTCGGCCACCAATCGGGACCTCGAAGAGGACATGAACGAGGGCCTGTTCCGCGAGGATCTGTATTACCGGCTCAACGTGGTCTCCCTCGACCTGCCGCCGCTGACCGAACGGCGCGAGGACATTCCGCTACTGGCGCACCGTTTCCTCGGCGAACTGGGCAGCAAGTACGGGCGCAGCGTGCGCGGCTTCGCGCCGGACGCGATGGAGCGCCTGGTCAGCTCACCCTGGCCGGGCAACGTGCGCCAGCTCTACAACGTCATCGAGCAATGCGTGACCCTCAGCACGACACCGATGATCAGCGACATGCTGGTGCAGACCGCGCTGCACGACGAGCCGGCGGACATCCTGGCCTTTGCCGACGCGCGCAAGCATTTCGAAAAGGATTATCTGGCGCGACTGCTGCAGACCACCGGCGGCAACGTCAGTCAGGCGGCGCGACTGGCCAAGCGCAACCGCACCGAATTCTACAAGCTGCTGCATCGCCACAAGATCGATCCATCCCACTACAAGGCCGCCAACCGCGCCTGAAAACATGACGCAAACCGGTGATCTGTTGCCGCCCGGCTACGGATCTCCGGTGCCTGTCAGGCAATGGTGTTTCCGTCCTGAGACATTGTCCGCGTTACCACTGGCGCCTACCCCCGCACTGCGGCAAACTAGCGAAATATTTCTTCACGCGCATTATTGCAAGATGCGCGTAAGCCATAGAGACTTATTGATTTATTGCATCATCGAGCCAACAAGGCTCCAGCGAGGACGTGTGTTCCGGTTACCAGTGCGGGTCTATTACGAAGACACTGACAGCGGTGGCGTGGTGTATCACGCCAACCATATCCGTTTTTTCGAGCGCAGCCGCACCGAATGGCTGCGCAGCCTGGGGTTCGAACAGGATGCATTGCTGCGCGACCGGCGTGTGGTCTTCGCCGTGCATTCCGTGGACGTGCGCTACCTCAAACCCATTCGTTTCAATGCCCTGCTCAATGTCACCACTGCATTGCAGGAATGCCGGCGCAGCAGCATCACGCTGGATCAGCGCATTCTTTGTGAGCAGATGGAAATCACCTACTGCCTGGCTACCGTGCGCGTTGTCTGCGTCGACGCTGACAGCTTCAGTGCATGTGCCCTGCCTGCCGACCTGACCGCGGAGATCGCCCATGCATGACGAGATGTCCATTCTGCGTCTGATTCTGGACGCCAGCCTGCTGGTTCAGCTCGTGATGCTGGTGCTGGTGCTGGCCTCGGTCGCATCCTGGGCGATGATGTTCCGCAAGCGTGCCCAGCTGCGCAAGGCGATCGACGAGGCCGAGGAGTTCGAGGACCGGTTCTGGTCCGGCGGCAACCTCGCCGAAATCTATGCCCGCATCGAGCCCGCCGACGAGGCCGATGGCGCCATGGAACGCATCTTCCGCGCCGGCTTCCGCGAATTCTCGCGCATGCGCAAGCAAACCGGGGTCCCGGGCGAAGCGCAGGTCGAGGCCGCGCAGCGTGCGATGCGCATCACCCTGGCCCGGGAAGAGGATGATCTGGAGCAACATCTGCCGTTTCTTGCGACGGTGGGCTCGGTGAGCCCCTACATCGGCCTGTTCGGCACCGTCTGGGGGATCATGAACTCGTTCCGTGCGCTGGGCATGCAACAGCAGGCGACTCTGGCCACGGTGGCGCCAGGCATCGCCGAAGCCCTGATCGCGACCGCCCTCGGACTGTTCGCCGCCATCCCGGCCGTGATCGGCTACAACCGTTACGCCAATGCGGCGGAGCGGACCGCAGGTCGCTACGAGACCTTCATGGAAGAATTCGTCAACATCCTGCAGCGCCACTCCCACAGTACACCCGCCGCCGGCGGCGCGGAGAAACGGAGCGACTGATGGCGGTCATGACGCAACGCAGCGCACGACGCGGGCGGCGCAAGCCCATGTCGGAGATCAATGTGGTGCCCTACATTGACGTCATGCTGGTGCTGCTCGTGATTTTCATGATCACTGCACCACTGCTGTATCAGGGCGTGGCAGTGGATCTGCCGCAGGAGACCGCGGAGCCGCTGCCGCAGGACGAACAGGATCCGGTCGTGGTCACGATCAACCGCGACGGCGAATACACGCTGAGCATCGGCGACGACCCGGACCAGCCGCTGGGCATGGACGAGATCACCGATCTGGTCAGCCGGGTCATGCGCAACAGCCCCGGGACGCCGGTGCTGGTTCGCGGTGATCGGAACGTGGCCTATGGCCATGTGCTGCAGGTGATGTCGACCCTGCGGCGTGCCGGCGTGCCGCAAGTGGGGCTGATGACCGAGCCGCCCCGGGAGCAAATGTAGTGCCGCGACTGCCGTTCCGGCTGAACGAGAGCCGTTTTCTGCTGTACTCACTTCTGGTGCACGGCGTTCTGCTGGCGGTGTTGCTGATCAACCTCGGACCGATGAGCAGCGTGCAGCAGGCACAGCCACCGGAGATTATCCACGCGATCACCGTGGATGATGACAGCCTCGCCGCGGTCCAGCAGGAACAGGAACGGCGCGAAGCCGAGCGCCGGCGGGCCGAGGAACAACGCGCAGAGCAGGAGGCAGAGGAGCAACGCCGCGCCGAACAGCAGCGCGAACAGGAGCGGCAGCAGGAAGCGGAGCGACGGGCGCAGCAGGAGCGCGAGGCGGAACAGCGACGGGAAGCCGAGGAGCAGCGCCAGGCCGAACAGGCGGAACGCGAACGCCGGCAGGAGGAAGAAGCGCAGCGCGAACGCGAACGCGAACAGGAAGCCGAACGACAGCGCCAGGCCGAGGAACAGGAGCGACAGGAAGCCGAGGCCGAAGCGGAACGACGGCGTGCAGAAGAGGAAGAAAGGCAGCGCGCGGAGGAAGCACGCCGCCGCCAGGAAGAAGAGGAGCGCCGGCAAGCCGAGGAGGAACAGCGGCGACAGGAAGAGGCCGAGCGACGTCGCGCCGAGGAAGAAGAACAGCGGCGGCAGGAAGAGGAAGCGCGACGCCAGCGCGAGGAAGAAGAACGCCGCCGGGCCGAGGAGGCAGCGCAGCAGGAACGCGAGGCGGAGTTGCAGCGTCAACTGGAAGAGGAAGCCGCACGGCAGGCGGCCGAGCGGGCCCGGACACGCTTTATCGATGCCTGGGGGCGGGAGGTGCAACGTGCCTGGACCCGTCCGCCAGGCTCCGCCTCGGGTCTGACCGCAGACGTGCGAGTGCGGGTGCTGGCCGACGGCGAAGTCACCAGCATCGAGATCGTGCGCAGCAGCGGCGATGCGGTGTTCGATCGATCGGTGGAGACCGCGATCCGTCGTGCCTCACCGTTACCGGTGCCCGATGATACCGCGGCGTTCCGCCGCGCCGGGCTGGATAACATCACCTTCAGGTTTAGTCCGGATCAATGATCATGCGAAAAACATCTGCACGAATCCGTCTGCTTCTGCTCGGTCTGCTGCTGGCACCGGTGCTGGCCCGCGCCGAACTGGTTATCGAGATCACCGGGGGTGCCGAGACCGCGATCCCGATTGCCGTGGTGCCGTTCGCCCTGGATGGCGAGGGCAGCCTGCCGGTGGACATGGCTCAAGTGATCGATGACAACCTCACGCGCTCCGGCCAGTTCCAGACGCTGGCTCGCGGCGAGTTCATCGAGACCCCGAGCCGCCGCGAGGACGTCGGCTTCCAGAACTGGCGGGCGCTCGGCATCGACAATCTGGTGGTCGGCAGTGCCGAACGCGATGGCGACAGTTACCGCGTGCGCTACGAACTGCTGGACGTGTTCACCGGGCGGCGCTCGGAAGGCAAGAGTTATCGCGTGGCCGGTGATGCCTTGCGCACGCTGGCACACGTCATCAGCGATGAAATCTACGAAAACCTGCTGGGTCGCCCCGGTGCATTCAACTCGCGGATCGCTTACGTGACCATGGAAGACCGCGAAGGCGACCGTCGCTGGCAACTGATCGTGGCCGATGCCGACGGTTACGAGCCGCAGACTGTTCTTACTTCGACCCAGCCGCTGATGTCGCCGGCCTGGTCGCCGGATGGCGAAAAGCTGGCGTACGTGTCGTTCGAGGGGCGCCGCTCGGAGGTGTTCGTGCAGAACGTGGGCAGCGGCGAGCGCGAGAAGGTGGCGAGCTTCGAGGGCATCAACAGCGCGCCCGCCTGGTCGCCGGACAGCCGGCGCCTCAGCATCACGCGTTCGCGCGGCGGGCAGACCGACGTCTTCGTGCTTGACCTCAACAGCCGCGAGACGCGCCAGGTGACCGACAGCAGCTCGATCGATACCGAGGCGGTCTGGATGCCGGACGGCCGCTCCCTGCTGTTCACCTCCGACCGCGCCGGCGGACCGCAGATCTATCGCGTCAGTGCCGATGGTTCCGGCACCCGGCGGCTGACCTTCGAGGGCAACTACAACGCCTCGCCGACGGTTTCCCCGGACGGCCGGGAAATCGCCATGGTGCATCGCAAGAGCGATGGCCGGTTCGCCATCGCCGTGCAGACCATCGATGGCGGCAATTTCCGCGTCCTGACCCCGGGCGGTCAGGACGAAAGCCCGAGTTTTGCCCCCAATGGTGCGATGGTGCTGTATGCCACCCGCGCCAACGGACGCAGTGTCCTGGGTACCGTCTCCCTGTTCGGGGACGCCAGGCAAACCATGTCCACCGCCGGCGAGCGAATTCGCGAACCGGCGTGGTCGCCCTGACGGGTGATCTCCCTGTGCGGAGCCCCTAACAACCTGCTGTGCCTGTTCATACACCGGAGAACATGATGAACCGCAAGAGTCTTTACCGCTGGCTGCTGATTGCCCTGATGGCCCTGGTGCTCGCCGCCTGTGCCACCACCGACGAAGAACGCGTCGACGACGAAGAAGGCCTCACCGACGAAGAACTGGCCGCGATGGATCGCGATCGCGACCGCGACATTGATGCCCGTGGCGTCGAAGGTCGTCGTCTGGTGGAAGGATCCGAACTGGAACGGATGCTCAACGATCCGGACAGCCCGCTGTCCCGTCGCACCGTCTACTTCGCCTTCGACAGCAGCGAAATCCGCGAACGCGACGTCAGCATCCTGGAAGCGCATGCCGCCTTCCTCGCCGACCATCCGGACCAGCGCATCACCGTAGAGGGTCACACCGACGAGCGTGGCTCGCCGGAATACAATCTGGCCCTGGGCGAACGCCGCGCACTGGCGGTGAAACGCGCGCTGGTGCTGTACGGCGCCGGGGACAACCAGATCCGTGTCGTCAGCTACGGTGAGGAGAACCCGGCCGCTCTGGGCAGTGACGAGGACAGCTGGGCGCGTAACCGCCGCGGCGAACTGGTCTACCGCTAGATCAGCCCGGCACGGGGAAACGGCCGTGTCATTTCTGGCTTTTCCCGGAACACCGGCATCAGACGCCACGCGGACTCCGCTCCGCGTGGCGGTCTTGTGACGCCTATGCCAGACTGATTCGACGTCGTTTACACCGACATCCGCTCACAACCATTGCCAGTTGATCACAGCCCATGCTCAAACAGATCTGCACTGCCGCCACCCTGCTCGCCCTGCTCGCCGTGACGCCCGCCCATGCGCAGTCCACCGAAGAACGGCTGGACCGCCTCGAGCGGCGCCTGGAAAGCAGCGCCTTGCTGGAGCTGAGCAACCAGAACGAACGGTTGCGGCGGGAAATACAGCAACTGACCGGCCGCATCGACGAACTGGAGCGGGAAATCGAAGCAACCCGCGGTCAGCAACGGAGCCTGTATCAGGATCTCGACCAGCGCCTGCAGGCGCTCGGAAGCGAGGGTGCCGAACCGCCTGCGGAGCCCGCGGCGGAAGCCGATGCCGAGACACCGGCCCTCGCCGAGACGCCGGCACTGGATGAGGCGCTTGCCGATCAGGAGGCCGCGACGGCAGACGAGGACGAGGACCGTGATCCCGTTGCCGAAGCCGAGGACATGCTTGACCGGGCCGAAGCCGAAGAGCAGCGGGCCGAAACCCCGCGCCGCGAACCCAGCAGCGATGCCGGTGAAGCGTACCGCGAGGCTTTCACCCTGCTGCGCGATGGCCGCTACGGCGCCGCCGGCGATGCCTTCCGCGCCGTGATAGAGGACCACCCGGATACCACCGAAGCGGACAACGCCCGCTACTGGCTGGCCGAGTCCTATTACGTGACCCGCAACTTCGACGAGGCCATGGAACACTTCACCGCCGTGGCCGAAGACGGCAATAACAACAAGCAGCCCGATGCCATGCTCAAGATCGGCTACATCCATTACGAGCAGGGCAATTTCAGCGAAGCGCGTGAGGTGCTGGAGACGGTGCGCGACAACTATTCCGGCACGACCGTGGCAACGCTCGCCGGCAATCGTCTGAACCGCATGCGCGACGAGGGTCGTTGACAGCCCGGGCACATCGAGTATGATCTCGCGCCGGTCGGGCCGTTAGCTCAGTTGGTAGAGCATCGGACTTTTAATCCGCTGGTCGTAGGTTCGAATCCTACACGGCCCACCATTTTTACCGGCGCTCCCGTCCCGGAAAAGACACTTGCCTGCGGCCACGACTGCGTCCGCGGTCGGCCTTTTCGCCTAACAAATGCGCCCTGTGCCGCCCCGTCGCCGAGCGGCCGCCACTCCGAAGGCGCGCCGCCGCCATGCCCTTCCAGCTCGGCAAACCCGGCCCCGCCCACAGGCGCGGGAAGCCATCAGCCAATCTTTACCCGTTGATTGAAAACGCTTTCCGCACTCCGCCCGATCGCCCGGCAACACCGGGGATGGCGTTTTCCGTCGTCACTGACTACCATTGCGGAATCGGGAACCGATAAGCTTATAATTATAAAAATATCAATTAACGTTTATTTTACTTAATGGGTTGCCCACTGCGACCCTGTTGCACCAGTCCGATCACCAAACCCTTGGATACGAATAATTATGTCGAGTCAGGACACGAATACCATCCGTCTGGCGGACATCGCCACGGCCATGACCGCCGTGACCGAAGCCGCCGCCATCTCCGCCTCGAAGTGGATCGGCCTCGGTCGCAAGGAAGACGGTGACGGCGCCGCCGTCAAGGCAATGCGCACGTCCTTCAATGAGCAGGCGATCAGCGCGACCATCGTCATCGGTGAAGGTGAGAAGGACGAAGCGCCGATGCTGTATGCCGGCGAGGAACTGGGCCTGGGCGGACCGGCCATCGACATCGCCATCGACCCGGTGGAAGGGACCACGCTGCTGGCCAAGGGCATGCCTGGCGCCATTGCCGTACTCGCGGCCGCGCCGGCCAACACCATGTTCCGCCCGGGACCGGCCTTCTACATGAACAAGCTGGTGGTGCCACCCGCCGCGCGCGGCGCCATCGACCCCAACGCACCAGTGGATGTGCAGCTCAAGGCGCTGGGCAAGGCCGTCGGCAAGCCCGTCTCCGAACTGCGCGTCTTCGTGCTGGAGCGACCGCGTCACGAAAAACTGATCAGCGAGATCCGCGCCGCCGGCGCGTCCTGCCGTCTGGTTACTGATGGCGACGTACTCGGCAGCCTGTTCGCGGTGCTCGGTGACCGGGTCGATGCTCTGATGGGGGTCGGCGGCACGCCGGAAGGCGTCATTTCCGCCTGTATTGCCCGGGCACTGGGTGGCGACATGTTCGGCACCATGGCACCGCAGAGCGACGAAGAGCGGAAGACCGTCGAGGAGTTCGGCCTCAAGCCGGGCCAGATCCTGACCCGCGACGAACTGGTTTCCTCCGATGAGGTGGTCTTCGCGGCAACCGGTATCACCGGAGACGACCTGCTCGGCGGTGTGCGCACCGTGAACGGTCGCACGCGCACCGAGACCCTGCTCATCGGTGGCGGCAATCAGATGCTACGCTGGATCACGACGGACCGGATTCTGAAAGGCTGAATCGGGTCGCGATGCCGCTGCCGCACCCGGGCGGCACGGCTGAACGGACTGCAGGGGAATGGTGAATATCCTTCCCGCGGGCAGCGCCGGGCATCCGGGTGCAATGCAAACGGACCACAGACAAGAGTCCATGGCTGCAACGATCCAGCTTCGCCGGGGGCGATCCGGATCGATTACAACAGAACTGATACCGGAGCGGCCTGACGCCGACTCCGGTTGTGTCGGTTTCGCCATCAACAGGTCGATCCGACACCACGTTTTCAATTCAACTGGAGGTTGTCTCACATGCGTTACGTACCGAAACATGCCGATGAACTGCGCGCCACCGCGAAAGCGATGGTCGAGCCCGGCAAGGGCGTCGTCGCCCTGGATGAAAGTAATGCCACTTGCACCAAGCGGTTCGAAGCCGTCGGCGCCACCTCCAGCGAGGAAACCCGCCGACAGTACCGCCAGTTGCTGATCACCGCGCCGGACGCGGAGAAGTACGTCAGCGGTGCGATCCTGTTCGACGAAACCATCCGGCAGTCCACAGACGACGGCACGCCGTTCGTCAAGGCCCTGCAGCAGCGCGGCCAGATTCCGGGTATCAAGGTCGATACCGGTGCCAAGGACATGCCCGGTGGCCGCGGTGAGAAACTGACCGAAGGCCTGGACGGACTGCGCGAGCGCATGGCCGAGTACTACCAGCTGGGTGCACGGTTCGCCAAGTGGCGCGCGGTCATCACCATCGGTGAAGGCATGCCCACCATCGGTTGCTACAAGGCCAATGCGCATGCGCTGGCCCGTTATGCGGCCCTGTGCCAGGAAGCCGGCATCGTGCCGATGATCGAGCCGGAAGTGCTGATCGACGGCCCGCACAGCATCGAGCAGTGCGAGGAAGTCACCGAACGCAACCTGCGCATCGTGTTCCAGGAACTGGCCGAACAGGAAGTCATGCTGGAAGGCACGATCCTCAAGACCTCGATGGTGATCTCCGGTCTCAAGGCCCAGAACCGGGCCGGCGTCAACGAAGTCGCCGACCGCACCGTGCAGACGCTGATGCGCACCGTGCCGCCGGCACTGGGCGGCGTCGTGTTCCTGTCCGGTGGCCAGGGTCACGTCGAGTCCAGCGCGCATCTCAACGCCATGAACGAGCGCTGGGGCGACAAGACACCGTGGAACATGACCTTCTCCTATGCCCGCGCCCTGCAGCAGCCGGCGCTGGACATCTGGGGTCCGGACAACAGCAAGGTCAAGGAAGCGCAGGCCGCGTTCCTGTTCCGCGCCAAGATGAATTCGCTGGCGTCCACCGGTTCCTACACCGAGGCCAGCGAAAAGGCTGCCTGAGGCAGGCGAGCTGACAAAAAACCGGGTCGGGCGGCAACGCCCGACCAACCGGCTGGCGTTTTCTGCCCTGCACGCTCGGCGTGCAGGGCATTGTTGTGCCATGGGGCACGCTGCGCACAGCCGATAACATCCCGAATTCCGCAGAGGATCGTTCCATGTCCAAGAAATTTCCGATCATCGCCGTCACCGGCTCGTCCGGTGCCGGCACCTCGACGGTCAAGACCGCGATGCAACACATTCTGCGCCGTGACGGTTTCAAGGCCGCCATCGTCGAGGGTGACAGCTTTCACCGCTTCGATCGCAAGGAAATGAAGGCCGAACTCGCCGCGGCCGCAAAGGAGGGTCGTAATCTCAGCCATTTCGGCCCGGAAGGTAACCTGTTCGAGGATCTGGAGTCCCTGTTCCGCGAATACGGCGAGACCGGCAGCGGCAAACGCCGCTACTACGTGCACAACGACGAAGAGGCGGAATTGCACGGCACGGCGCCGGGCACCTTCACCGACTGGCAGGACATCCCCGAGGGGGCCGATCTGCTGTTCTACGAGGGCCTGCACGGCGGGGTCAAGACCGACACCGTGAACGTCGCCCAGCACGTGGATCTGCTGGTGGGCGTGGTGCCGATCATCAACCTGGAATGGATCCAGAAGCTGCATCGCGACACGTCCGAACGCGGCCACGACCGGGAGGTCGTCACCGACACCATCCTGCGTCGCATGCCGGACTACGTGAATCACATCGTGCCGCAGTTCTCGCAGACCGACATCAACTTCCAGCGCGTGCCGACGGTGGATACCTCCAATCCGTTCATCGCCCGCGACGTGCCGTCGCTGGACGAGAGCATGACCGTCATCCGCTTCCGCAACCCGCAGAAGTTCGGCGTCGACTTCCCGTACCTCCTGACCACGCTGCACGAATCTCATATGTCGCGGCGCAACACCATCGTGACCCCGGGCGGCAAGATGGGGATGGCACTCGAGCTGATCCTGCAGCCGATCATCGAACGCCTGGTCATGGAAGGCCGGGAACTGCGGCAGTAGTCGGCACCGGAACGATAACGGGCAATGCTGTCCGTTATCGTTCCGTCAGGGGCGGGACTGCGCCGGGATCTGGCTGAAAACGAAGCTCTTGAAAGCCTGCGCGATCGGCGACAGACGCTTGCCTTCGCGGTACACCAGATACCACTTGCGCTGAATCGGGAAGTGCTCGACATCGAGCACCACCAGCCGGCCGCTCTGCAGATGCAGATCCAGCGTGTGCAGCGAAACCACGCCCAGGCCGAGCCCGGCCGACACGGCCTCCTTCAGCGACTCGTTATCGGCGATCTCGGCCTGGATCCGCGGCCTGAGTTCGTGCTCCTGGAACAACCGCTCCATAGCCGCTCGCGTACCCGAATCCGGCTCGCGCAGCACGAACGGCCATTCCGACAGTTCGCTCAGGCTCAGATCACGGCGGCCAGACAGCGCATGACTGGGCGGCGCGATCACGACCAGCGGGTTGGTCATGAACGGCTCCACCACCAGATCCATGTCGGTCGGTGGCTGACCCATGATGACCAGGTCCTTCTCGTTGTTTCGCAGTTGCCGCAGCAGGGTGCCGCGGTTGCTGACGTCCAGCCTGACCGTGGCGCCGGGCATCTGTTCGAGAAAGGCGGCCACCATGCGCGAGGTGAAACTGCTGGCAGTGGTAGCGACCGAGAGCAGCAGCGTGCCGCGCGAGATATCTTTCATCTGGGCGAGCATTTCGCGCGCTTCGCCGAGCTGGGAAAAGACCTCGCGGCTGTAGCGCAGCAACTCGCTGCCGGCCTGGGTCAGATAGATCTGCTTGCCGAGCTGTTCGAACAGCGGCAGGCCGACGGATTCCTCCAGCTTGCGCACCTGGAGTGACACCGCGGGTTGGGTCAGGTGCAGCTCCGAGGCCGCCTGGGTATAGCTGAGTTTTTCCGCCACCATGTTGAAAATGGTGAGCTGACGCAGGGTCACATGCATGGGCCTCTCCGGGGCGCCATTGATCCCGTGCGCGGTTGCGGGCAGGATCAGCGCTGGTCATCGGCGTTGTCGGGGCAGCGGTGCGCTTCCCTGGCTCCATAAACTAATACTTATAATACGCATCGCCCTGCACTGATTACCATTATCACAAACGGACAGCCCGGAAGGCGTCAGCTGTGCGCCTCCGGTCCCGTCAGTTCAACGCGGAGAACGCTTATGCCTTCCGACTTCCTGATTGCCCCGTCCATCCTTTCCGCCGACATGGCCCGCCTCGGCGAGGAAGTGGAAAACGTGCTCGAGGCCGGTGCCGATATCGTGCACTTCGACGTCATGGACAATCACTACGTGCCGAACCTGACCTTCGGTCCGGTCATCTGCACGGCCCTGCGCAACTACGGTATCAAGGCACCGATCGACGTACACCTGATGGTGGAACCCGTGGACGGGCTGATTCCGATGTTCGCCGATGCCGGCTGCGACTACATCTCGTTTCACCCCGAGGCCACCAAGCATGTGCATCGCAGCCTCCAGCTGATCCGCGACAAGGGCTGCAAGACGGGTCTGGTGTTCAACCCCAGCACCCCGCTCGAGCATCTGGAATACGTCACCGACCTGGTGGACATGGTGCTGATCATGTCGGTGAACCCCGGCTTCGGCGGCCAGAGCTTCATTCCGACAACGCTGCAGAAACTGCGTGATGCCAAGGCGATCATCGAACGCAGCGGCCGCGACATCCGCCTGGAAGTCGACGGCGGCATCAAGCCGGACAACATTTGCGAAGTCGCCGAAGCGGGCGCCGACACCTTCGTCGCCGGCTCCGCGATCTTCAACAAGGACGATTACAAGGCGGTGATCGACGAGATGCGCAGCGAGCTGGCCAAGGCCAGACGCTGAGCACCATACGGGCCGGGGAGCACATCCTCAGGCCCGTCACCCCACCGGTAGCCGCGGACATAAACCACGGTTACCGGGTTCGCGAACCTGATCCCGAGCCTCCGCCATAGTGCCCTCTGGTCATCCAGCAAGGCCTTCGACTCCGGTGCCAACCGCACCATCTGGTGCCCAACCGGGGTCAGGCACTCCCTCCCCGGGACCGCCGTGAACCCATCCATGGGGGCTTGACGGCCGCGTCACTGCGGCCGACATCCCTCCGAGGGAAGGCCTGACCCCGGCACGAATTGCAGTGCCGGATTCGGCCGGCGCCGAAGCCACGTCACCCGGATGAGCCGCCCGCGCGGCATCGAAGCCCACCGTTGGGCCGCATTCCGCCCGAGTACTGACTTGCCTGATCGCAGAATGAATCAGCGAGTCCTTGCAGTCCCGTGGAGCTCGCGCAGCCAGCCCAGGTTCACGCAGCGCCCCTCCGGCACCTTACCCGCCAAGACCTCGAACGGCCTGTCAGGTTCTCCAAGATGGCTGATCACGGCACTGGCACCGTCAAAGCTGTCGTCCCGCGTGTAAATCCCGGGCGTGACCAGAACAGGCAGCGCTGCAGCCAACGCCGAACGCACGCCATTGGCCGAGTCCTCGAACGCCAGACAGGTATCGGCCGACACCTCCAGCTCGTCCATGACCCAATGGTAGATATCCGGTGCCGGTTTCTTCTGCGGCACCATGTCACCGGCACCGATGGCGGCAAACCAGTCCATGGCCCCGGCGCCCAGTGCCGGGATCAGCAGCGCCTCCACATTTTCCGGCGTTGTCGTCGTGGCAATGGCGAGCAGCAGGTCGGCATCCCGGGCCTCGCGCAGCAGGCGTTCCACCCCCGGATTCAGCGACACTTCGCCGTCTGCCAGCAGCTCGCCGTAGCGTCGGGTCTTCCACTGATGGATCCGCCTGACCAGATCCGGGAAGTCAGGATCCTCGGCGATCGGCAACTGGCGCAGCTGGGCGAAATGCCGCATGCGTTCGCGCCCGCCCGTCACCTTCAGCAACTCGCCGTACAGGGCACGGTCCCAGCTCCAGTCCAGATCGAAAGCCCGGAATGCCTCGTTGAATGCTCGCCGATGGACCTCCTCGGTCTCGGCCAGCGTGCCGTCAACGTCGAACAGCAAAGCCCTCAGTGTCATCTCATGTTTCCTGCGTGGTTTTCTCGATGTTCCCGATGGCGCGCACGCGCACCGGTGTTTCCTGCCAGTGCCGGGCCAGAAATCGCTCCAGCGCCGCCACATCCCCGGTGGTCCAGAAGGCGGTGGCGGCCGGCGCCGATGCCGGACTGAGCAGAGCCGAAGCACCGAGGCGACGTCGCAGCTCCCGGGCCACGGCGGCGCCGGTATCAATCAGATGCAAGGGCCGGCCCGCCAGCAGCAGGATGCGCTCGCGCAGAAACGGGTAATGGGTACAGCCGAGGATGATGGTATCGGCGCCGGCCTCGAGCAGCGGCTGCAGATACCGCGTCAGCAGCCGATCGAGTGCCGGGCTGTCCAGATCGCCTTGCTCGACCCGTTCCACCAGACCCGGGCAGGGCCGGGTCAACACCCTGACCGAACCGGCATACTGGGATACCAGGCCGCTGAACCGGTCGCTGCCGAGGGTACCCTCGGTGGCCAGTACCCCGACCACGCCGCTGCGGGTTGCCGCGACGGCGGGCTTTACCGCCGGCTCCATGGCAATGATCGGCAGTGACGGCCAATGCCGACGGAGATCCGGCACGGCCGCCGCTGTGGCGGGGTTACAGGCCACGACCACGGCTTTTACCGGCGTAGCCGCCAGAAACTCCACCAGCGCCCGCGACCGGTCGCGGATCAATGACGCGGACCGACCGCCATAAGGCACGCTGCCGGCATCCGCCGCATAGATCAGGGACTCATTCGGTAGCAGCGCGCGGATGTCCTGCATGACCGACAGACCCCCCATGCCGGAGTCGAAAACCCCGATCGGGTACTGCGCCGGCGTCAATGATGACGGTGCATCTGTCGTCTCGATCATGCCCTGGACTGGTGATCCCATTCGCTGCGGATGCGGAATGGTTACCGCAGCGTCCACCAGATGCAAGCGATGGCCGGACCGGTCAGCGGGGTTTCGTCAGTTCGCGCGCCAGCCGCGGCAGGACGTCACCGCAGCGTCCCTGCAGACGGATGGAGGCATCATCGTCGCCCCGGGTTCGACCGAGACCGACGATCAGCACCGGAATGTCCCGGGCCCGGGCCCGGCGCACAAAACGGTAGCCCGACCAGACCATCAGCGAGCTACCGGCGACCAGCAGACAGTCCGACGCGTCCAGCTCGGCAAAGGCGTCCTCGACCCGCGGGCGCGGAACATTCTCGCCGAAAAACACCACATCGGGCTTGAGCAGCCCGCCACAACGGTCGCAGTCCACGATCCGGAAACCTTCGTAAGCGTCTTCCGGCAGATCGGCGTCACCGTCCGGTGCCGTCACACCGGACTGCTGCCAGCCCGGATTTCGATCCAGCAGACGCACCTGATAGTCGGCGCGCGACATCAGTGCGGCACAATCCAGACAGACCACCTGATCCAGGCGTCCATGCAGATCAATCACATCCCGGCTGCCGGCACGCCCGTGCAGGCCGTCCACATTCTGGCTGATCAGCCGTTGCACCGGGCCGTCCCGCTCCAGGGTCGCCAGCGCCGCATGTGCCGCATTCGGCTGCGCCGCGGCAACCACCGGCCAACCGACCATGCTGCGCGCCCAGTAGCGACGTCGCATCGCGGTGCTGCGCATGAAATCGGCGTACTGGATCGGCTGACGGCCCTTCCAGCGGCCATCGGCGGCACGATAGTCCGGGATGCCGGACTCGGTGCTGCAGCCGGCGCCGGTCAGCACCGTGACCCGGTGGCTACGCCTCAGCTGTCCCAGCAATTGATCGAAAACCTGCGGATCGGGGCTGACCGCATCCGGCAGCGCAGCCGGTTCCAGGCCGATCGTGGAAAAGCTTTGACGGGCCTCGGGCATACAACCAACTCCGCAAGATCAGGAACCGAATCCAGTGGCACGAGCGGCTCCTCGCCGCGGAATCCGATGCCGTGGCGCACGCCCCTCAATGACCGCAAAGGCAACTCCGACGCGGGCACGCCGACGAGTCAGCGCGATGGCGCAGTCATGGAACTGCATACGTCCCTGATGAGACTCCATGCGGCACGTTTTGCTCCCCGGCCGGACTTCAACTGCGTCTGGCGGTCGGCATCAGGTCAAGGTCGTCCTGCTCCCACGGGGGCACCGGGGTGAACTGCTCCACCAGAAAATCAACGAAGGCGCGGACCTTGCGCGACAGGAAACGACCCTGCGGAAAGAGCACATAATAGGCCGAGCCCTCGTGGGCGTACTCCGGAAGCACCTGAACCAGCTGACCCTGGCGGATCCGGGGTGCCACAAGCCAGGTTGACAGCCGGGCAAGACCGACGCCGCCGAGGCAGGCGTCGAACAGGGCACCGGCGGTATTCGAGCGCAGATTGCCATCCACCTGAATCACCCGTCGGCCGCCGCCGGGCAACTCGAACTCCCAGTCGTTGAAACGAGCGACGTTGTACATCACCAGGCAGTTGTGGCTGAGAAGATCCTCGGGCTCCTTCGGTTCGCCCTGCCGTTCCAGATAGGCCGGAGAGGCGACAATGATGCGCCGGTTCACCGCCAGCTTGCGCGCGACCAGGGACGGATCATCCACCTGTTCCTGCAGCATGATGGCGCAATCGACGCCCTCGTCCACCAGATCCACGGCGCGGTCGGTCAACTCCAGTTCGAGCTTGATTTCCGGGTAACGGCCGAGAAATTGCTGAATCCGCGGCAACACTTCGCCGCGGGCAAAGGCGACGGTGGCACAGACGCGCAGGGTTCCGCGGACCCGGTCCTGCAGCGAACTCACCGATTCCTCGGCCGCCTCGATGTCGCCCATGATGCGCGAGCAACGTTCATAGAAATCCCGGCCCACCTCGGTCACGCTGATCTGCCGCGTGGTCCGGTTGAACAGACGGGCACCGAGACGATCTTCCAGACGACGAATCTGCTTGCTGATGGCCGATGGCGTCATCGCCAGCGCCCGCGCTGCGGCGGAAAAACTGCCCTCTTCCACGCAACGCACAAAGATCATCATTTCCGACGCGCGATCCATTTCACCCACCCCAGGAACCACAACAGTAACTTGTTCCCAATAGGAACAGATCTTGTGCGCTTATACAACTTGCAGGACAAGCAACGCTTCCTTATGCTGCCGCGCACCATTCGATGAGTCATCTCATCAATGCATTCTCCTCCTTCTTCGTGAATCACTGACGAAGCCTTCACGGAACCCCTTGCGGGTTCCGTTTTTTTTGCAGTGCACCACTATGCAGGAAGCTATGCGAAGCGTAGACTCGGAGACATCCGATGAAAGACGCCAAGGTAACGCTTTCAAAGGAAAAATGTCTGACAAACTGATGCCGGCGATGGGCGCCGGCGCAGCATCAAGAGGAGGTGTCGACATGCACGAAATGAACCGGAAAACCGCCCCTGTCGCCTCCGGCAACAGGTCCCTGCACGACGTACGGATCGAAGCCGAAATGCTGCGTCGCGAACTCAGTGCCGAGATGATCGGCCGGGCCGTTCGCCAGATCGGCCGCTGGCTGCCGCGGCGAGCCGCCGCCGCTGCCTGATTGCCGAGGCGGTGATCAAAAAAGCCCCTGCATCTTGTGATGCAGGGGCTTTTTTTTGCGCCCGGCGCCCGGCTATCCGCGCCCGGCCGCGAAGGAGGCTCTTCGGGCGCTGGGCACTTTAGAAAACCTCATCGCCGAGAAACCCCGGATTCTACGCCAACCGAAGCCCCCCGGGCGCGGGGCGCCGGGTGCCGGGCGCTCCAATCCTCAGGATTGGCGAACCCTGTCCGGAAACCGGCGGCGAGTGGCCATGATTTTCGGTTCCACCACGAGCTGGCAGTAGGGCTGCATGGCATTGTTGTTGTAGTAGTCGTGGTGGTAGGGCTCGGCCGGGTAGAAGGTCGGCAGCGGTGACAGCTCGGTGACCACCGGGTCGCGCGGTTGATCCGCGGCATCCAGCGCCGCGATCATGCTGCGAGCGATGTCGCGCTGCTGTTCGCTGTGCCAGAAGATGACCGAGCGGTACTGGGTGCCGATATCGTTGCCCTGGCGGTTCAGCTGGGTCGGATCGTGCGCGGCGAAGAAGACGTCAAGCAGGGCCTCGAAGGAGATGCGTCCGGGATCGAACCGCAGCTGGACCACCTCGGCGTGGCCGGTTGCTCCGGTGCAGACCTGGGCATAGCTCGGATTCGGTCGCTTTCCGCCCGCGTAACCCGGCGCGACGCTCTCCACACCATCCAGCTGCTGGAACACGGCCTCGAGACACCAGAAACAGCCACCGCCGAACGTGGCTGTTTCCAGTCCGTTCTGTGCTTCGCTCACACGCTCACTCCCCTTGCCATGAATTGACCGGACGCGGATCAGGTGCATCCGACCAATGATTCAGACAGCAGTGACGGGAGGACGTTTGACCGTCTACGTTACTCGCCGCCTTCGGTCTCCACCGTCGCGGTGCGGCGCAGACGGATATGCAGCTCCTTTAACTGCTCCTCCGCCACCGTGGACGGGGCATCGGTAAGCAGACAACTGGCGGTCTGGGTCTTGGGGAAGGCCATGACGTCACGGATCGAGCTGGCACCGCTCATGAGCATGACCAGCCGATCCAGACCGAAGGCCAGACCGCCATGGGGCGGGGCGCCGTATTCCAGCGCATCCAGCAGGAACCCGAATTTCTCCCGGGCTTCCTGCTCGCCGATGCCGAGCAGATCCAGTACCGCCATCTGCATGTCCGGATCATGAATACGGATCGAGCCGCCACCGATTTCGGTGCCGTTCAGCACCATGTCATAGGCGCGCGACAGCAACTGCTCCGGATCGCCGTCGCGCAGCGCCGTCACGGTGTCGACACTGGGTGCGGTAAACGGGTGGTGCAGCGAATACAGACGGCCGTCCTTGTCGTCGTATTCGAACATCGGGAAATCGACCACCCAGACCGGCATCCAGCCCGGCTCGACCAGACCGCGGTCGTGCCCCAGACGCACCCGCAAAGCGCCCAGCGACTCGTTCACCACCGTGGTCTTGTCGGCGCCGAAGAAGATCAGGTCGCCGGCCTCGGCGCCGGTGCGCTCGAGAATGCCATGCACCGTGCTGTCCGGCAGGAACTTGATGATCGGCGACTGCAGGCCGTCGCGGCCCCGGGCCGGATCGTTGACCTTGATGTAGGCCAGCCCGCGCGCGCCATAACGACCGACAAACTTGGTGTAGTCGTCGATTTCCTTGCGACTGAGATCACCCCCGGCCGGCAGGCGCAGTGCTGCAACCCGGCCCTTGGGATCGGCGGCCGGCGCCGCGAACACCTTGAACTCCACATCCGCCATCAGATCGCCGACATCGACCAGTTCCAGCGGGATCCGCAGGTCCGGCCGGTCGATACCGAAACGATCCACCGCCTCCTGCCAGGTCATGCGCGGGAACGGATCCGGCAGTTCCTCGCCGAGCACTTCGCGGAACAGCTCGCGGATCATGCGCTCGTTGAGCTGCATGATGCCTTCCTCGTCCATGAACGAGGTCTCGATGTCGAGCTGGGTGAACTCGGGCTGCCGGTCGGCGCGCAGATCCTCGTCGCGGAAGCAGCGCACCACCTGATAGTAGCGATCCATGCCGGACATCATCAGCAACTGCTTGAACAACTGGGGAGACTGCGGCAGGGCGTAGAAGGCCCCCGGGTGGACGCGACTCGGCACCAGATAGTCCCGCGCGCCTTCCGGCGTGGCCCGGGTCAGCATCGGCGTCTCGATATCGAGGAACCCCTCGTCATCGAGGAAGCGACGCACGGCACCGGTGACCCGCGCGCGCAGACGCAGCCGCTGCTGCATCTCGGGGCGACGCAGATCGATATAGCGATGCCGCAGACGGACGTCCTCACCGACATCGTCATCGTCCAGCTGGAACGGCGGAGTCTTCGCGGTGTTCAGGATCTCGAGCTGCTGGCCGAAGACCTCGATCTGACCGGTGGTCATGCCGGCGTTTTCGGTGCCGGCAGGACGTCGCCGCACACGGCCGGTGACCCGCAGCACGAACTCGCTGCGTACCCGTTCGGCGAGGGCGAAGGTCGCGGGGTCGTCGGGGTCGAACACCACCTGCACCAGACCATCCCGATCACGCAGATCAATGAAGATCACGCCGCCGTGGTCGCGCCGGCGATGCACCCAGCCGCAGAGTGAAACGGTGGAATCCAGGTGCTCTTCCGTCACCTGCCCGCAGTAATGCGTGCGCATAGCCAGTCCCCGGTACATGTCTGAATTCAGCGAAGGCCGGCCGATCGCAAACACGGTCGGAACGGCACGAAAAAACCCCGCGTCAGGAAACGCTGACCGGTTCCCGAACGGGGATTTCCAAGGCGTGGAATGGTACGGGGTGGCCATGGGGCGCGCAAGGCACGCCCCATGGCGGCAGAACCGGCCTCAGGCCGCCGTGGTACTGCTGGTCGGCTTGGGTTTGCTCTTGCTTTCGTCACCGCCCTTCGACTTGCTGTCACCGGCCTTCTTGTCGCCGGCGAGATTGCGCTGATTGGCAGATTTGAAATCCGTCTCGTACCAGCCACCACCCTTGAGCCGGAACCCGGCTGCAGAAATCTTCCGCCGCAGCGTCGGCCGGCCGCATTCCGGACAATCGGTCAGGGGCGTGTCGCGCATGCGCTGGATCGCCTCCATCTCGTGCTGGCAACTGTCACACTGATATTCGTAGATAGGCATGGTGTTGATTCCTGAAAGGCCGTCGGCGGCCGAGATAAGGAAACATGAATCTGGGAAACGCGAATTTTGCTGTCTCTTATATACGGGCAAGTTACCACTGACACAAGGGAACTTCTGATCTATTGACACATTCGGTTCGACCCGCCCGCGGTGTAGGATGCGGGCATGAAGACAGCCCGCCAGCCACAACGTCCAACGGTGCTCATTTCCGGCTGCTCAAGCGGCATCGGGCGCTGCTGCGCGGTCGGCCTCCGTCGCCAGGGCTGGCGGGTCTTCGCCGGTGTCCGTCAGGACGCGCAGATGGAGTCGCTGCATGAACTCGGGCTCGAGTCCGTGCTGCTGGACGTGGACGACCCGGCCAGCATTCGTGCCGCCGTCGAAACCGTACTGGCCGCGACCGACGGTCGCCTGGACGCGTTGTTCAACAACGCCGGTTTCGGTCAGCCCGGGGCGCTGGAGGATCTGCCGCGCCAGGCGCTGCGCGAGCAGTTCGAAACCAATGTCTTCGGCGCCATGGAACTCACCGCCAGCGTGCTGCCGGCAATGCGCCGTCATGGTCACGGCCGGATCGTGTTCAACAGCTCGGTCCTGGGCTTCGTCGCACTGCCTTACCGCGGCGCCTACAATGCCTCCAAGTTCGCGCTGGAGGGGCTCGCGGACACCCTGCGCATGGAGCTGCGTGGCAGTGGTGTCCGGGTGAGCCTGATCGAACCCGGCCCCATCAGCAGCCGGTTCCGGGCCAATGCACTGGCCCGCTACCGCCAGTTCATCAAGCCGCAGGACAGCGCTCATCGTGATGTCTACCGGGCCGTGGAATACCGCCTTGCGCAGGAAGACGAGCCGGCCTCCGGACCGTTCACCCTGCCACCCGAGGCGGTGCTGAAGCGGCTGATCCACGCCCTCGAAAGCCGGCGGCCGCGCCCGCGCTATTACGTCACCCTGCCGACCTATCTGTTCGGCTACCTGCGACGCATCCTGCCGACGCGGGCAATGGACGCCGTGCTGTTGCGGGCCACCGCCGCCGAACGGCGGCTGCCTCCGGACGCCGGAGGCAACGGCACGTGACCCGTCAGACCGTTTCCGTTCTGATTCTGTTGCTGACGCTGACCTCATCGCTCGCGGCAGAGGATGGTCGTGTCGAATGGGGCACGCTGGTCCTGGAATACGAAAACGATCTGTTCGGCGGCGAAGACCGCTACTACACCAATGGCATCCGCGCGACCTGGCTGTCGCCCGATGATCGGGTACCCCGGTTGGTCAAACGGGGCGCCGATCGGCTGCCGTTCTTCTCGCAACGCGGTGACATCAAACTCAGCTATTCGCTGGGTCAGAACATGTACACCCCGGACGACATCACCCTGCGCGACCCGCCGCGGGACGATCGCCCCTATGCCGGCTGGCTCTACGCCACCGTCGGGCTCGGTTCCGAAACCGAACGACGGCTGGATCGACTGCAACTGAGCGTCGGCGTGGTCGGTCCGGCCTCGGGCGCGGACAAGATTCAGAAGGAAGCGCACCGCTTCGTCGGTGCGCCCCGCCCGGAAGGCTGGGATACCCAGTTACGCAACGAGCCGGCACTGCTGCTTGCGTACCAGCGCCAGAATCGCGCCTGGATCGGCCGCGGCGACAATGGCTGGGCCTGGGACGGAACGCCGTTCTGGGGCGGCGCGGTGGGCAATGTGTTCACGCAGATCAACGGCGGTTTCACGGTTCGCGTCGGCCAGAACCTGCCTCTCGACTGGGGCCCGCCGCGCATCAGCCCGACCCTGCCCGGCTCCGGCATCTTCCGCCCGGCGGCTCCGTTCGGCTGGTACCTGTTCGGCAGCATCGACAGTCGCGTCGTGCTCTACAACATCTTCCTCGACGGGAATACCTACCAGAACAGCCGCAGCGTCAGTGGCACCCGGCCGGTGGTCGGTGAACTGCAGTTCGGCGGGGCCATGAACATCGGCCTGCGCACCCGCATCACCTACACCCACGTGCTGTCGACGCGGGAGTTCAGCAGCCAGCGCGGCAAGACCAATTTCGGAAGTCTGTCGCTCTCTTATCGGTTCTGAAGGGGCGCCCGGCGCCCAGCGCTCGAAGGGTCCGGCCGGTTTTGGCTCCTGGCCGCGTTGCGCTACCGACCCGGTAGACCCACTAACGGACCGGCACCGCGCCTTGCCCGATGTCCAAGAACGGTCTCGGGCGCAGACGCGGGAATACCTCAGCGATTCCTTAAACTAGACCTGTGACTGCTGATAATTCTCCAGCCCCAGACGGTCGATCAGGCCGAGCTGGGTTTCCAGATGATCCACGTGCTCCTCTTCCTCGGCGAGGATGGTCTGGAACAGGTCGCGGCTGACGTAGTCGCGAACCGAGTCGGCGTAAGCGATCGCGTCGCGCAGATCGGGAATACCCTTTTCCTCGAGCTTCAGGTCGCACTCGAGCACCTCGCGCACGTCTTCGCCGATCAGCAGCTTGCCCAGATCCTGCAGATTGGGGAGACCTTCGAGGAACAGGATGCGCTCGATCAGCTTGTCGGCATGCTGCATCTCCTCGATCGACTCCTGGTACTCATGGTCGGCCAGCTTGGTGAGCCCCCAGTCCTTCAGCATCCGGGAATGCAGGAAATACTGATTGATGGCAGTGAGTTCGTTGTAGAGGATGGTATTCAGATGTTCGATAACCTTCGGATCGCCTTTCATGGCAAGCCTCCCTTTTCGCTGGTCGATGTGGATAGTGCCTGCGCTTGAGTGTAGCGCGGCCTGATGGTCTGCGGGCGGGGCATCGGGAAACGTGACAGGGCGTAGCCCGTCAGGAGACCACCGCCTTGCTCGCAGGCCTGCACGCAAGCCGCATTTTCTCCGAGACGAGGCGCGCCGGGCAACGGTGCCGGAAGCCGAACCGGTGGCCGGCCGCCGGCCCCGGGGAGGGCCGGGCAGTGTTCGGCTATGCCCAGGCGGCTTCGCCCAGGCTGGGTGGCGGTGGCAGGTCGATGGTCACCTTCGCAGCCACGATCCGGGTCCGGGTTTCGCAAAGAATGTCTCTGGCCTCGGGACCACAACGACCGCAGTTCCCGCAGACTCCGAGCTGCTGCCGCAGCTCACGCATTGACGAGGCGCCTTCTTCCACCGCCTGGCGGATCTGACGATCGGTAACGCCGTTGCAGAGACAGACATACATGGCGAGACTCCGGCTGCGACACCGAAAGTCTGAATGCAAATGAGAGTGATTGTCAATTACAGAAAACAGGTTTTCCTAACGATACAAGGCGGGATGCATGATGTTCACGACCTGGCGGCGAGCGAGATGGGCCTCACGCTCACCCGAACCAGGAAAACCGTCGTCCGGCCCCGCCCGACGGTTCATTTCCCGGCCCGAATCAGGCCACCCAGTCCGGCATCGTCGAGTGCCCCGTTGAGCATATCGCGAATCTCGCCGGGGTGCTCCATCAGCAGCGCCTGTTCCAGCAGTTCACTGGCGGCATCACAGGTAAAGTTGCGCACCACCCACTTGACCTTGAGCAAACTGGAAACACTCATGCTGAGCCCGGTGACGCCCATCCCCAGCAACAGGATGGAAGCCGCCGGATCACCGGCCATGGCACCGCAGACGGTGACCGGGCGGTCGTGCCTGCGGGCGGCATCCACGGTCTGCCGCAACGCTTCCAGCACCGCCGGATGCAGTTCGTCGTAGAGATCGGCGACCCGGGCATTGTTGCGATCCACTGCCAGCAGGTACTGGGTCAGGTCGTTGGAGCCGATGGAGATGAAATCCGCAGCCTGCGCCAGCCGCTCGGCCTGGTACACCGCCGACGGCACCTCGACCATGACTCCCACCGGCGGCATCTCGACCTCGATACCTTCCTCCTCCAGTTCCTCTCGCGCGCGCTCCAGCAGCACCCGGGTTTCTTCCAGTTCGGACAAGCGGCTCACCATCGGCAGCAGCAGGCGGAGATTGCCGCAACCGGCGTTGGCCCGCAGCATTGCCCGCAACTGGGTCAGGAAGATTTCCGGGTGGTCCAGCGTCAGACGGATACCGCGCCAGCCGAGGAAGGGATTCTCTTCACGCACGGGGAAATACGGCAGCGGCTTGTCGCCGCCGACATCCAGGGTACGCAGTACCACCGGCCGCGGCGCGAAGGGCTCCAGCACCTGCCGATAGACCAGCGTCTGCTCGTCCTCACCGGGGAAACGCTCCCGCACCATGAACGGGAATTCGGTACGATGCAGGCCGATGCCGTCGCAGCCGCTGGCGATGGAGGCATTGATGTCCGCCATCAAGCCGGTATTGGCATACAGCCCCATGCGGAAGCCACAGGGTGTCTCGGCCAGCTTGTCCCGCAGTGGCTCCAGGCCGGCCGCCAGATCCCTGTCCTCTCGGAGCAGGCGCCGGTATTCCTTGCGCACGTCCTCGCCGGGTTCGATATGCACGCGGCCGGCGTAGCCGTCGACGATCAGTTCCTTGCCCTCGAGGCGCCCCACCGGCAGATCGCCGACGCCCATGACCGCCGGGATATTCAGCGCACGCGCCAGAATCGCCACATGCGAGTTGCCCGAGCCGCGGGCGGTCACCACACCGGCCAACCGGTCGGTGGGAATCTCCGCCAGCTGCGAGGCGCTGATTTCCTCGCCCACCAGCACCGTGCCGTCGGGCACAGTGCGGCTGTCGCCGCTGTCCAGCTGCAGCCGCATCAGGATGCGTCGGCCGATGTCGCGGATATCGCTGGCCCGTTCGCGCAGGTACGGATCTTCCATTTCGTCGAACACGCTCACGTACTGGGCAATGCTTTCGCGCAGGGAACCGCTGGCCCAGTTACCGGCACGGATCCGCTTGACCGTACCCTCGGTCAGGCTCTCGCTCTCGAGCATCCGCAGATACACCTCGAACAGGCGGTGTTCCTCCGACGGCACCGCATCGGCCAGCCGGTCGGCCAGGGCCCGAACCTCGCCCTTGACCCCTTCCAGCGCCGACAGGAACAGGCGTATCTCCTTGTCGGCATCTTCCACCGGGCGGTCGGGGACGGCGTACAGGTCGGCCGGCGAATACGCCACCATCGCCCGCCCCAGGGCCACGCCGGGGCTGCCGGCAACACCGGTCATGGCGCGCCGCTTCAGCGACTGGGTGGAGGGCAATGCGCCGCCATGGGAATCACCGCTGGCCTCGCTATGGGCAATGGCACCGGAGAGCTGCGACGCCATGGTGACGATGAACGCCACCTCTTCCTCGTCGAAGCGCCGGCGCGCGGTCTGCTGCACCACCAGCACGCCGAGCAGACGGCGGAAGTGGATGATCGGGGCGCCCAGAAAGGAATGAAAACGCTCTTCACCGGTCTCGGGGAAGTAGCGAAAACGGGGATGCGCCACGGCCTCCTCCAGGTTCAGTACTTCCTTGCGCTCGCCCACCAGCCCGACCAGGCCCTCGTCGAAGCGCAGGCGCACCTGACCGACCGCGGCCGGGTTCAGGCCACGGGTCGCCATCAGCACGTATTCCTGGGAATCCGGGTCCACCAGATAGACGGAACAGACATCCACATGGGTGGAATCGGCCACCCGCTTGGCGATGATCTTCAGGGCGTGATCCAGGCCGCGCGCGGCGTTCACCTCCTGAATGATGCTGTGCAACGTCTGAAGCATTAGGACCCTTGCCCGTCAGCGGGCCGCAAAACAAGTAAAGAGAACGGGGCGGTGGGGCGGCGGCTCAGGCCAGCCGATTCGCCTTGTCGCGGCGGCGCCGGATGCCGTTCGCACCACGGCGACCACGACGGTCGTGGCTTGGCGGCTCCGGGACCTCACCCTCGGGGAAGGCCAGCGGGGCCAGTTCCCCCAGCGCTCGCCGGTAGACATGCCGCTTGAAGAAGACAACTTCCTTGACCGGCCGCCAGTAATCCACCCACTGCCAGTGATCGAATTCCGGCTTGTCGGCGGCATCCAGCCGCACATCCGCCTCGCTACCGACCAGGCGCAGCATGAACCAGCGCTGCTTCTGACCGATGCACAATGGCCGGCGGTGACGACGGATCAGATGACGGGGCAGGTGATAACGCAGCCAGCGGGTGGTCGAACCCACCATCTCCACATGGTCGGGTCCGAGACCCACCTCCTCCATCAATTCGCGATACAACGCCTGTTCCGGCGTTTCATCAGCATCAATGCCGCCCTGGGGAAACTGCCAGGCGTCCTGACCGATGCGGCGGGCCCAGAAAACCCGGCCGGCACCATCCGTCAGGATGATCCCTACATTCGGCCTAAAACCGTCGGAATCAATCACTTGGCGCCGCACTCCCAGCCGTATCGTTGCTAATTATTGTTCCACATTTCCGATACTTGCGGCAAATGCTAAGAACCGTTTCCATTGTCGTGAAGCCGGTTTCGGGAACACCTCGGCGGTTTCGCGGAGGTCACAACGCGCCATGACGCACCATCCGGTCGCTCGTCCAGTCGCATGCCAGCCGTCGCAAGTCGTGCCACCGACCTGCCGCCGAAACGCTCATGCTGACCCCATCGCAGGCGTGCGAATGCGTCAGCGTTTCCCTAGACTCGTGCGTTTCCGGTGGATACAACGCAGCAATGGAGCGCGCCGAAACGATGACTCTTGCCATCTTCGACCTCGATAATACCCTGCTTGCCGGCGACAGCGACTATCTCTGGGGCCAGTTTCTGGTGGAACGGGGGCTGGTCGATCGGGAGACCTACGACCGCGCGAACAAGGATTTCTATGCACGGTACAAGGCCGGCACCCTCGACATCCATGAATTCCTGCGCTTTTCCCTGAAGCCACTGACCGAACATCCGGCAGAGGAGCTTCATCAACTGCGCGCCGAATTCGTCGACAGCCACATCCGGCCGATCGTCACCCGGGCTGCGCTGGCACTCGTCGAGGAACACAAGCGCCGCTCTCATCGTACGCTGATCATTACCGCCACCAACCGTTTCATCACCGCCCCGATCGCGGAACTGTTCGAGGTGGATGCCCTGCTGGCGACTACCCCGGAACTGAAGGACGGTCGCTACACCGGCGAGGTCATCGATACACCCACCTTCCGTGAGGGAAAGGTCGAGGCGCTGAATCAATGGCTGGACGCACAGACGAAACCCGTGGATCGCACCTGGTTCTACAGCGACTCGCTGAACGATCTGCCCCTGCTGGAACGCGTGGACCGGCCGGTGGCCGTGGACCCGGACGACACGCTGCAGGAAACCGCGCGAGAGCGCGGCTGGCCACTGCTCAGTCTGCGCGGTGCAGCCATCACGGACCTGCTGACCGGTGAGCCGCGGGCGTTTCCGCCGGTCCCGGACTGAACGATCATGCGGAGATCGCCCCCGCAGGCGACCGCGAGGAAAATCCGGCGTCCGGCGCACACTGCTTCGAGGGTTCTGCGTGCGAACGCCTGGAACCACCCGGGCCGCCAGCTCTCCCGCCCGTCAGGCCCGGCTCGAGTCTCGAGCCCGCAAACGCCCCGAACCCCGCAAAGGCGGACCGTCATGACTGCGCTCGCTCCAGTCATTCATGCCGACGGTTCCGACGCAGGAACCCGGCGGCTGATCCGTTTCGATGTGCCGGACCCGGCCCGCTGATGGACTGCCCGCTTTGCAGCAACGGGACTGCCGAAGCCTTCGTCCGCTGGCACGATCGGGACTACCTGCGCTGCCGGACATGCCGACTGATCTGGCTGACGCCGGAACAGCGTCCCGATGCGATGGCGGAACGCGCGTACTACGCCACCCACGAGAACGACGAATGCGATCAGGGCTACCGGCGCTTCCTCGGTCGCCTCACCGAACACCTGATCCCGCAGTTGGCCGCCGGTGCCACCGGCCTGGACTACGGCTGCGGCCCGGGGCCGGCACTGGCCGGGATGCTGCGGGAGCACGGTTTCACGATGCAGACCTGGGACCCGCTGTTTGCGCCGGATCCGGCGCCCCTGCAGCAGCAGCATGATTTCGTCACCTGCACCGAAACCGCGGAGCACTTCCATCACCCGGGCGCAGAGTTCGAACGGCTGAACAGTCTGCTCCGTCCCGGCGGACTGCTCGGCCTGATGACCAGCTTCCCGCCCCCGGCCGAGGATTTCCCGGGCTGGCACTACGTCCGCGACCCCACCCATGTGTGCTTTTACGGTCCGGAGACATTGGGCTGGATTGCGGAGCGGCACGGCTGGCGGTTGGAGATTCCGGTGAAGAACGTCGCGATCTTCCGGAAAGGACGCGGCTAGGCGGACGCCCTTTCAGCACCCGGCAATCAGGACCCAACCGTCACCGACCTTTGTCTTTTCTTCGCGCCCTTCGCGTTCTTCGTGGTTGATCTCTTCTTTCAAGCGAAGGGCGATGAAAGGGAAAGATTCACCACGAAGGACACGAAGAGCACGAAGGTTTACAAGAAAACTTTTTTACGAAGGAGAATAAAGAGAGCTTCTCGTCATAAAAAATGCCAGAGACGAGCCCGCCCGGCGCCTAAAGCCGGGCGCCTACCCCTCCCTCTTTTCCGCACAGTCAATGCAAATCGCCGCAGCCGGGTCGGCTTCGAGACGACCGGGGGCGATGGGTTCATCGCAATGGATGCAATCACCATAGCTGCCGTCATCAAGTCGCCGCAGGGCGGCGCGCAGGCGCAGCACCTGCTGTTGCGCGCGGGCCGCCGTTGCCTTGGCCATGGCCTGACCCTGCAGGGCATCCATGCGTGACAAACGGCCGGTGCGGGTCTGATCGAGTTCCACGGTGTTGCTGCTCTCGCGCCGCGCGCTCTCGCCGGCTTCGAGGTCACGAAGCTGCTCTTCGATGCGTTGGCGCTGATCGGCAAGTTGCTGCTCGGTGAGCATGAGGATCGGACTCCGGGGATGCTTTGTTCGGGTACGAAACTGACTATACAGGCGTGGAGGTGGGGAGTGCGCCCGGCGCCCGGGTGGTGTCAGTAGCCGAGGGCTGCGGTTCGTCGCTAGGTCATGGGCAAGCCGGAGGCCGGACACCGCGTGGAATCGCTTCGCTTATTCCACCCTACGCCTGCCGAAAATCGGGGAGGCGCCGCAGGCGCCGGTCCGAAAACCGAAAACCTTTTTTGTCCTGAACCCACACAAAAAAAGGGCCGCGTTAGCGGCCCTTGAGGTCATACATGGGTCACACAGCCTTGTGTGATTATCGGAACCATCCCGGCTCCCTTTCTTTTAACCATTCTTACCCGAGTCGAACCTTAGAAGAACAGGATGCCACCGAGGGCGACGTTGTGCTCACGGTTCTTTTCGCTGTCCTGGTTCTCGGCAACGGTACGGGTGTACTCAGCGACCAGGGTCAGGTTCGGGGTCAGCGGATGGTAGATACCCCCGATCCAGGACTTGTTCTTGTCGACCAGGGTACCCGGATCACCGCTGTTGTCGTCCAGGTTGGACTCACCGTAGCTCAGACCCAACTTGGAACCGAGAACCGGAACTTCGTACATGCCCTGGATATAGAAGCCGTCGGACTTCCGGGTGCTGTCGGATGCAGCGTTGTAGCCCAGGATGTTCTGACC